>CAMDPK010000010.1 GCA_945904015.1 Candidatus Kuenenia stuttgartensis | reverse complement strand
AGCCCCGGTTACACGGCATGAACCGGGGCTAGCGCCGCGCGGCTAATTTTCGGAATGCGGATCAGCGGCCACCGCCGCAAAATGGCAGCAGGCACATTCCGTGTGTCGTCTTGTCCGACGGCGCACGGAATGTGCCTGCTACGATTTCGAGACAACTTCGATGAATCAGCTCTTTGGCGTGACGATGACTCGGCTGGAGGTGATCTTCACCTCTTGTTTGGGGCGGTCGCCGGAGCCGGTCGGGGTACTGCCGATTTTGAGCACCACGTCGAGGCTCGACTTGTCGGCCGTTTTGCCGAAGACGGTGTATTGGTTGTCGAGACTCTTCGTGCCGTCGCGGGTGAGGCAGATGAAGAACTGCGAGCCTGCCGAATTCGGATCGCTGGTGCGAGCCATCGAGAGCACACCGGCGTCATGCGGCTTGGCGCTGAACTCTTGCTTGATCGTGTAGCCCGGCCCGCCGGTGCCGGTCCCTTGCGGGCAGCCGACTTGGATCATGAAGCCAGAGATGACTCGATGAAAGATGATGCCGTTGTAGAAGCCGATCTTCGTCAAGCCGATCAAGTTGTTGGCGTGGCCCGGTGCGACGTCGGGATACACGTCGAGCAGAATTTTCCCCATCGTCGTCTCGAACTCGACTTGATAGGTGTTCTTCGAGAAATCCACGTCTTTCAGAGCCGCGTCCACTTCGGCTCGGCGATTGGTTCCAAAACTGGCCACGAGAGAGACCTTTCGATTGAGTGTGTTCCGTTTTCGCCACCGCTCACAACGCTGGGCGAGAAGGGCGGGGATCGTAGAAACGGCGTCGCGCTTCTGCCAGCAGTGAAGTAGGCCGGACGCCTACGTCCGGTCGGTTCGGCAGACCGGACGTAGGCGTCCGGTCTACTTGGCCTCGCGCAGCAACTCCAACCGCGAACGCAGGCCGTCGAGTTCAAACGTCAGGCCGAAACTGGCCTTTGCGAATGGGAACAGCGGAGCCTCGAACTTCTCCGGCTGCTTGGGTTCGCCGGGGTGGCCGAAGACGGTCGATTCCATCGTGCGCCATTGTTCGTTCCAGACGTAGCGTCCTCCGCCGGGGCAGACCAGTTCGGTGTTCCAGAAGCGGCGATGGACTTCGACCGGATCGCGATCCGGATAGCGTCGCTTCCATTCGTTGAGGATTGGCAGGTTGCTCCACGAATTGGTTTGAGCCGCCTGTTGAGGATCGACGACTTCCGCGAACCACAGGAAGAACTGCGGCAGGACGTGATCGAATTTCACGGCGACGCTGTCGCCCAGCCAGCCGCCGGCGATTTCTTTGAGCGGCTGCGCGGCGTCTGGCTTTTCAGCGGGCTTCGCGTCCGTGGCTGGAGCTTGTTCGGCCTTTGAGTCGCGAGCCAATTGCCGGTCGATGGCTCGCTTGATGACCTCTTCGTTGGGCGAGAACAGTAAGCCGTCACCGATCGTGGAGTAATACAGTGCAGCGTTGTCGAGTTCCGCGACTCCGTCCGCTCCGCGTCGTGCGGCGGAGATTTTGACATACGGGTGATCGCGATGTGTCGGCGTCTCCCACTTCGTGAGGCCGGGGCCGGACTGTTGAATGAACACACGCAGTCCCGTCAGGAACAACGCCAGTTTGAGCGGCTCACGCACTTCGATGCGGACGCCGATCGGTAATCGAAAGCCGTCGCGCTGGAGCTTGCGCCCGCGTTCTTCCGGAGCGAGTTTCAGCAACTCTTCCCAGTACGGATCGCGGTCGGCGTACACCGCGAACGACTGCCCCAGCCAACCAAGCGGATCAAACACTTTGTCGGCTCCGAATCCTGCCGGTCGGCTTCCGGCCATGATTCCGGCGAGGAGCTGATTCGCTTGCTGGATCGGCGGCGATTCGCGGTTGATGGCCAGCACGAAGTGAGCGACTGTGTCATGCGGCTCACCCGACTCGGCGGTGAGTTTCACGCCGGTGGCGATTTGCAGCATCTCGCGATAATCACTGCGAGCAATCAGTGGCATGATCGACAGATCGGCCAGCAACCGCTTCTCGTCTGTGCCGACTCGCAGCGCGATCGGATCGAACGAGCCGGTCCAATTGTTTTGATAGCCGTCTCGCCAACGCTGGTAGGCGTCCCGTTCGGCGGTCGTGACGCTGTCGAACACGAGTTCCGAGATCGGTGTCAGAAAATCGAGTCGTCCCAGCGACGGCGAGATCACGCCGTCGGTTGTCAATTGCAGGTCCGCCTGTTGCGACGTCGGCAAGTCCGACGAGAGTGCTCCGAGTTTCAATCCTTTTCCGGTGACGAGGAAATCCAAACTCGTGGCCTGCATCTGCGACAAGACCGCCGCATCGCGGATTCGCCGCGACGATGCGATCCGCGATCGCGGCCCGCACCAGCGGCGGATCGTCGCGTCGCTGATGAACAGCAACGCCGACTCGGTCGCATCGCCGAGTTGATACCGCTGCCGGAAGAAAACGTACTCCGGCAGCGACGACATCGCTGTGGCTGTTCCCGCTTTGACGGCCGCCAATCGTTGCAACTGAGCCAGTGAGTTGGTCACGGCGACGGCATTGGCGAACTCGGCGACGTAGCTGCAAACTCGGCGATCGGGCGAACGCAGGCCGACGTATTTGATGCCGTCGATGGTCCCTTCGAGCGGCTTCGCATCGGTGACGCTCGCCGATTCGACGCGCGCCTTGGCGACCAGCAATCCGGCGAGCAGCGTCGGCTGCTTCGACTCGAACAACACCGCGACATCGGTCCCCGTTGCGAAATACGGATCGCCGCCGGTGATCGCGATGCTCGAGACCAACTTCGGGCCGAGCATCCGACCGAGCACGCTCAACGACAGGCCGAGTTGTCGCTCGTACCGTTCGACCAGGTGCGTGTCCTGCGAAGACAATTCGGTGTGCCGCAGCACGGATGTTCCTTGCAGCTTGGCTTCATCCGCGACCTGCAACGCCGCTGCGAACGTCGGAAAGAAGACGGCATGCTGATCCGCCGGAATCACACTCGCCAGCGGATCGAGAACCGGCTTCGCATCCTTGAGATGCGGCTGCCAATCGAACTCTTTGACCGTGATGCCGACGATCGAATCGAGCGGCACCGACTTGCCCGCGTCGGTGTTGCCGCGCGGAAAGAGCAGTTCCCGATCAAGCTGCAAGTTCTCGCTGACGGCGCGGCCGCCGGAGAACAGGTCGTAGGTTCGGTCGAGTTCATTGGACCTACTTGCGCGGGTTGAGCTGTCGAGCAAGCGTTGTTCGTCCTGCGAAAGCTGTCCGAGGGTTCGTTTCGCAGTCGCGATCTGATACCGGTACCAAGCGGCTCCGGCACTGTTGTTCTCCCATTGCCGTCGTTCGTAGTGCTGGATTTTCGCGAGCTGAAACTCTCGCGCGATGGTCGTCGATGCCGAGTCCGCGGCGAGACGAAACTTCAGCGCGATCAATCCGCTGCCATCCGGCTTCGGCAAAACCAAACGGCCAGCAACATCGCGCCGCGCCGGAGTCCGAACAACTAGATGCAGTTGCTCAAGTTCGTTGCCGCGATGCCAGTAGAGAACCGAATACCACAACCCGGCACCATGAAGGTACGCCTCACCTTCGTCATCAAGTTGCACGTCCGGCTGCATCAATTGGAATCTCGACCAGTCGCTCCAATTCCGACGAGCCTGGCGATAATCGGGAACTTCGCCGTCGCTGAATTTCATCTCGCTCAACCGCACTCGGAAGTAAGTGTCCTCTGCCAAAACCGGCGAGCACAGCATTCCCCAAGCGACGAAAACACTCAGCAGGATGCGACGCAACATGACAAGCACTCCATTCCAGAGACGTGAAAACCCGATCGGTCAGGCAAATTCGCCTGACTGTACCGGCCGTTTGATCACCGAGCTTCATACGGGCAGGGATTATTCGGGATTTCGTAGCCGAGCTCGCCAGAGCTTGGGATGCCGTCAATTGCCCCAAGCTCTGGCGAGCTTGGCTACCTTTTTGAGTCATCGAGAGGATCTGTCAGAGAATAAAAGTGCTCTACGGATCGTCGTCTTCGGCTGCCTCGATCCCAGCCAATCGCCCCCGCCGAACCGACTGCTTTTTCCAAGAGATTCTTGCCGATGTGAGGGAGCGCTCGTTACGCTTTCCCTCAGTTTCGCCCGCCCGAACGCCTTCCAGATTCCGCATTTGAGTTTCCACAGTCCGTTCCCCGTCGCTTGGGTCGGGCTGATGAATGGCTTCCGCAAACTTTCCCTCAAAGACTCCGAACTCCTTCCTCAACTCCGAAAAGGACGACTCGATGACCTCGACCAAAGACATCGTCACCTGGACCGAAGACCCCGCTCACTTTGCCAAGCCCGGCCGCCGTGACTTCCTGCGAGTTGGCGTCTGCGGAGCGTTGGGGCTGACGCTCGGCGACTTCTTTCGACTGGAAGCTCGAGCGGAGCAGAAGTTCTACGAGAGCAAAGAAGGCCAAGCGAAGGGCGTGATTCAGATCGTGTTGCCCGGTGGAATGGCTCATCAAGAGTCGTGGGATCCGAAGCCGGAAGCTCCGCTGGAATATCGCGGTCCGTTCGGCGTGGCGAAAACCAACGTCCGCGGAGTCGTGCTCAACGAAAACTTCGCCAACTGCGCGAAGATCGCCGACAAGATGACGATCATCCGCTCGATCGCCGGCAAAGAAGCCGATCACGGCCGAGCCAGCTACGCGATGTTCACCGGCTACCGCAAGAGTCCGGCCATCGAGCATCCCGCCATCGGTTCGGTCGTGTCGCACGAACTCGGCTCGAAGCAGAACCTGCCGCCGTATGTCGCCGTTCCGAACGCCACCGAGTACGCCGGCACCGGTTATCTTGGCTCGCAGTTCGGCCCGTTCGGTATCGGCAGCGATCCGGGCCGGCAAGGCTATCAAGTCAAAGATCTGATGTTGCCGGCCGGTGTCGATGACTACCGCTTCTACAAGCGACAGCGCATTCGTGAGACGGTCGATGAACACTTCCGCAAGATCGCCAGCAAGGCCGAGGCGCTCGGCGCGATGGACAAGTTCTACGAACGAGCCTACGCGATGATCTCGTCGCCCGCCGCTCGCGAAGCGTTCGATATCTCGAAAGAGACCGAAGCCACGAAAGCCAAGTACGGCAACAACGAAGCCGGAATGCGATTCCTGCTGGCTCGCCGTTTGATCGAAGCGGGCGTGCGATTCACGACCGTCAGCTACGGCGGCTGGGACCATCATGCCGGCATCGAGAACGCGATGCGTCGTCAAGCCCCGACGCTCGACCAAGCGTTGGCCGGTCTGATCAGCGATCTCGACGAACGCGGTATGCTCGACAGCACGTTGGTGCTCGTCACCAGTGAGTTCGGCCGCACGCCGAAGATCAACGCGACCGCTGGCCGCGATCACTTCCCGCGAGTCTACTCCGTCGCGATGGCCGGTGGCGGCTTGCAACGCGGCCTCGTGTACGGCTCGTCGAACAGCACCGCCAGCGAGCCGGAAGAGAATCCGGTCCGCATCGAGGATGTGCTCACGACGGTTTACCAGCAAATCGGCATCAACGCCGACAAAGAATTGATGGCCCCTGGTGCTCGTCCGATCGAAATCATTGACGGCGGCGAAGTGCTCAAGGAATTGGTCAGCTAATCTCGGATCCGTTTCTGACGCAAAGTCGCGGAGACGCCAAGAAACGGAAAGGACAAACATCCTTTGCGAGTCTTGCGACTCCACGGCTTTGCGTCAGATGCTTTTCACCTGCGTTTTTTGGCTTCGATTCAAGGACATCGCCATGCGAAGAGTTTCGTTTCTGGCTGGCTTGATTGTGCTGGCTTCCGCGTTCATCGCCGAGGCCGGAACGCCGCGTCTGGCTCGCGTCGTCCCGCCGGGTGGACAGCGAGGCACGACGGTCGAGGTGATGCTTCAAGGCCGGTATCTCGACAAGCCGGAAGAAGTCTTGGTCTACGAGCCGGGCATCACCGTCGAGTCGATTGAGTCGGTCGAAGGGAACATCGAGATTCGTGGATATCGCGGCCGAGTCGAAGCTGGTTCCGGTATCCGCGTGAAGCTCAAGATCGCGGACGATTGTCCGCTCGGCGTGCATGGGATACGGCTGCGCACGGCGGCGGGGATCAGCGAGTATCAACGCTTCTGTGTCGGCCCGTTCGCTACGGTTGAAGAGGACGAACGCTCGCAGCGAGATGGCCGCAACGACAAGCGTGAGGCCGCTCAGGCCGTGCCGCTCAACAGCAGTGTACTCGGCCGAATGATCGAACCGACCGACGTGGATCTGTACCGCATCGAGGCCAAGCAAGGTCAACGCCTCTCGGCCGAGATCGAAGCGGTGCGGTTGGGTGTCGATCAAGGTATTCCGGATCTGTACATCGCAGTGCTCGATGCCGATGGCAAGCGGTTGATCGCGGCGGATGATTCGGCGCTGTTCCTGCAAGACCCGGTCGTATCGCTGATCGCGCCGAAGGATGGAGCGTATTTCGTCGAAGTGCGGCACACGACCTACTCGGCGGCCAACGATGTCTACCGGTTGCACGTCGGCACGTTCGCTCGGCCAACTGGTCTGTATCCGGCCGGTGGTCCTGCTGGAAAAGAACTGTCCGTGCGAGTGCTCGGTGATCCGAAGGGCGACTGGTCGCAGGCTGTGACATTGCCGGCGACAGAGTCATCTCGCGAGTTTCGATTCGTCGCGGTCGATGCGGAATCGAACGTTCCCACACCGACGCCGAACACTCTGCGAGTCTCGCCGTTCGACAACGTGCTGGAAGCCGAACCGAATGACTCGGAAGACGCGATCAAATCGCAATCAGCCACGAGTCTGCCGATCGCGTTCAATGGCATCATCGAGAAGTCGGGCGACGTCGATTGCTTCCGCTTTACCGCCAAGAAGGGTGAGCGATTCAAAGTGCATTGCCTCGCGAACGCTCTCGGCTCGCCGCTCGATCCGACAATTTGGATCAAGCAAGTCGGTGCAAAAGGGAACCCGCAACGAGCGACCGACTCGCGACCGAATCAGCTCGGCTATCCGCCGTTCGGCGGCATGAATCGCGACACGCTCGATCCGTTCCTCGATTTCACCGCGGCAGCCGACGGTGAATATGTGCTCGGCGTCGAAGACGACCGTGGCAACGGTGGAGCGGACTTCGTCTATCGCGTCGAAATCTCACCGGAGATCGACGCCGTCTACGTCTACATCCCGCAAGACGGCGAGGCCGCCTTCCAACCGCAGTCGCGGCAGTCGATCAGCGTGCCGAGCGGCGGGCGCTACAACACGCAACTGTCGATCATCAACTCGAACCGCCCGTTCAACGGAGAACTCGAATTGGTCGCGCTCGGCCTCCCCGAAGGGGTGACGATGCACGCTCCGCGAGTCACTCCCGCGATGCCGCGAGTTCCCGTCGTCTTTGAAGCGGCTCCCGATGCCAAGCTGCAAGGCAAGTTCATCGAGATCGTCGCTCGGCCCGTCGAAGCCAAAGAAGGAGCGTCACTGGTCTCCGGCTTCCGCCAATCCATCCCAATGAGCGCGTCGGGCAACAACGACTACTACGTCTTCAACACGTTTGAAAAACTGGCCATCGCGGTCACCGAGCCGTCTCCGTTCTCCATCGAAGTCGAGGAGCCGAAGTCCGCGCTTGTGCAGAACGGCGAGATTTCTTTGAAGTTTAAGATCGTCCGTGCGGAGGGTTTTGACGAACCGGTCAGCGTGGCGATGGAGTGGAAGCCCAATGGAGTCTCGACCGGCACGCCGATCACAATTCGTACCGAGAAGCCGGAAGGCGAATACTTGCTCGGTGCTGCTCGCAACGCGACTGCCGGCTCGTACCAAGTGACGCTTTCGGCCGTCAGTGGTGCTCAACGCCCGGCGTATCGCGACGGAGCCAACCGAACCTATGTCTCGACGAAGGCGTTCAAGTTGCTCGTGGCTGAACCGCACATCGACGCCAAGTTCGCCCGCGCGTCGATCGAGCGAGGCAAGACCGCGAATCTCACCGTGAAGCTCAACCACCTAAAGCCGTTCGAGGGCAAAGCCAAGGCGACGCTGGCTCGTCTGCCGCGCGGCGTCGAACTCGTCGAGCCGTTCCGCGAGATCACCGCCGAAGACAAAGAAGTCACGTTCACTCTGAAAGCCACCGACGAATGCCTCACCGGCGGCTACCAAGGCATCACGCTCGACCTGACCGTCACCGAAGAGGGCCAAGCCGTCCGCCAACTCAGCGGCTACGGCACGCTCCGCATCGATGCTGAGCGGGGCGTCAAAGCAGCCATGAAGTAGCCGTCTCGCTCCGCGAGACGAAGGCCGAGCGCGGAGCAGACGTCTTTGTTTTTTGGAGGTCGGCCGCGCGATCAAACTCGAACCTTGTTCGGCAATCGTCTCACGGAGCGAGACGGCTACATTGGAACACACCATGTCCGTCAAACCGATTCCCGATGGCTATCACACCGCGACGCCGTACTTGATTGTCAAAGGCGCGGCCGAGGCGATTGAGTTCTACAAGCGAGTCTTCGGCGCGACCGAGTTGATGCGGGTGCCAGGTCCGAATGGTGTGCTCATGCACGCCGAAATCAAGATCGGCGACTCGATCATCATGCTGGCGGACGAATTCCCGGACATGGACGCACTCAGTCCGACGACGATTGGCGGCTCGCCGGTTGGCTTGATGCTCTACCTTGCCAACGTGGACGAAATCTTCGCTCGCGCGATCACCGCCGGGGCCAAAGAGCTTCGGCCGGTGCAGAATCAGTTCTATGGCGACCGTTCCGGCACAGTGACAGACCCGTTCGGCCACAAATGGACCATCGCCACCCACGTCGAAGATGTCAGCCACGAAGAAATTGAACGCCGACTGGCCGCGATGAAACCAGAAGGCTCTTGAAGAAACCAAGTAACACAGGCGAGCCGGTGGGCATGAGTCTCCGGACGGTGAAGTTCTCGATGTGTCGAACGCCTGCTCAGATTGAAAAGGTCATCCCATGAAATTGCGAATGCTGTCTTTGGTCTGCCTGACGATGTTGGCGACATCCTCGGTTTGCCTCGCCGATGCCGGCACGCAACTGAAAGTTTTCCCGTCGGAGATTTCGCTGCGAGGACAAGGCGACCGGCTAACGATTGCGGTGCAGGTCGTGAATGACCAAGGCATCACGCGGGATGTGACCGGGGCGGTGAAGGTTCGTGTCGCCGATCCGAAGGTGGTCGGTCTCGACGGACAGACGCTCAAGCCAAAAGCCGATGGCGAGACGAAGTTGCTTGTCGAGTTGGGGCAACTCAAGGCGGAGGTGCCGGTCACGGTCAAAGAGGCGACGACTTCACGCGACGTCAGCTTTCGGCTGGACGTAATGCCGATCTTCATGAAGTCCGGATGCAACACCGGAAGCTGTCACGGAGCGGCTCGCGGCAAGGATGGGTTCCATCTGTCGCTGTTCGGGTACGACCCGGCTGGCGACTACTACAAACTCACGCGGCAGTTGGTCGGGCGGCGAATTGATGTCGCGGTGCCGGAAAAGAGCCTGGTGCTGGAGAAAGCGACCGGCGAGGTCGATCACACCGGCGGCCAGGTCTTCACCGCGGACAGCGACGACTATCGGACCATGCTCCGCTGGATCGAAGCGGGTGCGCCCGATGACAAAGGGGACACGCCGGAACCGCTAGGCATTGAGTTGCTGCCGTCAAAGACTGTTTTTGCGGGCAAAGATCAAACGCAAAAGACCGTCGTGATGGCGCGGTATTCCGACGGTTCGGTGCGCGACGTCACGAAGCTGGCATTGTTCATGACCAACAACGACGCGGTCGTCAGCATCGACAAGGACGGCATCGCGAAAGGCAACAATCGCGGCGGAGCGTTCGTGTTCGCGCGATTCAACAAGTTCACGGTCGGTGGCGAAGTCCTTGTCCTCCCGACTGACGACAAGTTCGTCTGGCCGAACACCTCCGAAACGAACTTCGTCGACACGCTCGTGTTCGACAAGCTCAAGAAGCTGCATCTGGCTCCGTCAGAGCTGTGCAATGACGAAACATTCCTGCGGCGAGTCTCGCTCGATCTGATCGGCCTACCGCCGACGCGCGAGGAATACGACCGCTTTGTCGCCGACACGGACAAAGACAAACGAGCGAAGCTGATCGACCAACTGCTCGACCGCGAAGAATTCGTCGACTTGTGGGCGATGAAGTGGGGCGAACTGCTCCGCGTTCGAGCCGTCAACAATCAACCGCAGTACGGTCGCGACGCGAAGGCGATGTGGTCGTATGCCGGCTGGATTCACGACCAGATGGCGGTGAATCGGCCGCTCAACGAGTTTGTTGCGGAGCTGGTCGTCGGCAACGGCAGCAACATCAAGCAGCCGACGTCGAACCTCTACACCGCCTCAGAACGGCTCACTCCGCAGAAGACCGCCGAAGATTTCGCGCAGACGTTTCTCGGCACCCGCATTCAATGTTCTCAGTGCCACAACCACCCGTTCGACCGTTGGACGCTGGATGATTACTACGGATTTGCCAGCTTCTTTGCCGGCGTGAACATGAAGCGCGGCGTCGAGGGTCGCGAGGTTGTTGTCTTCAACAACAACGCGAACAACACGGTCGAGCACCCGGTCAACGGCCGCCGCATGAAGCCGAAATTCCTCGGCGGTAATGCTCCCGACGTCGAGGGGCAAGACCCGCGCGTCTCGCTGGCCAAGTGGCTGACCTCGGCCGACAACGCCGCGTTCGCTCAGACGATGTCCAACATCATCTGGTCACACTTCTTCGGCCGAGGCATCGTCGAGCCGGTCGATGACGTCCGCATCAGCAACCCGCCCAGCAACAAGGAACTGCTCGAAGCTCTCGGAGTGAAGTTGGCCGAATACGGCTTCGATAAGAAGAAACTGATTCGCGATATCTGCAACTCGCGGACGTATCAACTCTCTCCCGCGACGAACCAGACTAACGAGCTCGACGAAGCGTATTTCTCGCACAGCTACGTCCGCCGCCTGCAAGCTGAAGTGCTGCTCGACACGATCACGCGGATCACCGGCACCGAAGACCGCTTCCAATCGTCGCCGCAAGGCACGCGAGCCGTCCAACTCTACGCCGGCAACGTGACGAACTTCTTCCTCACAACGTTCGGCCGAGCCCCACGCGAATCGGCCTGCTCGTGCGAGGTCAACAAGGAGGCGAACCTCTCGCAAGCCCTGCACCTCGTCAACGGCGACACGATCACGCTCAAGGTCGCCGGCAGCCGCTTGATCCCGTCACTGCTGGCCGCGAAGCAACCACCGGCGAAAATCGTCGAAGAGCTTTACATCCTCGCCCTGTCCCGCAAGCCGACCGCCGACGAGACCACGAAGTTGGTCGAACTCATCAATCAGGAGCTCGATGATCCGACGCGCGTGGACAAACTCGCCGGCCTGCGAGCACAAATCGACCAAGCCTATCGCCGGCTCGAAGACCAACTCAAAGGCTACAAAGCCGAATACGAAAAGCTGAAAGACGAAGGCCAAGAAGCCGAGGCTCTCGGCAACCTCGAAAAGCAAATCACGACCACCGAAAAACAACTCGCCGAAGCCCGCGCCCGCCAAGCCGGAAATGTTCCGTTGATGGTTTACGGCGACATCCTGTGGGGACTCTTCAACTCCACCGAGTTTGCATTCAACCACTAATTTCAGAACATCTTCAACGCAAAACCGCGAAGGTACGCAGAGGCTCGCAAAGAATGTCCTTCGCGGTCTTTGCGACTTTGCGTTGAAAATGTCTCACGCCTTGAAACCGACATCCCACCGGGGCAATCATGTTTCGACGCCTGTCTTTTCTCTCAGTTTGTTTTTTCTCGTTTCCGGTTTTTGCACAATCGGAAGCGAAGCCCAAAGATGTTGTCACCTACAAGGACCACGTCTCGCCGATTCTGCGGAAGCATTGCGGCAACTGCCACAACCCGGATAAGGCGACGTCGGATCTCAACGTGATGACGTATCAAACGCTGATGGCCGGCGGCAGCAGTGGTGAGGCGATCGCGGCTGGGAGTCCTGACTCCAGTCGGCTGTACAAGGCGGTGGCGCACATCGAAGAACCGTTCATGCCGCCGAAGGCACCGAAGATTCCGGAGGCAGATCTCGCCATCATCAAGAAGTGGATTGAACTCGGCGCGCCGGAGACGTCAGCCAGCGCGGCGAAGAATGCGACGCGGAAGGTCGATCTCGATTTGGCATCTGTCTCGACCGGCAAGCCAGAAGGTCCGCCGCCGATGCCGGAGAGTTTGCCGGAGTTGTCTCTGCCTCAGACCAAGCGGCCGCATCCGGTCACCGCGCTCGCGGCCAGTCCGTGGGCACCGCTCGTCGCGGTCGCGGGGCACGAGCGAGTTCTGCTTTACAACACCGACGACCTGAAGCTGATCGGCGTGTTGCCCTTCCCGGAACGAATTCCGCACGTCTTGAAGTTCAGCCGCAACGGCAAGTTGTTGTTGGCGGCGGGTGGTCGTGGAGCTGATGTCGGCAAGGCCGTGCTGTTCGACGTGACAACCGGCAAGCGGATCACCGAGATCGGCGATGAGTCCGACAGCGTGCTCGCGGCTGACATCAGTCCGAATCAGAAATGGGTCGCGCTCGGCGGACCGAACAAGCTGGTGAAAATCTTCTCGACCGAAACCGGCGAACTGAAGCACAAGATCAAGAAGCACACCGATTGGGTCACGTCCATCGAGTTCAGCCCGAATGGCGAAATGCTCGCCAGTGGCGACCGCAACGGCGGCGTTTACGTCTGGGAACCAGAGACCGGCAGCATCCTCTTCACGCTCGGCGACCACAAAGAAATGATCACCGACATGAGTTGGCGAGCCGATTCGCAAATGCTCGCCACCGCCAGCGAAGACGGCCGAGTCATCCTCTGGTACGCCGAAGACGGCTTCCCGACTCGCTCGATCAATGCCCACACCGGCCCGACACCCACGCCGCTGCCGCGCGGGAAAATTCCCGGCGTACTCTCCGTGAACTATTCGCGCAGCGGCGACTTCGCCACCGTCGGCCGAGACCTCACGGCTCGCTTGTGGAACAACAGCGGTGCGAATCAAGTCGCGAAGTTTGAAGGCTTCACCGACATCCCCTCGCGCGTCGTCTTCACGCATGACGGCAATCGGCTGATCGCAGGCGACTTCACCGGCAAGCTGCATGTGTGGTCGGTGAAGGACAAGACGCTCGTCGGCGAGTTGACAACCAACCCGTGAAATGTTCACGGAGCCGCAGCGATCATCAGTTCGGCGTTGTCGATCCACAGCACGAGGTATGGCGTTTCCGTCCCGCGTTCATGCAGTGCGAGCAAGAACGGGCGATCCATCAGGAAGCGTCGCGGATCGGGTGGGCGAGGCGGTCCCGATGGGCCACTGTCAAACAGGACTTCTGCAGCGGCTTCGAGCTTTGCTCCCGATTCATCGAGTTGGAACTTGATGAGTTGCTTGGCGACGGCCAACCGCAAGTCGATCTCAGGATGAGTGACCGCGCGGCCTTGTAGCTCGTCGAAATTTCGCTCGATGAAGAACGCGAGGTTCGGCATGGCGAACGGCTCTTCGGGGACCAACGGCGGCGCAATGATTCCGCCTTGCGGTTTCTTCAGGCGTTTCGCCACCGACTCCCAAGTCGCGGCCAGTGTGTCGCGCGGCGGAACCTTCGCCAGCAGGATGTGGTCGCTGAGAGTCTTCAAGCGGATCACAAAGTTGTTGTCGTTGACGTAATCGAGCAAGTCGATTTGTGATCGCAACCGTTCGTCGCCTGGCTCGGTGCTCTTAAAATGTTGAATGCCGAAGTTGACGACCGGTTGCTCGCCGAGCGAACCGTGAAACCGCAACGGGTCTTTCATGCGATCAAACTTGGCCTCGAACGGCAGTCGCTTCTGCAAGTAGCAATACGCGAGCAATTCGGACAGCGCCGTCGGTTGGGGCAGCGGAAGTGTCGCAGTGGGAAACTTGGCTTTGCACGCATCAGCGATCTTTTCCAGGATGGCTTGATCGAATCGACCCGCTATCGCGAGGTAATCGTTGGACGATAGCGCGCTTTTGGGAAAGCGTTGCGAATTCAACAGCGTCACCAGCGGCGGGTCTCCGGCCAACCGGACCTCGTTGGTCGCCAGTTCGTCGCGAAGCGCATCCCACGCCAACTGAAATGTGCCACAGTAGATCAGATTTCGGCCAGACTCCAGCGGCGTCTCCAAACTCGCTTCGACGGACGTGTGCTGAAAGCTCTCGCCTAATCGTAGCTCTGCAAACGATTCCTGTGTGAACTCGATGGGCAACTTCCAATCGACACCGGGCAACGGCAAACCACTCGCGATCGTCCAAAGCTTGGTGAAGATGTCACGGTTGATGGAGTCATTGATGAATCGAATCGTCCCATCGACAAAAAGGCCGTGGACACCTCCCTCGTGACGGCCGGAAATGCTGGGCGAATGCTGTTTCGGGTTGATGCCATGTTGGACATCTTCGAACAACAAGTCTCGTGGTTCGATCCACGACACTTTGAGATTCTGGCTTTCGGTGACATGCAACGTCACGAACCGTTCGTCGGTGACGTTGCGCCGCGTCGCAGAATACTCGTTGGGCCAAATTGTTGTGGGACCAACAACCGCCACATAATTCGTTTGGCCTCGCGGCCACGAGGTGTCTGCCGGGCAACCGAAGACCGGTGGCATTTCAGGAATCAATTGGCGATTGTGCGGTCCGTCCCACGGCTCGTCGAAGCGATATCGTCCCTGCAATTCTTGGTGGCCAAGTTCCGGGAGAATGAGCACTCGCCAACTATGGAGCCGCCTGCCTTCGGCATCGACAACGTAGGCCGGCGGATAACAGCCGTGATGCTCATGATAAAGTTGCAACGCCAGCCCAATGTTGCTCAGGTTCGTGCGGCAGTGCTCTTTGGCACGAATGCCTGCGCCCGTGTACCAGATCAAGCCGAGAGCGCTCAGGATTCCCGCCAACATCAACAACACCGAAGCCGGCGGAATCCATTTCGCACGCCGCGTTGCTGCCTTCAGTTGGTCGGTGGAATCATTCATGTTGCAAGACCATCATTTCTGTTCGCGCACCTTGTGGAAAAACTCGCGCACGTCGTTCGCCAGCAATTTCGGTGATTCCAAAGCCGCGAAGTGGCCGCCGCGTGGCATCTCGGTCCAGTGGATCATCGACGAGCCGACATTGCGTTCCACCCACGCTCGCGGAGGAACGTTGATCTCTTTCGGGAAGAGCGCGAAGCCCATTGGGGCAGGCTTGGTCGAGCCGGTGAACGGTGTCATCGACGGCGGCCGAGCCTGATTGTGCTGTGACTCGAAATAGATGCGCACGGACGAGGGCATCGTGTTCGTGACCCAATAGATTGTGATGTTCGTCAGCAGTTCGTCTTTGCTGAAGCTCGATTCCAGATTCCCGCCGTGGTCGCTCCAAGCCCAGAACTTGTCCACGACCCAAGCAGCCAATCCCGTCGGCGAATCGTTTAAGCCGTAGCCGAGCGTCTGCGGACGAGTCCCTTGGATCGCTCCGTAGGCACGGTGGTCATTGAGTTCTTTGACGCGCTGTTGGTGACGCTCGATCTCGCGCGGTGTCACGCCGCGCATCGCGTCATCGGTGGGCTGGTTGCCGGTGGGAAAATTGCTGTGACTGCCGAGGCAATGCTCGCCGTCGTTACTCGCCAGCCAGCGCACAATGCCGCCGCCCCAGTCGCCCCCTTGTGCTCCATAGCGCGAATACCCCAGCCGAGCCATCAGCTTCGCGGTCGCTTCGGCCATGCGCTGGCTTGACCAGCCACGTTCCTTCGGCCGGCCGGAGAATCCGAAGCCCGGCAGCGACGGACAGACCACATGAAACGCATCGTCCGCCTTGCCGCCGTGCGCAGTCGGATCGACGAGCGGCCCGATGATCTTGTGAAACTCCCACACGCTCCCCGGCCAGCCATGCACCAGCACCAGCGGCGTCGCGTTTTCGTGCTTCGACTTCACATGCAGGAAGTGCATCTCGACGCCGTCGATCTGCGTGACGAACTGCGAAAACGAGTTCAACTCGGCCTCGTGTTTCCGCCAGTCGTACTTCATCCGCCAATACTCGGTTAGCTCACGCTGATACTTCAGCGGCACGCCGTAGTCCCAGCCGGCGTCCTCAATCTCGTCCGGCCAGCGTGTGCGCGCGAGGCGACTCTTCAAGTCGTCGAGAACGTCGTCCGCGATCTGGACTCGAAATGGTCGAATCACGGTTGATGGCGAGGCGTCTTGAGCCAATGACCAGGGCCCGTCGGCAACGACCGACAGGGCGAAGCACAACACGACAGACAGACGCGGTCGATGCAGCGACATGATTGCCTCCGAATGCTGTAGGTTGGGATTCGATCCCGACCATTCGATCGCGGTCGGGATGGAATCCCAACCTACTATTCCCACCTTAGGCCAGCAGCGGCGTCAGCACTTTGGCGTCGTAGACGTCGGTCAGGCGTTCGTCGCGGCCGTGGACGTTGTAGGTAACGCGCTTGTGGTCGAGGCCGAGTTGGTGCAGGATCGTGGCGTGGATGTCGGCGACCATGACTCGGTTCTCGACGGCGTGATAGCCGAGTTCATCGGTCGCGCCGTAGGCTTGGCCTCCCTTGATACCACCGCCGGCCAGCCACATCGAAAAACCCTGCTTGTGGTGATCGCGGCCGTCGCCGGATTGGCTGACTGGCGTACGACCGAACTCGCCGCCCCAGACGACCATCGTGCTGTCGAGCAACCCTCGTTGTTTGAGGTCTTTCAGCAGCGCGGCGGTCGGCTGGTCAGTTTGTTCGCAGCAGTTCTTCGTGCCAGTGGCGTTGTTGGCGTGCGTGTCCCAGATCTGGCTCTCGACGAAGATTTGAATGTAGCGGACTCCGCGTTCGACCAATCGCCGAGCGATCAAGCAGCGGCGTCCGTAGCTGTCGGTTTTGGGTTGGCTGAGCCCGTAGGCCGCTTGCGTCTCGGCGGTTTCTTCGGCGAGGTTCAAGGCGGCTCCGGCGGACAACTGCATCCGTGCGGCCAACTCGTAGCTGGCAATGCGCGCTTCCAGATCTGTGGCGATGCGCGGTTGCCGCGCGAGGTGCTCGTCGTTGAGTTGTCGCAGCAGGTCGCGCCGTAATCGCTGCGTGTTGTCCGAGACCGCAGTCGGCGGTTGCAGGTACAGCACCGGAGTTCCCGTGTTGCGGAAGTGGACTCCTTGATAACGCGGCGGCAGGAAGCCGCTCGACCAATTGCGAGTCCCATCCGTCGGCAAGCCGCCGTCGTTGCGGAGCACGACATACGACGGCAGGTTTTGGTTCTCACTGCCGAGCGCGTAACTGACCCAAGCTCCGATCGTCGGCCGGCCGGTCACGATGCGGCCGGTGTGGATGTGCCACAACGCCTGCTCGTGGTTGTTGTGCTCGGTGTGCATCGAGCGGATGACGGCGATGTCGTCGGCACAGGTTGCCGTGTGCGGCAGGATTTCCGAGTACTCGACGCCGCACTCGCCATGCGGCCGAAACTTGAACGGCGAGCCCAGCAAGTTGCCGTGTGCGGAGATCTTCACCAGATCGGTGAAGTACTTCGGCATCGGTTTGCCGTTCTGAGCGTTGAGCTCTGGCTTGGGATCGACCGTGTCCATGTGACTCGGCCCGCCATGTTGGAAGAGTTGAATCACAGCCTTGGCTCGCGGCGCAAAGTGAAACCCGTTGTTGGTTCCGCTTGAGCCTTCCGCCCGCGCGGCTTCTTCGCAGAGCATTCCGCCCAGCGCGATCCCAGCGAAGCCAGACGCGGTGCGAGTGAACAGATCGCGGCGCGAGATCACATCCGCGAAAAGGGTTGAGTCAGTTGGGAAGAGCATCATCCGAACCTCGTTCAATGCACGTAGACAAACTCATTGCTGTTGAGCAGGACCAGGGCGACCTGCCGCCACGCGGCTTTGAGGGCGGCTTCGTTTTCGGGATCGGTGGGCGTGGGCTTGTTCGTGAGTTGTTCTCGTGAAAGTTCCGAGAGTGTTCGCAGGATGCGGTCGGATTCCGTGGCGGACGGTTCGCGAGTGAACAGCAATCGAAACGCGAAGCGAATCCGGTCGGAATCGGTGACAGCGGCGGACCAGATGCGTTCGGTCAGTCCGCCGGCAGCGCGGTCGGACATTGGCCCGTGCAGCATTGCGAGGGCTTGCAGCGGGACGGTCGAGACGGTTCGTTCCGGGCAGTTGATTTCCATCAGCGGCGTGTCGAAGAGTTCCAACATCGTGAGGTGCTGGCTGCGGCGCACGATTTGATAGATCGAGCGACGGCGGCCTGGTTCGTCGTCGGTGTCGATGACCGAGCCGTCGCCTTGCGCGGCGACGTTCGCCCACTTGCCGAACTGTGTCGGTGTCAGTCGCGCGGAGACTGTCAGCAAACTGTCGCGCACGACTTCGCCCTGATGCCGCTTCGGCGACCAGGCACCGAGCAGGATGTTGTTGGGGTCGGCGGCACTTTTTGCGAGATCGACATCCGCCGACTGGCGATAAGCGGCGGAGGTGACGATCAGGCGGTGGAGACGCTTTTGGGACCAACGTAGACCGGTCACTCCGTGACCGGAAAGATTCGAGTCACGGAGTGACTCGTCTACGTTGACGAACTCCGTCGCCAACCAATCCAACAACTCCGGGTGTGTTGGCTTCGCTCCACTGCGGCCGAAGTTGGCGATGGTCGGGACGATGCCTCGGCCGAAGTGCGCCGCCCACAGACGATTCACATGCACGCGAGCCAGCAGCGGATGCTCCGGCGATGTCAGCCAGCGCGCGAGTGCGGTGCGACGTCCCGACGTTTTGTAGCCGGCTTGCGGCGTGAGTTGGAATCCGGCGGGCGCAAGTACTTCCACCACTCCGGGAGTGACTTCCGCTCCGGGTTTGTTGTAGTCGCCGCGCCGCAGGATGTGGCCGACTGCGGCTTTCTCGTCGATGTCCGTCAGACCGCGAATGCGCGTGATCGTCTTCTTCAATGCGGCTTCGGCGGCGAGCGCGGCTTTGAGCTTGGCAGAGTCATCACGGTAATCGCTGAAGCGCGCGGCGAGATCGGCCTCGGTCAGTGAGACGCTCGCGAGTCCGTGTTGTTCGATGAGTTTCCTTTGCTCGTCATTACGTTTGGCGGCATCAACAATCAACGCGGCGATCAACTTGTCGAGGGTTGGGATATCGGCGATCGGCTTTCGGCCATCAGCCATCGGCCGGGCCAGCACGCGGCGGCGGAATCGCAGTATCAGTTCATTGAGCGATGCCGTGAGCGCGGTGATGCGAGCGTCGGTCTGTTTGTTGTGTTCGTTGATACGTGCCTCTTCCGATTCGCTGGCAAACGGAATCCCGCGCACCTCGGAGGGCTGCCAGCGAGCGGGATCGAGTGCCCCGCCGAAGACTGCTTGCAGCGAGTAATAGTCGCGCTGTGAAATCGGATCGAACTTGTGCTGGTGGCAGCGAGCACAATGCACGGTCAGGCCGAGGAACGTTGTGCCGACGATCTGCATCGTGTCGGCCAGGACTTGATGGACCTCGTTTGGTTCGATGTAGCCGGGATACGTCGGGTCGAGCGCCGTTCGCAGGAAGCCGGTCGCCACGAGCTGATCGTAAACCTCCGGAGTGATCTCGTCGGCTCGCCGCCAGTCTCTGAGTTCGTCGCCCGCCAACTGCTGCGTCACGAATTGGTCATACGGCAGATCGCTGTTGATCGCCCGAATCACCCAATCGCGATACCGCCACGCCTCGGGCCGCAACTTATCCGCCGCGAGGTATCCGTCCGAGTCGGCATATCCCGCGATGTCGAGCCACTGCCGACCCCAGCGCTCGCCGAATCGAGGCGACGCGAGCAGTCGATCCACTACTTTTTCGTAGGCGTCAGGCGACTCGTCGGCGAGGAATTCATCCAATTCATCAAGCGTCGGTGGCAGGCCGAGCAGATCGAAAGTCAGTCTCCGAAGCAGCACTGGTTTCGAGGCTTCTGTATTGAAGGCCAAACCTTTCTCAGCCAACTTGGCGAGCACGTAGGCATCAATGGGATTTGAAATTGCAAATTTGAGATTTGAGATTTGAGATTTCAAATCTGCGAGACGCGGGACTGGCGGTTTCTTTGGCGGCTGGAAGGCCCAGTACGCTCGATCTTCTTCGGACAAGCGGCTGGCTTGTTCGGCTTCGTCGATCGGTTTTTCTTTTTCGGCGACGGTCTTGGCTCCGGTCGCGATCCAGCGTCGTAAGAGCGACTTCTGCTTGTCGTCCAGCCGGCCTTCGTCCTTGGGTGGCATCTCATCGGCAATAATCTTTTGGATGAATAAACTGTCGTCTGGCTTCTCAGCGACGAATCCCGCTCCGCTGTCGCCACCTTTGAGAATCAAAAACTTGCGCCGCAGATCCAAGCCCGCTTCGAGCTTCCCGTCGCCATGACACTTGAGGCAGCGTGCTTCCAGAATCGGCACGATGTCGGTTTCAAATTTTGGGGCGGGTGTTTCCTCAGCGATGGTGCTGCGTGAAACGACAAACCCGCCCAGCAACACCACGAGCAACCAAAACCACAGACGCATCGTCATCGCCCCTTCCTCGCAGAACCGCGATCCGGCAACGGCATCAGTTTGGCCGGAGCCGCTTTGCAGCGGAAGCGCAAAGCAAAGCCGGTTTGTCAGCTTTGATCTTCTTTTTGCGGTTCTTTGCGTTTCTTGCGGCCATCAAGTCAGAATGAAGGCAGTGGGCCGCAAAGAACTCAAAGAGACGCAAAAAGGAGACAGCCATGAAAGATCGTGTGTTTCAATTGTGTGACATCGTGCGTGAGACAAGTTTTGCGATTCATAAATTTCTGGGGCCGGGGCATCTGGAGAAGGTTTATGAGAACGCTTTGGTGCATCGGTTGAGAAAGCTCGGACTCAATGTTCAGCAGCAATTTCCATTGGCGGTTTATGACGAAGACGCCACGGTTCTCGGCGAGTATTTCGCGGACGTGTTTGTCGAGGGTTGTCTGATCCTCGAGTTGAAAGCGGTTCGGGCGACGGCACCAGAGCATGTGGCGCAGCTTCTCGGTTATCTGCGAGCGTCATGCATCGAGCATGGTCTGCTCGCCAACTTCGGCTCACAAATCTTCTTCATCAAGAAGTATGTCATGGCGGACATCAGCGAGTCTTGAGCCGTACAGTTACAGCGGATCGGCCGAGTCAGCGGACTCGTAGGACCAGCCGCACTTCGGGCAAGTGACTTCGGAGTCTGCCATGATCGCGTCGCAGGCCAGGCAGCGAGTTGTTTCGAATTGCTCCGGTACGGCGATCGCCTCGGGACTCAGGGCGGCTAATGCGATTCCCACGAGGCCCAGAGTCGCGGCGGTCATCGTGATTGCGGTCTCGTGAGGCTTCAATCCGAGGCTGTCACGTTCGCTGTGATCCGTCTGGCCGATAATCGCTCGCGCGGTGGCGAGTTGCGATTCCTCGACCATCAGACGTGGAGCGGACGACCAGCCAGGAGGGACATCCCCGATTGCCCCTTGCAGCGATTCATTTTCGATGATGACGCGGATTCCGGCCTCTTCCAACGCCATTCGCAAGGCATGCGCCTGGATCGGATGGGCCGCTCGGTAGGCTTCGACGAATTTGAGATTGGCGGTCGGCATGGGAAACTCCTCAAGAACGCAATTCGCTCATCAACGCCAGAGTATTGCCGTCGAGGTCGCGAAAGAAGGCCATCCAGAGTTCGTGGTCGGGCATCTTGGCGATCAAGTGTGGCGGAGTGACGAACTCGACTCCCCGAGCGGTCAGCGTTTGATGCGTCTCACGGAGGTCAGGGACTTTGAAATACAGGATCGAACTTGGGTGATCGAACTCCGGCTTTTCCGGAATGCCGAGCATCAGCCGGACTCCGCCGCAATCGAAGAACGCCATCTTCGGCATCTCGAACAGCAGCCGCAGGCCGAGCGAGTCGCGATAGAACGCAACCGCTTTCGGGAGGTCATGCACGATGATCGCGATTTGGCTGATCTGGCTGTGGCTGAGGTCACTCATCGCAAGTCTCTCGTTCTTGTGTCGTGAGTTTCGGACGATCTCAGATCAGCTTATGCTGCCGCCCGACGTTCGGTGAGGGTGCCGGACGAGATTCTACATTTTCCAGGAGAGACGCATCATGAAGTTGAATTCCCTGTCCGCGTGGGGCCTCGTGCTGAGCGTGTTGCTGGCCGTCGTCGCCTTGCGATCGAACATCACCATTGGCGAGGAACCGAAAATGCCGGGAGTCTTTGAACTGCGAACGTACACAACTCTGGAAGGCCGCTTGCCGAACCTGAATGCTCGGTTCAAGAACCACACGCTGAAGCTCTTCGAGAAGCATGGCATGAAGAACGTGATGTATTGGACGCCGACCGACGAGAAGACCGCGAACAACACGCTGATCTACGTGATCTGGCATGCCAGCCCAGAAGCGGCGAAGAAGTCGTGGGACGGATTCCGCAACGATCCGGAATGGCACAAGGCTCGTGATGAATCGGAGAAGGACGGCAAGATCGTGGCCAAGGTCGAAGCGGTTTACATGAAGGCGACGGAGTACTCACCGAAGCCGTGAGTAGGATGGGCACTCTTGCCCGTCCGGTCGGGCAGGAGTGCCCAACTTACAACTTTCACAACTCAGCGACAAAGTGAATCTGCCGGGCGACCTCGCGGAAACCGAGCGACGTGTAGAGGTGCTCGCCGACCGCGTTTTGTGCCAGCGTTTCGATCTTGGCGTGAGTCAGGCCGCAATCGCGGAAGTGCTGCAAGGCGAACTCGATCAGCTTGCGGCCCAAGCCTTGGCCTCGGCTGTCGGCTTCCAGCGCGAGGTTGGGGATATGGCCGATCCCCGCCTCGCGATCTTGCCACGTCGTGACGCAGCCGACGATTCGACCGTCGATTTCCGCGACGAAGATGCCGCTCGGTTCGCGAGCGGCGTCTTCGTCCAAATGCCGAGCCTTCCGCCATTGCCAGTCGTGGCCGTGGATTGGTCCGAAGAGTTTCTGCATCCCCTGGTCAATCGACACGCCGTCGAACGCGGAGACGGTGATCCGCTTCAGGGTTGGCAAGTCGTCAGGGCGGAAGGGGCGGATGAGCATGGTGCGGGTTGGTCCGTTGTCCGTTGTCCGTTGTTTGCAGAACGGCACAGCGTATCATCCTCTCCCGTTAGATCGCAGCCACGGACCACGAGCCACCGCCTTGCCATGATCGACGTTGCCCGTTTGAGTGCGGAATCATTTGACGACGCGCGCTATGACCTTCCCGATGGCGGGCAATGGGTCGAGTTGGTGCGCGGCCGCGTCGAAATTCTGAGTCCTCCGGAAGAGGAGCATCGCGTCGCGGTCTTGAATTTGTCGAAGGCGTTGGCCGGCTATTTGAATGTGCATCGGGAAGGCTACCCTTGCTTCGATTTGGGGCTGATCGTGAGCCGTAATCCCGACACAGTTCGGTTTCCTGCCATCAGCTATTTCCTCGGCGGCGAGTTGTTCGCCGAGACCGACAAGGTCATCACCGACACTCGGCCGGCGCTGGTTGTCGAAGTCATGTCCTCGAATGACCGCCGCTGGTCACTGAACGACCGCGTGTTCGAGTACACGAACTGGGGTGTGGAAGTTTTGTGGATCGTCGATCCCAATGACAAAGCGGTGCATACGATTCGCCCCGGCTACGCGAACCAGGCGGCTCGCGAACACGAGACGCTCAGCGGTAACCTTTCGTGGCGGCACGCAGCGACTGCTCAGCCGATTCTGCCTGACTTCCGCATCGCCGTGGCCGACATCTTCACACCACCGGAGTATTGGCAGAAGCCGCGGTCGTGATTTTGCATTCCGGTGGAACGGCTTCGCTGCCTACGGCTTGGCGGTTGTCAACGACGCTGACAAACCAGCGCAAAGGCCGCGGAAGATGGCGATCTTTTCGGTGGGCGACATCAAACTGGGGCGGTACTTCTTCCAGATTGGCTCAGCGGCGGCGGGGTCTTTCGCGATGATCGCGGCAAGCATTTCAAAGCCTTCCTCACGCCACAGCATCTCGGTTTTGAAGCTGCTGACGAGATCGAAAGCCTGTTCGGTCTGTCCCGCTTTGGCCAGGCGACACGCCAACCGTAATCCCCAGAGCAACGGCCAGTCGGTGTCTTCGGTCGAGACTTTCCCACCGTCGGCTTTCGCCGGTTGATAGGTTTCGAGCTTGTGGGCGAGGCTGTTCACGTTCACGTCTTTCTTTTGGGCCGCGTTGGCGGTCTCGCGTTGCAGCGCGTCGCGAGCGTCAGTCAGCTCACCGGTCGTGACCGCATTCTCGCATTGCCGAGCTTGCTCGATCTCACCCGCCGCGCGCAGCCTTTGGCCGAGACGCACGGACAAGTTGGTCTTGAGAAAATCCTCGCGAGCTTCCGGCGGAGTGCTGTCTCCCGAGTGAGCGGTCGCTTCGTTCCAAACGGCATCGAGCAGCGGCCAATCGACCGCCGCCTTCAGCAATTCCGTTTGCAGAGCGAACCTCGCGTTCGCGGCATCGAACATCAAGCGGCACTTCGCGCGGTAGGTCGTCAAGGCCTGCACGACCTTGTCGTCAGTTCTCAAGTTCAAGGCGGACTTCAACTGCGCTTTGACCGCATTGACGTCGCGTGAGGTCGCCTCGAACAGCCGGCTTGCCACGAACGGACTGGGCGCGTGCCCGCGTAGATGCTGCATCGCAGCGGCCAGCGATTCCGTTGCCGGTTGCGTCTGGCCGAGCAGCGTCTGTGCGCGAGCCACCTCCGCCGCTGCGATCGCGTTCAATTTCGGCGCGACCGCGTCGGAGAGGTCCAACTTCTGCATCTCCTTCATTTCGGGAATGACGAAATTCTGCGGAAGTGGGATCGAGGTCATCGCTGTCGCCGCGTTCGCGATTGCGCGATTCGCGGCCTCGTTTTGCTTGATCGTCAAACGGCCCACAGCGACTCGCGCCCAAACTTGAGCCTGTGTAGCGAGTGATTCGTCGCGTACCGCAGCCGTGATCGAGTCGTCTTTGCTCGCGGCCGCCGAGTTCGGCGAGGCGACCACGGCGTCTCCCCAGGCCGCCCAGCACTCGGCTTTGGTCTGAGCATCCGGGGCGAATTTCAGCCACTCCACCCCCTTGTCCGGATGACCGCGCAGGACCAACGTGATCGTCGTCACGATCCACTGCGGCGATTTCCAGGGGATGATCGGCAGCGATGCCGCCGCCTCGTCCAAATCGAACGAGCGAGTCAATCGTGCTCGGCGGGAGAGGCCGGCCAATGATCCGCTCGATCCCGACGGCAGCATGTTTTCTTTTTTCATCAGGCTTTGCGCGTCAGCGGCGCGTCCGCTGACGAAGAGCGCCGCCGCCAAGTCCGTCGTCGCATCAAACGTGTGTCGGCCCACTGGCAGCTCTGGAGCTGTCTTCCAAGCGGCTTCGAGCGCGGCCTTAGCTTCGTCGGCGTTGCCCAGCGTCAATTCACGCCAGGCGATCTGAGTCAACGGCGAAACCTGATGGTACGGCAGCTTCTGTGCGAGGTTCAGCAACTGATCAATGTTCTCACGAGCGGCTTTGAGATCGCCAGCCTCAACGTAAGCTTCCGCGGTCAATCGGCGGCAGAAATGCTTGCTGCGGTTCCTCTCCGTCACGCGAGCCAAATCGACGAGGACTGACAGAATGGCCGCTCGCAATTCTTCGCCACGCGGTTTGGACTTGGCCGCCTTTTTTTTCTCGTCTTCTTTTTCCGTAGTCGCATTGGGCACGCTCGCAATCGGCAACTGACCGCCGGTCTGAGGTGCCGCGGGCGGAGGTTTGATCCCGGCCGGCTCGCTGAACACGAAGTACCACAGGCTGCCGCCAGCCACGGCCAACATGCTGACCGCCGTCAGAATCATCGCCGGTGATGTTTTCTTCGCAGAGGGCGGAGCGGCCGTCGCGATCGGAGTCGCGTGAGTTCGAGGATCGGATGACGAGCTCGGTCCGCCACTCTTCGGAGCCGTGAAAATGGGCAGCGCACATTTCTCGTTGCAGCACTTCACTTCTTTGCCTGCCGCATCGTTGGCCGCGAAGCCCGGTGTCTCGCACATCGGGCAAATGAGCCGCACGGTCTTGCCCTTGGCAGGACGCGGCGACAGCGGAATCGCCCGGCTGTTCGACGCAGCATCGACGCCGAACGGATCATCGTCGTCGTCTTTGCTCGCGGCAGGGGCCGACTTGGCGGGAGCCGCCTTGGCGGTCGGGGCCGCGGCTGCGGGAGTACTCGGTACGCCCGACCGTTCTTTGGCGACCGGCTTCGGCGTTGCCTTCGGAGCGGCGACTTGGCCGCCCCCTTTTCCGGTTTTCATGTTCGCGCCGCAGAACGGACAGTTCTCGACATCGTCATCCAGGACCGATTGTTTGCACGCGGGACAGGTCGGAAACATGGAAACTCAATTCCGTTTTGCTGAAGTGATTGGAACCATCGAAGGCAGAATACCACGAGTTCGCGGAAGTGTCTTGCGAGCGCGGGGGCGAGAAGGCTCCCATCGGAACTCGACAACGTTTGTGACGAATGGACCGATTCTGGGCCATTAAAGTTCCCCAAAGGATCCGCCACCCCCGCGACATGACAGTTACCAAGCCGCTTCGTACAGGGTCACGATCTCCTCGGCCGTCGGCACTCGCGGATTGTTTTGCGGACTGCCGGAGGCGAGCGCATCGGCGGCCATCTTGGAGAGCAGCGTTCGGAATCGAGCCTCTTCCACGCCGCGACAATCCCGCAATCGAGGCACGTTGAGATCGGCGTTGAGCTGCTGCAAGCCTGCGACGAGCGACTCGACCGCAGTCTCGTCGGGTGTCTGAATTGGACAGCAGCCGAGCAGCCTGGCGACCTTCGCGTATCGCTCCACGCTCGCACGCCACGAGAATTGTGTGACCGTCGGCAACAAGACTGCATTCGACAAGCCGTGTGGCACATGGAACACCGCGCCGATCGGACGGCTCATGCCATGCACCAAACAAACGCTGCTGTTGGCGAACGCCATGCCTCCCTGACACGCCGCCAGCATCATGCCCGCACGAGCCTCGTGATTGTTCGGTTCGTGATACGCCGTCCGCAGATGTTTTGCGACCAGTTCGATGCACGACAGCGCGAGCGGATCGGTCATGCCGTTGGCCTTGCGCGAAACGAACGCCTCGATCCCGTGAGTCAGTGTGTCCACACCGACGGCCGCCGTGAGCGAAGACGGCATCGTCAGCGTCAGTTCGTAATCAACCAGCGCGATCGTCGGCAGCAAGTGGACGCTCAGGATCATCAACTTCACGTCCCGCTCGGTGTCAGTGATGACCGCGACTTTGGTGGCTTCGCTGCCGGTGCCGGCCGTCGTCGGGATCGCGATCAGCGGAGCACCCGCTCGCGGAATCTTGTGATACCCCGCGTATTGGCTCAGCGGCGGCGAGTTCGCCGTCAGCACGTTGATTGCTTTTGCCGCGTCGATGGGGGATCCACCACCAACCGCGACGAGCGCTTGGCAGCCTTCCGAACGATACCGAGCCAATCCGTCAGCCACATTCCTGTCGGTCGGGTCCGGCTGCACGCCGTCGAAGATCGTGGCCGAGATGCCCGCGTCATCGAGCACCGCCACGATCTCACGCACCGGCCCAAGCTGCATCATGCCGGTGTCCGTGACCAGCAGCACTCGCTGAATCAGGAACCGTTGCAGTTGAGCAACCAGCTCGCGCCGCGCACCGCCACCGATCAGGATGGTCGCAGGAACATGGAAGGCACCGAACGCCGTCAGCATTGGATTGGCCTTGTCAGAAATATTTTCGATCACAACGTAGCCACGTTCGCCAGAACGTGGGGAACGCTGCGCAAATCCCACGTTCTGGCGAACGTGGCTACCAACCTTGCGTTCGTCGATACGCATTGTCCCAGCGCGACAGCACAATCTTTTGCCGCGTGTAGAACATCACCCCTTCGATTCCTTGCACATGCAGGTCGCCGAAGAACGAGCGGTTCCAACCGGAGAACGCGAACGCCGCCATCGGAGCCGGCACGCCGACGTTCACGCCGACCATGCCGCACTGCACTTCGCGAGCGAACTGCCGAGCCGCTCCGCCGCTGTTGGTGAAGATCACCGCGCCGTTTCCGTACGGATTCCGATTCGCCCAGGCGATCGCTTCGTCGAGATCACGCGGTCGCAGCATCGTCAGCACCGGTCCGAAAATCTCCTCGCGAGCGATGTGCATGCCAGGACTGGCTTGGTCGAACAGTGTCGGCGAAACGAAAAAGCCACGGCTCTGACTCTCGTGCTGGCCGCCACGAACCAGAGCGGCTCCTTCGGCGACACCCAATTCGATGGATCGCAGGATTCGTTCGCGTGAGGCGGAGTCGATCACTGGCCCCATGTCTGCTTTGGGGTTGGCTGAGGTGTCGCCGATCACCAACTTGTCGATCGCGGCGGCGAGTCGATCTCGCACTTGCGGTGCCGCATCGCCGACTCCCATCAGGATCGAGCCGGCCATGCAGCGCTGCCCAGCACAGCCGAAGGCCGCACCCATGATCGCGCGAGTCGTCGCGTCGAGGTCCGCATCGGGCATCACGATCATCACGTTTTTCGCGCCGCCCGCAGCTTGCACTCGCTTCCCGTGCCGGCAGCCAATGACGTAGACATGCTCGGCGACGCGGGTCGAACCGACAAAGCTGATCGCCGCGATGCCAGGATGCTCCAGCAACGCATCGACTGCCTCGCGACCGCCGTGCACGATGTTCAACACGCCCGGAGGCAGTCCCGCTTCGAGAAACAATTCTGCCAAACGCACGGCCGTCAGCGGAACCTTCTCACTCGGTTTCAAAATGAATGTGTTGCCGCAGGCGATCGCAATCGGAAACATCCACAGCGGGACCATCGCCGGAAAGTTGAACGGCGTGATGCCGGCGCAGACACCGATCGGTTCTCGCATCGTCACGCCGTCGATGCCGTCCGCGACCTGCGGCAGAGTTTCTCCCTTGCAAAGGTGCGAAATCCCGCAGGCGAAATCGACGACTTCGATCCCGCGCCGCACGTCGCCGCGAGCCTCCTCCAACGTCTTGCCGTTTTCACGAGTGATCAGTGCGGCGAGTTCCTCGAAGTGCGATTCGAGCTGCGCCTTGAACGCGAACATCTTCGCAGCTCGCGCCGGAGCGGCTGTCTTCGACCAAGTCGTGAAAGCCGCTGCCGCCGCTTGAACCGCGACTTCAACCTCGGCCGCTCCGCACATCGGCACACGAGCGATCTCTTCGCCGAGGGACGGATTGAAGACGGACCCCCATGCCGAAACAGTCGGCACGACCCACCGTTCTCCAACCAGCACAGGCACGCTCATCATTCGGCCCCCATCATTCTGCCAACCGCCCGATTCGGTCATACTCCGAGTATTCCCCGTACTCCGCGAAACATCAACGCGGTCGCGAATTGGGAAGCCAAATGGCAGAACGATGGGGGCAGAACGATGAAGACACCGAACGAAACTATTGAGTCCATCGTTCTGCCCCCATTGTTCTGCCAAACCCCGCCGAGTCACCCATGAATGACGCCTATCACCTGCTCGTGCTGTTTGGCAGCCTGGCTCTGTTGATGTTCTTGGTCGTGCGCGGCAAGAGCATCTTCGTGGTCGCGCCGCTTTGTGCGTTGCTCGCCGTGACACTCAGCGGCGAAGACCCGTTGGCGAAAATGAGTGGAGCCTACATGACGGGCTTCGCCGATTATGTGCGGCGTTTCTTTTTGATCTTCGCACTCGGAGCGGCCTTCGGAAAGCTGATGGAAGACTCCGGAGCCGCCATCACCGTCGCACACGGAGTCGGCAAGCTGCTCGGCAAACAGCGAGCCTGTTTGGCGGTTGTGCTGGCCTGCGCCTTGCTGACCTACGGCGGCGTGTCGTTGTTCGTCGTCGGCTTCTCGGTCTATCCGCTCGCGGTGCAATTGTTCCGAGCGGCGAATTTGCCGAGACGATTCATTCCAGGGGCAATCGCGTTTGGCTCGATCACGTTCACGATGACTTCGGCCGGATCGCCGGAGATTCAGAATTTGATTCCGATTCAATATCTGGTTGATGCGGCCGGTCAGCCACTGACGGATGCTCGAGCCGGATGGCCGGTCAGCATCATCGTCGCCACGTTCATGTTCGTCGTCGGCCAGTGGTATCTCGACCGCGTGATTCGCCGAGCGATCGCCGATGGCGAGCACTTCGAGGCTCGTGATGGCGATCACGTCGCGACTCAAGCCGGCTCGAATGCTCCGAGCTTCATCGCGGCTGCGACTCCGCTAGTGGTGACGTTGCTGGTTTTGAATCTGTTGCCGTGGCTGTGTCATCGAGCGGCCGCGACGCTCGTGTCGGAGTCGAATGCGCCGACGCTGCATGCCGTGCTGAGCAAGTTTCCGGAAGACGCGACGCTGGCGATCTTTCTCGGTGTGCTCGCGGGAGTCGTGGTCATGCGACGACAGCGGATCGACGTGTGGCGATGTTTCGGCGACGGCTTCGTCAACGGCCTGCTGGCGGTCGGCTCGACCAGCGCGGTGGTCGGGTTCGGATCAGCGGTCAAGGACTTGCCGTCGTTTCAAACGGTGGTCACTTGGGTGACTCATTTGCCGTTCGAGAATCCGCTGATCAGCGCCGCGATTGCGGTCGCAGTCATCGCAGGGATCGCTGGTTCGGCATCGGGAGGCCAAGGGATCGCGCTGCCGATTCTCAAGCCGATCTACATCGACCAATTGGACGTCGCTCCGCGAGCGTTGCATCGCGTGGTCTCGATCGCGTCCGGCAGTTTGGATTCGCTGCCGGCCAACGGCTATCTCGTCATGCTGATCCGCAACATCTGCGGCGAGACTCACGCGCGTGCGTACCGGCCGATCTTCGTGACGACCGTGCTGCTTCCGGCTGCCGGCACCGCACTGGCCATCGCGCTGTTCAAGTGGTTTCCCAGTTGGGCGACGATGTGAGTCGGACCTCAAACCAGCACGACGCGCCAGCGAGTGGTTGCTGTTCCAGCGGTTGACCACTCGCTGGCGCGTCGTGCTGGGGTGTCAATCCCACACCGTTCCGTAGGCTCCCTCGCGTTCAAAGTGATCGAGCAGCCGGCGATAGAACTCGTGATTGGCGAGCGTGCTGCTGTCGCCGATGACGATCAGTTTGCGGCGTGCTCGCGTGAGCGCGACGTTCGTGCGGCGCGTGTCCGCCAGAAAGCCGACTTCGCCCGTTGTGTTCGATCTCACGAGCGAAATGACGACCGCTTCTTTCTCGCGGCCTTGGAAGCCGTCGACCGTGTCGATCTCGATCGCCGCGTTGCCGATGAGCGTTCGCAGCAGACGAGCCTGCGCCGCATACGGCGTGATGACCGCGATCTCGGACGGAGCGACTCCCGCGGCGAGCAGCTCCTGGACTTGCCGAGCAACGACGTCTGCTTCGCCGGGATTGTTGCGGCTGGAGCCTTCGGACTCCGCCTGCTCGACGCAGTCCGAGCCAGCCGTGTCGATGAACCGCATCGCCGTTTGAGTCAGCGGGATTGGCGAGACGTGCGGCAGGTCGGCCAAGAGATGTTCGCGCACACTGTCGGCGGCGATGAGTGAGGACTCGTAAAACTCCGCCGACGAGAACCGCATGATTTGCTCGTGCATCCGGTACTGCGTCGTGAGTTGTCGCGAGATCACGTCGCCCCATTGCGTGACGAGACGCTGCATCAGGCTGAGGTCGAAGCCCAGCCGCAGAGCCTCGCTCGACAAGATGGTCGGCGGCAACTGGCAATGATCCCCCGCCAGCACGAGCCGTTTGGCTCGCAGCAATGGAATCCAACAGGCTGGCTCAGTGGTTTGAGCCGCCTCGTCGATCACCGCCAGGTCGAATTGCAAGTTGCCGAGCAACTCGTCATCCAGCCCCGTCAGCGTCGCACACACGACCGTCGCCGAATCGAGCAAGTGCGCGACGAGCCGCTCTTGCATTCGCCGAGCGTCGGCAAGCAACCGCTTCGCCTCGTCGCGCTGTTCGCGCCGCGCCCCGCGTTCCGGAGCGGTTCGCGTGAACTTGCCGGCCTGACGCCGCAGTGCCCACGCCTGCTTGGTCCACTCGCGAGCCAACTTCAAATCGGGATGCGCGGCAACTTGCAAGTCGAGCGTGTGCTCACGCAGTTCGGGCAACACGCGGGCGGGATGCCCAATTCGGATCGCTCGTTCGCCAGCGGCCAGCAATCGCTCCAGCAAATTGTCGACCGCCAGATTGCTGGGAGCACACGCCAACACACGCTCACCCCGTCGTACCGCCTGTCGAATGAGTTCCACGACCGCCGTCGTCTTTCCCGTCCCCGGCGGGCCGTGAATGATTGCGACCTCTTTCGCCGCCAGAGCGTGACTGACCGCCGCCCGCTGCGATTCATCGAGCGGCCGATCGGTTGGTGTTGACGTTCCTGCGTTCATCAGCCGGTACGCGCTAGCGTCCGGTTGCCGATGATCTGAACCGGACGCTAGCGCGTTCCGGCTGATGTCACTCTCACTGCTGGTCGGCGCTTCCTCGCCAAGCAGTTTGCGTTTCAACGCCGCGAGCCGTCCGCTGTCCGCAGTCGCGACTTGCTGAAGTGCCGATCGCTGCCGCACGCGCGAGATTTCATCCGACGACAAGTCCAATCGAAACGTCGGACGATCGGCCGTCGGCTCCGGCGACTGAGCCAGCACGACGGTGATCGTCTCTCGATTCCGATCGGTCACGACGCCTCGCCACGCACCGCTCTCGGCGGCCTGCTCTTCGGACAACACGACCGGGCTGCCGGAATTCAACTTCGTCCAAGGCAACTCCGCCCGCCGATCCCGTTTGCCCAGCGTGACCACCGCCCGTCCGCCGAACCCCGTCTCCTCCTCACGAATCGCCAAGCCGACGAGACAGATGCCGGACCGCTCGGCCGCGTCGCCGCTGGCCCGCTGCGACCGCTTCACGATCTCCGCCGCTTCTGCCTCCGCTTCCAGTTCCAGGCAGCGCAGCAACCGTTGGAAATGATCGAGTGGCATTTGGTGTTGGACTTCTGATACCAGCACGACGTGCCAGCGAGTGATCAACGGCATCGAAGACAACCACTCGCTGGCGCGTCGTGCTGGTGTCCCGGATTACGTCTTGGCGGGGACCAACGGCGGTTCCGCAGGGGTCAGCCATTCTTGCAGAGAACGCACACGCACGGTGGGGTTCTGAGCGAGCGCCTCGATCGCCTGCACGACGGCAAGGCAGCCCGGGACGGTGGTGACGCAGGAGATTCCGTGCATCACGGATGCCGCTCGAATCTTGCCCTCGTCCGTGCGAGCACCTTTGCCAGACGGAGTGTTAAAGATGAGCTGCACGTCGTCGTTCGCCATGAAGTCGAGCAGATTCGGCCGGCCGTCTTGCAGCTTCTTGACGGTCGTCACTGGCAGGCCAGCTTCGGTGAGGACTCGCGCGGTGCCGCTGGTCGCGAGAATCTTGAAGCCGAGTTGTTGCAGACGGCGAATCGGTTCAATCATCAGTTGCTTGTGGCGGCCGGCCATACTGATGAAGACGCTGCCGCCGGTCGGCAGTTTCGCTCCCGCACCGATTTGGCTCTTGGCGAACGCGATCGAGAAGTCCTCGTCGATCCCCATGACTTCGCCGGTGCTGCGCATCTCCGGGCCGAGGATGATATCCACGCCTTGGAAACGGTTGAACGGGAAGACCGCTTCTTTGACCGCCGTGTACGTCGGCCAGATTTCTTCGGTGACACCTTGCTCACGGAGACTGACGCCGGCCATGACTTTCGCGGCGATCTTCGCCAGCGGCCGGCCGGTGGCTTTGCTGACGAACGGCGACGTGCGGCTGGCTCGCGGGTTCACTTCCAGGACGTAGACCGTGTGGTGGCCGTTTTCTTCTTTGACGGCGAATTGGATATTCATCAGCCCGCGGACCTGCAACGCTCGCGCGAGTTTGTGAGTCGCTTCGCGGATTTCCTCGATGACCGTGTTCGGCAGCGAGTTCGGTGGCAGCGCGCAGGCCGAGTCGCCCGAATGCACGCCGGCCTCTTCGACGTGCTCCATGATGCCGCCGATGATCACGTCGTTCCAATCGGCGAGCGCATCGACATCAACCTCGGTCGCGTCCTCCAAAAACTTGTCGATCAGGACCGGGCGGCCTTGCGAGGCTTCGACGGCGGCGCTGGTGTACTTCACGAGCTGGGCTTCGTCGTAGCAAATCTCCATCGCGCGACCGCCGAGCACGAAGCTCGGCCGGATGAGCACCGGATAGCCGATCCGCTCGGCCGCGTGACGCGCGCCCGTGATGTCGGTCGCAGTGTCGTTCGGCGGCTGATGCAGACCGAGCTGATCGAGGATGACTTGGAATCGCTTGCGGTCTTCGGCCGCGTCGATCATGTCGGGAGACGTGCCGATGATCTTCACTCCGGCCGCTTCCAGCCCCTTCGCCAAGTTGAGCGGCGTCTGTCCGCCGAACTGCACGATCACGCCATCGGGATTCATGCGGTCACAAATGTTGAGCACGTCTTCGGTTGTCAGCGGCTCAAAGAACAACAGGTCAGACGTGTCGTAGTCGGTGCTGACGGTTTCCGGGTTCGAGTTGACCATGATCGACTCGATGCCCATCTCACGCAGCGCGAAGCTGGCGTGACAGCAGCAGTAGTCGAACTCGATCCCCTGCCCGATGCGATTCGGACCGCCGCCGAGAATCATGATCCGCTTCTTGCCCGGCTTTTTCGCGGGCGTTTCGTCTTCGGACTCGTAGGTCGAGTAGTAATACGGCGTGAACGCGGGGAACTCGGCGGCGCAGGTATCGACCTGCTTGAAGGTCGCTTCGATGCCGAGTCGTTTGCGATACCGTCGAACGTCCATCTCGGCGACGTCCCACCAACCGGCGAGTTGCTGATCCGAGAAGCCTGCTTGCTTGGCCTTCCAGACCAGCGCCGCGTCGGCCGCTTCGAGTCGTGTGACCGCGCGAATCTCGGATTCGATCTCGAGCAACTCGCGTATGTGATTCAGGAACCACGGGTCGATGTGCGTCAGCTCGAAAATCTGCTGGACCGACATCCCGGCTTTGAAGGCGTAGCGGATGAAATAAATTCGCTCGGCGTTCGGCCGGGACAGCATCGACTCGATCTGATCGATGCTCGGCTGCTGGTCGGTGCCCCACAGATCCTTCTTGCCGCCGCCGAGTCCAAAGTGGCCAGTCTCCAAACCTCGCAGCGCTTTTTGCAGTGACTCTTTGAACGTCCGGCCGATGGCCATCGTCTCGCCGACCGACTTCATTTGGATGGTCAACGTCGAGTCGGCATCCGGGAATTTCTCGAACGCCCAGCGCGGAATTTTGGTGACGACGTAGTCGATGGTCGGCTCGAAGCAGGCCAGCGTTTCACGCGTGATGTCGTTTTGGATTTCATCGAGCCGATAGCCGACCGCCAGCTTGGCCGCGATCTTGGCAATCGGGAAGCCGGTCGCCTTTGAGGCGAGTGCTGACGACCGCGAGACGCGCGGGTTCATTTCGATGATGATCATCCGGCCGGTGACGGGGTTGATCGCGAACTGCACATTCGAGCCGCCGGTCTCGACGCCGATCTCGCGCATGCAGGCGATCGTCGCATCGCGCATCCGCTGATATTCCTTGTCGGTCAGCGTCTGTGCCGGAGCGACCGTGATCGAGTCGCCGGTGTGGACTCCCATCGGGTCGAAGTTCTCGATCGAGCAAATGATGACGACGTTGTCGGCCACGTCGCGCATCACTTCCATCTCGTACTCTTTCCAGCCAATGACCGACTCTTCGATGAGCACTTCAGTGACGGGCGAGAGCGCGAGTCCCTTGCGAACTTTGTCCTCGTACTCGTCGCGGTTGTACGCGATGCCGCCGCCGGTGCCGCCGAGCGTGAAGCTGGCTCGGATGATGGCCGGCAGTCCGACCAACTTGAGGGCCTCGCGAGCCTCGTCCATGTTGTGGACGACCGCCGACTGCGGCACATCGAGGCCGATCTTGAGCATCGCCTGTTTGAAGGCGTCCCGCTCCTCGGCCTTCTTGATGACATCAGCTTTCGCACCGATCAGTTCGCAGTTGTACTTTTCGAGGACGCCGCGGCGATGCAGTTCCATCGCCGTGTTGAGTCCCGTCTGCCCGCCGAGCGTCGGCAGCACGGCGTCGGGACGTTCCTTCTCGATGATCTTGGCGACGTACTCCCAAGTGATCGGCTCGACATAGGTCCGGTCGGCGGTCTCCGGGTCGGTCATGATGGTCGCCGGGTTCGAGTTGACCAGCACGACCTCATAGCCCTCTTCACGCAGCGCCTTGCACGCCTGCGTCCCCGAATAATCAAATTCGCACGCCTGCCCGATGACGATTGGGCCGGAGCCAATGATCAGAATCTTGTGAATGTCATTTCGTCGCGGCACGGAGACGTCCTTAGTTTGTCTGGGCGAACCTCAAAAACTCCCTTTGGGCGCAAAATGTCGCGCGCAAATTGCGGCAACGGTAACGGCTGGTCGTGGAGTTTCAAGCAAGCCGCAGGAGTTTGTTGGTTTCAACGGCCTCGTTCCCTGAACCGGCTTGATCGTTCTACAATCCGTCACGATTGGCCGCCGGAAGGCGGGACTCAGCCACGCATCAGAAAGGTGTCGTTGCCAAGATGTCTGCTCCGCAAAGTTCTGTGCCTGTCGAAGTGACGTGTGCTCAAGTGAAGGCTCGGCTGGAGGCCCGCGAAAAATTTGTGTTTCTCGATTGCCGCGAGCCGAACGAATATCAGACGGTTTCGATTCAGCAGGCGAGGCTGCTCCCGATGAGCGAGATTCAGAATCGGCTCGCCGAATTGGAGTCGCATCGCGAGGACGACATCGTCATTCATTGCCATCATGGCGGTCGCAGTCTGCGAGTCGCCAATTGGCTGCGGCAGCAAGGTTTTTCCAAGGCTCAAAGCATGGCGGGCGGCATCGACCAGTGGGCGATCGAGGTTGATCCCAGCTTGCCGAGATATTGATTGAAGGTAGAAGGCAGTAAGCAGAAGGCAAAGCAGAGAGAATCAGTGACTCGTCCATCTGCTTTCCGCCATTTGCTTTCTGCATTCCGACGTCCCTCTTCCGAACTGAGGACTCATCATGGTGACTCGAATCGTTGGTTCTGTCGGCTTGATCGTTGCGCTGTTGCCGACGCTCGGTTGGTCGCAAGCTCCTGCGCCGAACGAATCGCAAGTCACTCAGGCACGGTTGAAGGGGGTCGAGTTTCTCAAGTCGAAACAGCTCGACGAGGGAAGTTGGGAATTCGCCGGCCACGAAGTCGGGATCACTGCGCTCTGCACGCTGGCGTTGCTGGAAAACGGAGTTCCGCAGTCAGACCCCGTGATCGACAAGGGGCACCGGTACGTCCGAAAGAACACCAAGGAACTCGGATCGACTTATGACATCGCGCTGGCAATTGTGATCTTGTCGCGGTTGGACGAGTACGGCAACAAGCAGATGATTCGCGATCTCGGCGCGCGGCTGATCGCAGGACAAAACGTCGGTGGCGGCTGGAGCTACACGTGCCCGGCCAAGGTGACGTCGTTGATTTTGACCAATCCCGAATCGCGGCCGAAGGCACCGGAGGGAGTCGGCGACAACAGTTGCACGCAATTCGCAGTGCTCGGCTTGTGGACGGCTTCGCGGACGGGCATGGACATCGACCAGCCGATGGCGGCGGTGGCTCGGCGATTCAAGACGACTCAAAACAGCGACGGCGGTTGGCCGTACACGACGACGGTTGCCAATGCGGGCGAGAACAAGTCGGCGGCGAATCCATCCGGCTCGGCGATGACGTTCGCGGGACTGTTCTCGCTGACGGTCGCGCGAGCCAACAAGCTCCGCAAGGAACTCGAACAGCGGGAACTTGGTGGCGACGACAAAAACAAGCCCGGAGCAAGCGGCTCCAAGAAATCAACGACGGGGTCGGCTAAGAAGAGCGAGCCAAAAAAAGAGGACAAACCAGACGAGAAAAAAGATGCCACAGCGGAACCCAGTGAAAAAGCGGATGAAGCGTCCACGTTGCTGAAAGATCCGATCTTCGCGAATGGGTTGGCGAAGGCCGGTGAATTCGTGCAGGGGGGCGATCAAGCCCGGTACTTCTTGTGGACGATTGAGCGGCTCGGCGTGTTGCTTGGTCTGGAGAAAATCGGCGGCGTCGACTGGTACGCGAAGGGGGCCGACATCCTCATCAAATCACAATTGCCGGACGGTTCGTGGGGCGAAGCTCACAACGACAAAGGGCTGTCTCAAACCGCGTTCGCGATTTTGTTCCTGCGCAAGGCGAACCTCGGCAGCGACATCTCGCGACTGCTCGAAGGGGAGCCAGAGAAGGCTTTCGTGCTCAGCAGTCGGGCCGACAAGCCGCGCTTTGCGACGCTCGACGAAGCGATCAAGGCGGCGATGCCCGGTGAGACTCTGCGAATCGATGGCGACGGACCGTTCAAGATGCCGCACGTCTCGCTCGACAAGAGCCTCGCGATCGAAGCGGGACATGGTTATCTACCGACCTTTGTGTACGACATCGGTTTTGATTCCCGCGGCGTGCGCTCTCGGCCAGACAAAGATCCCGAAGCTCGGTACATGCTCAAGACGTCCGGCGCGTCCGTGACGCTCGAAGGACTGAAGTTTGAATTCGATCCGCCGGAGATCGGCTCGAACGTGGCGTGGACCGTGCTGCGAGTCGCCGGTGGCTCCGTGCAGATGCTGAATTGCTCGATCACCGAAGAGGGCCGCAAGGGTGCCGCGCTGATCGAAATTACCGACGCGGCGCAGGTCCGCCTGAAGAACTGCCTGGTGGGTGGTGGCCGAGCCGCCGTGGAGATCGCGGCGAAAGGCACTCAAGAGGTCGAGATCGAAAACTCGCTGTTGTTCAGCGATCAGTGCCTCTCCGTCGTGAAGCATGCCTCGGCGAAAGAGGCAGACACAAAGTTGACCATTCGCGGCAGTACGTTGCAGGGGACCAACGTTGTCCATGCTCCTTCCGTCGCGACACCGATTGCCGTCACCGCCGAGGGCTGCCTGATCAAGGCCGATGGAATCGGCCAAGCGTTTCTGACGGCGGATAACTCCAACAAGAATCGTTCCTGGTCGAGCGGCGACAACATTTACACAGTCTCCAAGTGGCTGGGTGCCAGCGGTCGCCCAGTGGCCAGCGTCGCCGACCCCAAGAGCTTCGCGAAATTCTGGGGGATCGACGACACAACCTCGTCGGCCAAGAAGATTGTCTTTGAAGGGCAACGCCAGAACAAAGCGTCGAGCCACCGTATGCGAGCCACGGAATTCGCACTCGGCTCGCAGTCCGAACTGGCTCTCTCCGGTACGAAGACGGGGATGCAATTCTTGATCGTCGGAGCTGGCCGCTCGTTTAGCCGCTATCGCGAAAGCAGCCTCTACACCGAATGGAAGAAGACGCTCGCCGCCGCTCCGTAGCTGCAGTTTCTCAACCAGCACGACGCGCCAGCGAGTGGTCGGGACAGACGACTCGCAATCCTCGGACGGCGTTCACCACTCGCTGGCGCGTCGTGCTGGTGTTTCGGTTTTGAAATCGCTTCGTCGCTCACTCGCGGCGCATTTGTGTGCTGAACGTGAAGATGGCTCCCGTCGGAGTTGCGAACTGAGCGTCTCCGAACAGGGCGATGTGGCCACCGGCCGGTTTGGTGGCGTCGCCGATGAATTCGCCGTTGGGCTTCGTGGTCAGCGTCTTCGACTCCCATTTCGATTCTCGAAAATCCTTCGTGCTCGATCCCGCCGTCCAGAAGCGGACGGAGATTGGTTCGGGCTTCGAGGTGATCGTCAGCCGACAGATTCCGTCGCCATCCGCGTGCGTCCAGCCGAGCGTCGGCAGCGGTTGTTTGGCAACGACGTGTTCGAAGAATACGGCCAACGTCGCCAACGCGGCTTCGCGGCCACCCTGCGAGTTCTTCAGGTTGTGCCCGGCATTCGTCACGTAATGAATGAACTTCGGCCCGGCGAGGTCATCCCAATAGTTGTTGAGCGCATCGACCGTCCAATACCGATCATTGGTCCCGTTGATGATCAGCTTCGGCAGCGTCAGTTGTGAGCGATAGGTGTGCGGGTCGAGCCAACTCCACAGCGGAGCGGTGCGGTCGTCGCGCATCTTTTGGATCAACCCTTTGCTCTCGTAGTCGACGATCTGTTCGCTGTACTTGCCCCACGTTTCGAGCTGATAGTCCATCTGCTTCTGAAAATTCAGCGTGTCGATCACGATCGGCGCGATGCCGACGACTCGCTTGTCGGCGACGGCCGACAGCCATGTCGTCCATCCGCGTTTCGAGGCTCCCGTCACGACGAACGACTTGATCGGCGAATCCCATTTTTGATCGCGTCCGATTTGCTCGACCGCGTCCATGCCTCGCACCGCGCTCTTCACCATCGGAAACAACAGCGGCCAACTCTTGTCGCCGGTTTCGAGATATTTCAGCAACGTCTCGGTGATGAGGTCATCTTCGACCCGATTGCCGAACAGCGGTTGATTCGGCACCTGATGCAGCATCGCCACGCGAGCACCCGCCAACTGTGCCAGCATCAGCCCCATCTGCTGCTCTTCCGGCTTCGGCTTGTTGAGATGCCCACCGCCGGTGATGAACAGCAGCGCGTGCTCACGATGCCGCAGCGTCTTCGGCTCGTAAATCATGAAGACGTGCTTCCAGACGAGACCTTGCCACTTCTGCGAGGTCAGTTCGACATCGTAGATCGTGCCGAGTGCTTGCTCCGACTTGCCGATCAACTTCCAACCGAATGAATCGTCCGGCTTGCTGACGTAATCTTGCAACGCGGTGGGGATCGCATCGTCATCCGCGCGAGCGTCCGACGCTCCGGGCATCGCCAACAATATCGCCGCTGCGAACATCCAACCGGCAATGACTCTCGACATGACAGACCTCATGGAATGGCTTTGAGAATTCAGAAAGGGTCGGCAGAGTAACGACCGCGTCTCCATTTGCCGAACAAACTGCTTGAGGCATCTGCTGATCCGTGTCAGAATCCCGCCGTCCGCCTCTGATGGGAGTGCCAGCATTGAACTCGAATGACCGGCCTGCTGAACGACGTTTTTCGCATCCGCTGCGTCGTCGCGAGTTTCTTCGAGCGGGCCTCGCCGGATTCGCGTCGTTGTCCTTGCCGGAGCTGCTGCGGCAACGGGCTGCGGCTGAATCGAACGGAGCCAAGCGAACCGCGCTGATCCTCGTCTGGCTTCCGGGCGGGCACAGTCACATCGAGACCTACGATCCGAAACCGAAAGCGCCGTCGGAATATCGCGGGCCGTACAACCCGATTGCGACCGACGTGCCGGGACTCGATCTGTGCGAGTTGCTGCCGCAGCACGCGAAACTCGCCGACAAGTTTTCGATTCTGCGATCGGTTGTGCATTCGGGATTTTGTCACCAGCAGGGGACGCACCAGTTGTTGACCGGGCACCCGGTGCTCGAACTGAAGCTCAAGCCGGACGACCCGGATTTGTTTTCGATCGCGAATCACCTGCGAGGCAATCCGACGCGCGACCTGCCGAACTACGTCGGTGTGCCGCCGGTGAATTACAGCGGAGCCGCGTATCTTGGCCCGGCGTTCGAACCGTTCGGAGTCTTCGGCGATCCAAACTTGCCGACGTTCGAGGTGCCGAACATCGGGCTCATGCCGGACGCGGTTGGGCGGCTGCGATCACGCATCGACTTGCGACGTGATTTCGATTCGTTCCGCCGCGAGGTCGATCAGCGGCAACTCATGCGGGCGTTCGACACGTTTGAAGAGCAAGCCTGGAACGTGCTCACCGGCAGCGCCACGAAGGCCGCGTTTGACATCGGCCAGGAAGACCCGCAGACGCGCGACCGCTACGGCCGCAACACCTGGGGCCAGCGGATGCTGATGTGCCGGCGACTGGTTGAGGCTGGCGTCGATCTCGTCACGACACAGTGCGACGGCGCGCTGTGCGGCCGAGTCGGCAATTGGGACGATCACGCCGTCAACCACAATTGCTTCGAGGCGATGAAGTATCGCTGCCAGTTCTTCGATCAAGCAGTCGCCGCGCTGATCTCCGACTTGCACGAGCGCGGCCTCTCCGACCGCGTGCTGCTGGTCGTCACCGGCGAGTTCGGTCGTACTCCGAAGATCAATTATCAACCGAGCACCGGCGAAGGGATCGGCAGCGCCCCCGCCGGCACGACTCAACCCGGCCGCGACCACTGGCCCAGCGCGACCAGCATTCTGTTCTCCGGCGGCGGCCTGCGAGGCGGCCAAGTCATCGGCTCGACCGACCCCCGCGGCGAATACGTCACCGAACGCCGAACTACCACTTGGGATTTTCTCGCGACGCTTTATCGACACCTCGGCATCGACGCCGAGGACGTCCAACTCCGCAACTTCGCGGGCCGGCCAGTACCGATCATGCAGGGCGGGCGAGCGATTCCGGAACTCGTACGAGCGTGAAGGAAGAATACTCCATGTTCGGGTCGGTTCCATTCGAGTTGATCATCTTGGCCGGTATCGTTTGGGCTTTGTTTCGTTTTCGTCCGATCAGAATCTCGCATTTCGGTGATCGCCCAATTCGAGACGGACTGGCGCTGTTTGCGGTTGTTACTGCGATTTTCATCTGCATTGCGCTGTTCGCAATCAGTGTGACTCGACTTATTCCAGAGTCCTGACTCGGTTGGTTGTCATCGCTTCCGCTTCGTCGCGAACAGTTCCTTCAGCGGCAGTTTGAAGCCGCGGAGGACGTCGCCGCCGTCGAGGGATTGCGTGGCCTTCAGGCGACGGCATTCGTCGGGAGCGGTGTAAACTTCGGCGGTGTGTGTCGCGGGATCGATGATCCAAACCAAGCGAGTACCGGCTTCAAAATACTCGCCGATCTTGAGAGTCATCTCGCCAAGTGTGTTGCTGCGACTGAGAACTTCAACCGCAAGATCGGGATAGAGGTTGGGAATGGGTTCGGATGGGAATTCATTTCCAGGAATCTGGTCCCACGAAATGAACGACACATCGGGAATGCGGACCAAACGCGGGCGAAGACGCAGCATCCCCGCCTCGCCAAGGACCGCTCCAAGTTCTTTGCCTTCGAGAAAACTCCAAAGCCGATGAATCAAAATGCTCGCGATGAACGACTCTTTGGCTCCCATGACTTTCTCCACCAACACGCCATCGACGAGTTCGTACAGCCGGTCTTCTTTCGCTTCGAGGCGAATGACGTCTTTCTCGGTGGCTCGTCCCGGTGGCGGATTCAAGCGAATCCGTTTCGGGCTAACGCCGCCGAGTTCGTCCAGCAGGTCATCGAGCGTGCGTGGTTCGGCGAATGCGGAAGGCATGAGAAGTTTCCTGAGATCGGTCGAAGGTGGAGCAGAGTCTAATTGAAGGGTCACTCCCACGACACGACGACATCTTCGCGTTTCGGCAGGTTCAAGCAGATGCGGGCGACTTCGTCGTCGTGGACCCATTCGCCCGATTCGAGGTCGAGTGAGCGGACGATTTGTTTCATTGGGATCGGATGCGAACGCGACCTGCCGGAGCCGATGGTCTTCGCGTGGATCAGGCGACTGGCGGGGAGTTCGATCTCGAACGTGAAATCGGGGCAGGCGAACGGGCTGCGGAGGACCACGGAATCCTCTTTGCGTTCGATGCGAGTCAGTGCTTTTGCGGCCCAGTAGCGGGAGATTTCGCTGAGCTTCATCCAGTGCAAATTGTCGTAGCGGCGGTGCAGGCGGCGGACGACGTCTTGAAAGATCGCGAAGCCGGTCTCGTCGCCGTTGTAGTACAGCCCGGGCCAGTGACAGACCATGATGGCCGGCTCGTCGCCTCGTTCGATGACGTCAACCATGCGGCCGGATTCCAGATCTTCGGTGATGAATTGATCGACGGTGCCGGGAGTCAAACCGTCCCAGCCGCCGAACCAATCGCCGGTGCAGCCGATGATTGACACGCAACACTTCGGATCGTCGGTGTCGATCCCACTGGCGAACTCGACGCGCGGAGCGACGCTTTCCTCGCCGGTGAAGAGATGCCGAAAGTAATGCGGAATCTCGGCTTTGTAGATGTCGCGAACGGCCATCATCGTGCCGCGCGAGAGCGCATCGCGAACCTTGTTGCCGAAGCCGCCGGGTGTCGTGACTCCTTCGCACGGCAAGCCGACGTTCTTGAGAATGCGGAGCGCGTACGCGATGTACTCGGCGAGCTGGTCGGCGTTCTTGCCGAGGCTGAAGCCGGTGTTCTCCAGGAAGTCTTCGGTGCGGTCGGGATACGGCTTGCCGGTTTTGATGTCGATGGCAAACGTGTGCGTGACCATCTCCGGGTGGATATCCCAATCGACGGTCATGAACTCGCGGACCAGCTTGAGGCTCTCTTCGAGTTGCTGCTTCGACCAATCGGGCAGCTTCTGATCGACGCGGCCGATGCAGGCCGGGTACGGCACGATGCTGTATTTGCCTTTGATGCCGTGCTCGCGGGACCACTCGCCAAACTTGCGGACGAACGAATCGGGAATTTCTTTGGGCAGCTTGCCCCAGTCCTGGCGATAGCGGTCGGGATAGACCTCGGCGAAATGCGGGATGCCAAAATACGCGAGGTTCGCGAGGCAGGTCGAATCGTCGATGATGAAGCTGATGGGGACTCGGCCGCGCGGAGTGACAATCTTCACATCGTCGGATTGCATCGGGCGCTCGCCGCGCTCTTGAGCGAACAGCGGCATGCGGCCAAGAATGGGAATCGCGGACGCGAGCAGTCCGGCCGTGCCGGCTCGCAAGAGATCTCGGCGGGTCAGAGTCGAATCGAACATGATGAGGCTCCCGAAGTGCTTGGCCGATATGGTATCGTGGCCTCGCGATTTTGCAGTTCTGGGAGACCGACATGCCCCCGATCTACTCAACCATTGCCGAATTGACTCGCCGCACATTCCTCGGCCGATCTGCGGGCGGGATCGGCAGTTTGGCGCTCGCGTCGATGCTCGCGGATTCGCGATCGGTTCGAGGCGCAGTGGCCGAGCCGAATCAGCGGCCGCAGGCCAAGGCGATGATCTGTCTGTTTCAGCACGGTGGGCCGAGCCAGATGGATCTTTTCGATCCGAAGCCGGCGTTGCAGAAGTTTCATGGCAAGCCGTATCCGGCCGGCCAACTCGAAACGCACTTTGACAAGCAGGTCGGGAACGTCTTGGGTTCACCGTATTCGTTCCGCAACTGCGGTGAGAGCGGCATGGTCCTGTCGGAACTGCTGCCGCACACGGCGCGGATCGCGGACGACATCACGCTGATCCGCTCGATGAGCACCGAGTCGGTCGATCACGAATCGGCGTTGCGGTTGATTCACAGCGGCAAGTTTCTGTCGGGACTGCCGACGATCGGAGCGTGGACGATCTACGCGCTCGGCACCGAGAACGAAAACCTGCCGGGGTACGTCGTGCTCTCCGATCCAGGCGGCCTGCCGGTCGATGGCGAGAAGAATTGGACCAGCGGCTGGCTGCCGGCGGTTTATCAGGGGACGGTATTTCGTTCTGGCAAGTCGCCGGTGCTGAATCTGCAAACGCCCGACGGTGTCTCGCCGCAGGCTCGCAAGAATCAACTGCGGTTCCTCGACGAGCTGAATCGCACGCACCTCAAGCGTCACCCGGAGAACAGCGAACTCGCCGCGCGGATCGCGAACTTCGAGACCGCTGCGCGGATGCAAGTCGCCGTGCCCGACGTGCTCGACCTCTCGCAAGAGACGGAAGCGACGAAGGCGATGTACGGCATCGGGCAACCGGCGACCGACGAATACGGCACACGCTGCCTGATCGCTCGGCGGCTGATCGAGCGGGGGGTGCGATTCGTGCAGCTCTTCATGGCCGGTCAGCCGTGGGACACGCACAGCAAGAACGCCGAAAGCTTGAAGGGGCTGACCGCTCGCACCGATCAGCCGAGCGCCGCGTTGGTGCAAGATTTGAAACAGCGCGGATTGCTCGACGAGACGATTGTGCTTTGGACCGGAGAGTTTGGACGGCTGCCGGTGTCGCAAGGCCCCGACGGCCGTGATCACAACCGCCGTGCGTTTTCGTTGTGGCTGGCTGGCGGAGGCTTCAAAGCCGGCTACGTCCACGGAGCGACCGACGACTTCAGCTACGAGTCGGTCGAGAAGGTCGTCAACGTGCATGACCTGCACGCGACGCTGCTGCAACAGCTTGGAATCGAACACGAATCGCTGACGTATCCGCACGAGGGACGCGAAGCGAGCTTGACCGATGCCGAAGTGACGCACGCGAAGATCGTGGAAGAGTTGCTGGCATGACGACGTGGGGTACGTTTTCAACGTGCCCGAATCAGAGCACGTTGAAAACGTGCTCCACGAAGTTCAGCACGGATAAGCGTGCTGTTCGGCGGTTGCCCCCGACGGCGTCTTGCCGGTGAAGCGTTGCCGAGCACAGCCGGCAGCTCCGATGTAGCCGGCGTCTCCGCCGAGACTGGCGTAGTCGATGCGAGTTTTCGCGGCTGGGATCGGGAACGCGCGGGCGTGGACTTCGTCTTTGACCCGTTGCAGGAACCGGCGGCCGATGATGTTGTCGTGGCGGCCGAAGGTCATGGCTCCACCGATCAGGATCATGCTGGGGTCGATCGTGTGCATGATCGAGACGGTCGCGACTCCGAGGATGCGAGCCGTGTCCATCACCAGCCGATCGGCGAGTTCGTCGCCCGTTTCGGCGGCATCGGCGATCGACTTGGCGGTGAATTCTTGACCCGCATCCAGCAACGCTCTCAAGGACGAATCTGCACCAGCTTCGATCGCTTCGCAGCAGCGTTTTACGAGCGCGGTCGCGGAGCAATAGGCTTCCAACGAACCAAAGCGACCATCGACGTTGCGTCGGCCGCCGTCCATTTGCACGATCATGTGGCCGCTCTCGCCGCCGTGTGAATGCTGACCTTCGATGATGACGTCGTGAATGATGATCCCACAGCCGACGCCGGTGCCGAGCGTCCACATTACTGTGCTGGGGGCGTCGTGAGCGGTGCCGACCCAGAACTCGCCGAACGCGGCGGCGCTGGCATCGTTCTGCAAGACAGTCGGCTTCTGCAACCGATTCTGAACGTGCTGAAGAATCTGGAATCCGTGCCACGCCGGCAAGTTGCCGGGCGTCAGCAGCATCCCGGCTGCGATGTCCATTGTGCCGGGAGTCGCCAAGCCGACCGAGTGCATGTCGTCCATCGTCATGCCGGATTGCTGCACCGCATCGCGCACGCAGCGTTCGAGATTCGCCATGCCGACGTCAGGCGGCTGCTTCGCTTCGGTCGGGACTACGCACTTCGACAGCGAGCGACCGTTGTCATCGACGACTCCGACTTTGATCGTGGTCCCGCCGACGTCCACGCCGATGAAAAACGGCGGCTGCGGTTGAGCGTTGTTTGTCATTTCTGATTCCCGTCGGTCTGGTCTTGAGCGGCGGGAGTGTAACGACGACGCACTCACCTCAAAAGAAATTTGCAGTCACGACGTCTGCGGGTTACAAGATCGGACATTGGCATGGTGTGTGGTTCGTCTCACTGACGTCTTGAGGCTGTCCGTGTCTGACAGGTTCCATCGAGGTAATTGCCATGATGAAGATCGGCCAGGTCGCTTCCAAGAATTGCCAGGGCGTCAGCCGGCGCGAGTTGCTGCAGGTTGGTGGCCTCGGAATCCTGGGCCTGTCGATGGCCGATGAGTTGCGCGCTGCGGACGCTCGGACAGCCAACTCGCAGACCACCAGGCGTTCATCCGAAACTTCGTGCATCTTCATTTTTTTGGAAGGTGGCCCCAGTCAGTTGGAAACGTTCGATCCCAAGCCGAACGCGATCGACGATGTGCGTGGCCCCTACGGAACCATCGCCACCAACGTGCCGGGAATCCAAATCGGCGAGTTGCTGCCGATGATGGCCGAGCGGATGGACCGCTACGCTCTGATTCGCTCGCTGACCGGGTTCACTGGCGGACACACCGCTCGACCAGCGCTGACGGGGGCTGTGGACAGTCTGACGACTTATGGTGCGGTCGTGACCAAGCTGAAAGACCACTCCGGAGCCATGCCGCCGTATGTGCACCTGGGCGGCAAAATCTTCAACACTCCCGGCATCGGGGGCGGAGTTTTGGGTTCGGCCTATGACCCCGTGGAAATCCTCGACCCTTTGGGCAAGCAGGTGCAACTGCCGAATTTCTCGCTGACGGCGGACGTTTCGGCCGGGCGTTTTCAACAGCGCCAAGAACTGCTGACCGCGATCGACCAGCTTCGAGCCAAAGCGCACAGCAGTCTTGGTGTCGCCAGGCTGGACACGTTCTATCAGCGAGCGGTCAACATGCTCACGTCCACCAAAGTCCGTGACGCATTCGATCTGTCGCTTGAGACAGAGACGCTCCGCAACCGGTACGGAGCGAACTTTTTTGGCCAGTCGCTGTTGATGGCGCGGCGGCTCGTCGAAGCGGGCACACGCTTCGTGCAGGTCAAGTGGTACGACTGGGACGGTGCCTGGGATATCCACGGCTACAACTCCACCGGCGTGGAACGAATGGAAGAGGAACTCTGCCCGCGGTTCGATCAGGGGATGACGGCTCTGCTGGACGATTTGCAGCAGCGCGGAATGTTGGACTCCACGCTGATCGTGGCCGTTGGCGAGATGGGCCGCACACCGACCATCAACAAGTGGGGCGGCCGTGACCACTGGGGGGCTTGCCTGTTCGCGTTGTTGGCAGGAGCGGGAATTCCCGGCGGCACGGTGGTGGGATCGAGTGATGCGAAAGCCGCTTATCCCGCGAACGATCCGGTTTCTCCGGCGGAGTTGGCGGCGACTCTGTACCGCGTGCTGGGAATCAACATCAATACGGATCCGCGCGTCCGCCCGTTCATCGGCAACGCCTCGCCGGTCGCGGCTTTGGTGTGATTTGTAGAACGGACGCCCACGTCCGTTCGGTCGGACGTAGGCATCCGACCTACGGGCGGCTCGCGAATTGGCGAGGACATGATGAGTCGTGCTCTTATCTTTCTGGTCATCATCGTCAGCAGCGTTGACGTCGCGTTCGCGCAGTCGGTCCAAGAACCGACCGGCCCGAAACTGTTGCTGGCTTTTTCCTCCGTGCGAGAACGGCGTGCTCCGCCGTATCCGGTGGTTTACTTCTACGAACACGACGGAGTGAGCAACGGCCAACTCGTCGGCTCGATCGAATCGATCGCCAAGGGGATCAACTTCACTCGCGCGGACATGCACCCTTCCTTGAGCCGCGATGGCCGGTTTTGTGCGTTCTCCGCGCAGTACGGAGTGACCGATGGCGGACGCATCGAAGTCTATGACCGCAGAGAGAAGAAGCTGCTCCCGTTTCCGGCGATCAATGATTTTCCGAATGTCCACCAGATGAGCCCGACTCTTTCCGGCGATGGCTCCTTGGTGGTCTTCAGCGCGTGGGCGCGGCCGGGTGGCAGTCCGCGCTGGGGACTGTTTCTCTACGACTTGACCGCCAAGAAATTCCTCGACTCGCCGAAGCCGATCAGCGCGACTCTGGATGACCGGCTGCCCGCCATCAGCGGCGATGGCCGCTTCTTGGCCTATGTCTCGAATGCTCGTGGCGGCGTTGGTTTGACAGACATCTATTTGTGCGATCTGCACGAGAAGACCGTCGATGCTCTTCCGGGGATGAACTCGAAAAACATGGACCTGCAGCCTTCGCTGAGCGGCGATGGTCGGCTGCTGGCCCTGTCCTCGGACCGCCCCGGCGGTGCGGGCGGGCGAGACATTCATCTGTACGATCGGTCGGAGAAAAAGTTTCTGCCGCTCACCGGCTTGAATTCGCTGGCCCCTGAGCAATCTCCGTCGCTTACTGCCGACGGTCGCTATTTGGTCTTCGTGTCGGAACGGCTGAGTGGCGCGGGTGAGCGTGACATCTATCTCTACGACCGAGAAAAGCAGAGCTTTCTGCCGACACCGGGACTGAATTCCAAAGAAGACGACTTCGATCCCTGCGTGATCGTCTTGCCAACGCAGAAATAGAAGCCCGCCACCAACGAAGTGACGGGCCACTGCTTCAACAGGCCGAGCATCACGTTAGCACGGACTCAGTCTCGGACGACACGGTAGATGCGGATGTCGGTGACATTGACTGCATCGCCTCTTGGACCATGCGGTCGGAGTATTGCTTGAGTTCGTTCAACTCCGTGGTGTTCGACATTTCGAAGCCGGACTTCTCGGCGACCAGCAGGCTGATGAGCAGGCCCATCAGGCCTTGGCCGGTTTGACTGCCGGTGCTCGCACCGTCGGAGCCGCCCGCCATGAAGAGGCGTTCGGGGACCAGCGGTTGAGTGCTGTGAGACAATTGCTCGGAGACCAACGCCAGCGCGTACAAACGTGGGTCGCCGTAGGACGCGACCTTGCGCAGCAGCACCGAGGCTTCGGAGAGTCCGATCTGCATCACCTTTTGAGCTTCGCCCTTGCCGGCAAGGATGCGTTCCTGGCTTTCGGCTTCGGCGATGACCACTGTTTGTTCGGCGCGACGGCGAGACTTCGCCAGTTCGGCATCGGCGGCGACGATCGTCTTCTCCGCGTCCTTGCGAGCGCGCGCGAGGTCGGCTTCGGCTTCGCTTTCGGCGATCTGGATTTGCACGCGGGCTTGAGTCAGCTTCGGCTGCATCGCGGCTTGAGCTTGCGCCTCGCTCAGCGCCCGCTGCTTGTCGGCGGCGGCTCGCTGACGGTCGTAGGTTTCGAGTTGCTCGACCGACAATTGCCGCATCCGCAACTGCTCCAGCAGCGTGTCGATCGAACCACCTTTGTCTGACGTATCCGGCTTGCCGATCAACACGTCCACGCACTGCATGTCAAACTGTCCAAATCGCGAACGGAGTTCTTCGCGAGCCTCAACTTGAATCGCGTCGCGCTGTTGCAACAGTTCCAGCATCGTGCGGCGATGTGCCACGTCTCGGAAATACGCGCTGAGCATCGGATCGAGCGTCTGTGTGATGAGTTTTTTCACGTCGCCAAACCGCTGAATGACGCTGGGAGCTTTCTGGTAGTCGATGTGAACGACGACCGACAGCGGCAGCATCGGTTCGTAGGCGTCTTTCGTCACGAGGTCGATCGACATCAGGCCTTCGTCGTACCGATGCGACTCAGATTTTCCGGTGATCCAGTGCAGCACGAAGTTGGTCGTCGGGACCAAGATGATGCTGCCGGCGTAGGAGTTGAAGGCGTACTTGCCGGGGCCGAGTGCCTTCTCCCAGACGCCGCGTTCGCCCTCTTCGACACGTTCGCCATGCCGGAACGCCGTGCCGGACAAATCGCGGCCTTGCTGGCCGTAGTAGCTGACGACGACGCCGACGTGTCCGATCGGCACGATCGTTTTCGGAATCATGCGGACGGTCGCGAACCAACGGTTGATGAAGTACGTGCCGTCCGTCAGCACAGCGTGTTGCCGGCCGCGCTGACCGCCGGCCGCGAGAAACTCTTCCGGAACTTGGAAGTTGTTGTGGTAGTGCGGATCAGTGGGATCGGCTCCGACGGTCGGCGCGATGATCTCGCCCGGCAGCAGCGAGAGACCGTCATGCACAGTCACGATGCCGATGCTGTCCACGATCAGCGTCTGATCGGGATTGACGGGGTCTGGCACTTTAATGCCGCCGCCGACCACGACCGGGTCGAAGCCCTCGATTTCCTTCAGCTCGGCTTGCCACGAGTCCACGACCGCTCGTTCCTGAGCCGTTTGCAAGTTGCGCAGCGAGAACACCGCGGTCTCCGTGATGACGATGAACAGCGCGGGATTGATGGCGTACACGCCTTCGCGCAGGATCGCTCGCTGCCGACCGCGCTGGCCGCGAGTGTCACGTCCGCGTTCACCGAGAAACGCTCGCGCGTCCTGAAAGTGATTGCTGGCGACGACTCTCGCGAGCGTTTGGCTGGGAGGCAACGGCTCGCCGTCGCGAGCGTAGACGTAGCCGATCTTCCCCTGCGGAATCGTCACCAGCCGCATCTTGTGAATGACGTACTGCCAGCGCCACAGTCCGAAGTGAATGCCACCGCGCAGCAAGTCGGAGTGAAACCCCGCCTCGCCACCAGACGCCATGATCCGGCCTTCGGGAACCGAACCGCCCAGCGACCAGAGTTTCTCGACGATGCCCACCGCATCGTTCGGGATGTACCGCAGCACCAGCCACGCGACAAATAGCAGGCCGAACAGCGGCCCGACGACCCAGGTCAGCAGCCGCATGAGGCCCACCGGTGCCGAATCGGCTGCGAGGATCGACGACATCGACACAAAGTTCAGCACACCAATCACAGCAGACATGGAAGTCTCCTTGGGCACGCGCGGAGGATCATCGAATTATTGTCACTCTTTGGCGCACTGGTTCGCAGCAGAAGCACTTTCCTTGTCTCCGATTTTGAATCGAAGAACGGGAAAGTGGCGGACATCCTGTCGCGATGTGGACAGCGAAACCAGATGCGACCCGGTTGTGACCGGTCGATTCTCAGAACTCTCCAGCGGAGCGCCTCGTAACCCGAACGGGCCGGCTCAACGTCGAGAGATCTCGTGACGCGAGTGCCCTTTCAAATGGGGCCGAGAGCACATGTCTCGACCCGCCTACGAGGTTAGCTGTCGGGCTAGGGCTTGAAAGTACCCCGGTTTTCTCGGCGATTTCTGAGGATTTCGCGTTGAACGACCTACGCCCCGTGAGCCGCTGATCGGCTCGTTGGTTCCCCCGTTCGGACGCCTCGCGTCCGATTCGGCTGCTTGGGCGGAGATTTTACTGATGCGAAGTCGGCACACAAGAGGCCGCATTCAGGTGGCGTCGGCATCGGCAGTTACGGTCGGATGTTTCGTGAGCGTTGAAATCTGCCGTTAGCATTTTCGGGAAGCAAACCGTTGGGTAGGACGTGACGCACGCGAGCCGCGTGCGCCACAGTGACGTCACGTCCGACTTCAGTCGCATGCGAGTTTCTGGAGCGCCTTGACGGACTTTGGCACGGGCGATTCTGAGTCGTGACGGACGTGCCGATTCTGCGGGGGCAGTGCGGGTGGCAGAATTCGGAAAGTTTCCGTTTGTCGGACCTTTTCGCTTCCTGACAAGGTTTCGCCAAACCCCCTTTGCCCCGGTTGTTCATGCGCGTGGGGTTGATTTTGAAGAGGTTGTCTCAAGCCCGGAGAGTGCCTCTGGGAACTCGTGCTAGAGTTGGTTGTCCCGCCAAACCACGTCTGCCGTCCCATGGAAAAACACGATGGGCTTCCTCAAAAAATTCATCAAGAACACCTTTCGAGACGGCCAGCAAAGTCGCGGCCAAAGCAGTTTCGAGAACCTCTCGGAAGAGCAGCTCGAAAAGCATTTGAAGGTCGCGGCCTATGATGGCTACGCGCTGACCGATGCGGTCCGGCCGTCATTCGATCTGCAAATCATTCCGCGAGCCGGCTTCCGTCACGACAAATACACCGACGAGCGTACGGGAGTGGATATCCCAGTGTTGATGGCGTCGGCGTCACGTGAGGACTTGTTCGACCTGTTTGTCGATTTACTCGATCCCATCGGCGGCGAAGTCGATGTGGTGCTGGAAACCAGCCACGAGAAACACAACGGCCGACACGAAGACCTGTACCGCGAACACATCGACCTGCCGATCCTCAAGAGCATGTTCTACGACTTCGAGGAAATGCTGCTGAACGACGGCTGCACCGGAATCGCCGTATTGAACCCGCGCATTCCGGTCGAAGTGCAGTTCGACGAGCACAAGCTGTTAATTGTTTACGGCCAGGATTTGAGCGAATTCGAGTCGGTGCTGGCTCAGCACGGTTTGGAGCGGGACGACGAGATCAAGTTCATCACTGAAGCCGAGCACGTTCACTCCTCCAGTGACGAGTTCTCGAGGCAGTTCGGAGAACTGCGATATCGCCTGGGAATCGACGAGTACGGAGAGCAGGGATACCAGAATTGATTTTTGAATTCGTCGCCAACAAATTCACAGCCCGACTTCTCGCAGAAGCCGGGCTTTTTTTTTGCGAATCCGCCGGCTCTGGTTAATCGTGGGTGAGCGGGGCGGTTGCTTGGTTGGCGGCGGCGGCCTGTGTCCGATAACTTTTGCCGCAACGGACTGACCCCATGAAGCACGACACCTTTCCAGATTTTGCGGCCCGCGAGCGACCTCTTCGCATCGGCGCTGTCAGCTATTTGAATTCGAAGCCGCTGATTGAAGACCTCGCAGAATTGGCTCGCGACGCGGAGTTGATTCTCGATGTCCCCAGCCGATTGGCGGACGACTTGTCGGCAGGCGAACTTGATGTCGCGTTGATTCCGTCGATTGAGGTGCTGCGCGACGCCGAATACGAAATCGTCTCGGACGCCTGTGTCGCGACTCGCGGTCCAGTTCTCAGCGTGAAGCTGTTCAGCCGAGTTCCCGTCGCGCAAATTCAGACGTTGGCTCTCGACGAAGGTTCTCGGACGAGTGCGGCACTGGCACGCATTTTATTGGCCGAACGATTTGGCGTGCGGCCGGCGACGGAACTGTTGTCGCTGGGTTTCGCGACCGAAAACACTTCCGCTGACGCCGTGCTGCTGATCGGGGACCGAGCCATGCTGCCGCCTCGTGAGCAGTTCGTTTTGACTTGGGATCTCGGCGAGGAATGGACGCAGTGGACGGGACTGCCGTTTGTGTTTGCGATGTGGGCGGCGAGACGTGACTGCGAGATCGCCGATGTCGAAGACGCTTTGTGCCTGTCGCGAGATCGTGGGGTCGAACGCCTCGCCGACATTGCAGTGCGTGAAGCTCCGAAGCTGGGCATCACGGTGGAATTGGCTCACGACTATCTCGCCCAGAACCTGCATTTCACACTCGGTTCGGCCGAGCGTGCCGGGTTGCGATTGTTTCAAGAATTAGCTGTCAAATTGGGGCTGGCTCCCGAAGGGATTGATCTTGTCTTCCGTTATTGCCTGTCCTCCCGTTGAGCGTGATTGTGAGACTCACTCATTCGCCGGGATTGAGCGGCCGCATTTGCCCGTCGATCGCGAACTTGTCGACCAGTTGAATGAGCAATTTGGCGGTCGCTCACCGTTCGAGAACTTGGCAATTCGACCGATCCTGGAACGTGCGGTCGCGGGCGAGCGGCTGTCGAACGCGGACGCATTGCGGCTGCTGGAATCTTCGGACCTGGCGTCGCTGGGAATTGCCGCGAACGCAGTCACGATGCGGATTCATCCTGAGCCATTTCGAACGTTCAACATCGACCGCAACGTCAACTACACGAACGTCTGTTCGGCGGTATGCGACTTTTGTGCGTTCTTCCGACGCCCGAAAAGCCCCGAAGGGTACGTGCTGCCGAAAGCGGAGATCTTTCAGAAGATTGAGGAAACGATCGCGCTCGGAGGTGATCAGATTCTGATGCAGGGCGGGATGAATCCGGAATTGCCGATCGAGTGGTACGAAGACTTGCTGCGGTCTCTGAAGGAACGCTTCCCGCAAGTCAACCTGCACGCCTTTTCGCCGCCCGAGATTTACGCGCTCGCGAAGCTGTCGAAGCTGTCGATCAAGACGGTGTTGCAACGGTTGAAAGACGCAGGACTCGGCAGTTTGCCCGGCGGGGGCGGCGAGATTTTGGTGGACCGAGTCCGAAAGGAAATCACTCGCGGCAAAGTGCTCAGCGACGATTGGATCGACGTGTGTCGGCAATGGCACGAACTCGGCGGCAAGTCGTCGGCGACGATGATGTTTGGGCACGTCGAAACGCTGGCCGAACGGATCGAGCATCTCGATCGCATTCGGCAATTGCAGGACGAGACCGGCGGAGTCTCGGCGTTTATTTGCTGGACGTTTCAGCCGGAAAACACCGACATGTCTCACATCTCGCCGGCTGGGGCGTTTGAGTATCTCAAGACTCAGGCGGTTGCGCGGCTGTACCTCGACAACGTGCGAAACATCCAATCGAGTTGGGTGACTCAGGGGGAGAAAATCGGACAGATGGCGCTGCTGTTCGGAGCCAACGACATGGGGAGCTTGATGATCGAGGAAAATGTCGTCGCCTCGGCAGGGACGGTACATCATCTCAGTTTGGCGACGATCAAGCGGTGTATCCGTGAAGTTGGCTTCATGCCACGCCAACGCAACGTCTTTTACGAATACATCGACGAAGGCGATGAGGCCGAGGATCCGAATCAATCAGGCCGAGTGCCGTTACCGGTACTGAGCCTGTGATTTTCCCTCAAGCTGCCAATGGCCGCTCGGTCAGGTCGTTCGGCGACGTGCTAAGTTCGTAGTCCCGCCCGAAGGCGGTAAGATTCAGCTCATTCTGCACCGCTTCAGCCCCCGATCGCGGGACACCGCCTGATGATTTCCGTCCAACAGCTCACCAAGGGATTCGATGATCTGCGCCGCGGTTGGGTCGCGGCATTGGATCATGTGAGCTTTGACGTGCAGCCCGGCGAGATCTTCGGATTGCTCGGCCCCAACGGAGCCGGCAAGACGACGTGCCTGCGGATTCTCAGCACGGTGCTGCGGCCCTCCAGCGGCACCGCGACGGTCTCTGGCTTCGATGTGGTCAAACATCCGGCTGAAGTTCGGCAGCGCATCGGCTTCATGTCGAACAACACTGGCATCTACGACCGCATGACCGCCTTTGAGATGGTCGAGTACTACGGCCGGCTGTACGGCCTGCCGGACGACCTGTTGAAGCTGCGTCTGGACCGGCTGTTTGAAACGCTGCAAATGAACGACTTCCGCGACACGCTGGGGGCGAAGATGTCCACCGGCATGAAGCAGAAGGTCTCGATCGCGCGGGCCATCGTCCACGACCCGCCGGTCATCATTTTTGACGAGCCGACCTCTGGCTTGGATGTGCTTGTCGCGCGCAAAGTGTTGGCGACCGTGCAGTCGCTGAAGGATCAGGGCAAGTGCATCATTTTTTCGACGCACATCATGCGCGAGGTCGAAAAGCTCTGTGACCGAATCGCCATCATCCACAAGGGCGCGATCCTGGCGATGGGCACGCTGTCGGAGCTTCAGGAACAGCATCAGCAGCCCGACACCGAAGAATTGTTTTTTGATTTGATCGAACGCTACGACCAACAGAACCAACCTTCCGCAGCCGGGTTTGCCCCGGTGGCGGGATGAATTGATTTCCATGAACTGGCTGAACGTCAAACTCATCTTCCTGCGCGAAGTGCGAGATCAGCTCCGGGACCGCCGGACGCTGTTCATGATCGCGGTGTTGCCGTTGTTGCTTTACCCAGCGATGGGGATCGGCATGTTGCAGATGACGCTGCTGTTCAGTGAGCAGCCGCGCACCGTGGTCATCCTCGGCGAGAAGCATCTGCCGCCGCCGCAATTGCTCGATGGGGACAGGTTTGTCTCGAATTGGTTCAACAATCCGGCCGACGCGGACAAGCTCAAAGTCATCACCGACACGTCGGTCGAACTGGGTGGCGGTGGTTTGAATGCCGCTCGAAATCTGTTGCTCCTCGAACAAGCCCGGGCGCTGCGCGAACGCATCGAGCAGCACACGGCGGTGGGCAACGAACTCAAACAAGCGGAGACGAAGCAGCGCGAGCGGCTGAAAAATCCCGCGGCCTCGTCCGATGAATCGCTGGCGATGATTCAGCAGCGAATCGGGCAACTCCAGGCCAAGCAAGTGGACATCGATCACGAATTGATGGACCTGTTCGCCTCCAGCCAGATTCAAGTGCTGATCGTCGTCCCCGACGGGTTGAAGGAAAACATCGAGCGAGTGAACCGACTGATCGTCGAGCGGGATAACTCGCAGGTCGGCGGTTTTTCGTATCCGCGCCCCACGATCGTCAAGAACCGAGCCGACGACAAATCGGTCGTCGCGTACGCTCGCGTTCGCGAAGTGCTCGATGCCTGGGAAGGGGAGATCCTGCGGCAACGGCTGACAGCGGCCGAATTGCCGGAAGAGCTGACCAAGCCGGTCGGCTCCGCGCCTTTGGACTTGGCGGCCGAGGAGCAAATCTCGGCCAACGTCTGGTCAAAGTTGTTTCCGGCGCTCCTGGTCATCATGGCAGTGACCGGGGCGTTCTACCCGGCGGTCGATGTGGCGGCCGGCGAAAAAGAACGGGGCACGATGGAGACACTACTCATCTGCCCGGCCACACGCACCGAAATTGTGCTCGGAAAGTTTTTCACGGTGATGTGTTTCAGCATGAGCACCGCGCTGCTGAACCTGATGAGCATCGGCGCGACCGGGCATTACATGCTGTCGGTGGCTGGCGGCATGGGCCGCGGCGCTTTGGCTCAAGCGGGCGTCATCACTTTGCCGACCGCACCTGCGCTGGCCTGGCTGTTGATTTTGTTGATTCCGTTGTCGGCGTTTTTCAGCGCGATGTGTTTGGCGCTGGCGACGTTCGCCCGCAGCTCCAAAGAGGGGCAGTATTATTTGACGCCGCTGCTGATGGTCTCCATTGGACTGACGGTCTTTTGCCTTTCGCCTGCCGTCGAGATTTATCCGGTCCACCAAGCGTCGTGGTTCTACAGCGTCATGCCGGTGGTCAACATCGCGCTGCTGTTGAAGGCGCTGCTGCTGAATCCGGGCAACACAGGGGCTTTGATTTTCGCCGCCCCGGTGCTGGCGACCAGCATCGGTTACAGCTTGCTGGCGCTGTGGTGGGCGATTGAGCAGTTTTCCAGCGAAGCGGTCTTGTTCCGCGATGGCGAACGCTTTGAGGTCGGCCTGTGGCTGAAACATCTGCTCCGCGAAAAAGAGCCGACTCCAACCTTCACCGAAGCGGGTTTCTGTTTCGTGCTCATCATGCTGGCGCAGTTCGTCTCGATGCGGGCGTTCGGCCAGTCCATCGCGTCTGCGACGCCAGACGAAATGGGAGTGCAGATGATGAAGCTGATGGTGATTCAGCAACTCGCCATCATCGCCTGCCCCGCGTTGTTCATGGCCTTGATTCTGACGACCAGTGTGCGGCAATCGTTGCGACTGTGGTTGCCAAACTGGAAGTTCGTTGCCGTCGCTGCCTTTTTGCCATTCGCGCTGCATCCGTTGTCTCTTGAGTTGATGGCGTCGATGCAATGGTTCTTCCCGCAGTTGCCCGATGGAGCCACTCGTTTGCTGAAAGCCATGGGCGATCGCGAGCAATCGTTGCCGCTGATTCTGATCGCACTCGCGGCCGCTCCCGCCGTTTGCGAGGAATTGGCGTTTCGAGGTTTCGTCCTGACGGGCTTCAATCGCAATGGCCGGACTCGCGTGGCGATTGGCCTGTCCGCTCTGGCGTTCGGCGCGATGCACATGATTCCCCAGCAAGTTTTCAATGCGACGCTGCTGGGGATCGTGCTGGGGCTGATTGCACTTCGCAGCAACAGTTTGCTGCCGGGAGTCATCTTCCACTTCCTGTTCAATTCGATTTCCGTGGTGCGCGAACGAGTGGGTGTTCAAGTTGCCGACGGACATGCGGAACAGTTTCGACAATCTTTTTGGCATTGGTTCGTGCTGCTCGAACACGGTGGTCTGCGCTACACTTGGCTGACGCTTGTCATTTCCGGAATCGCTGCCTCAGCGTGCTTGTGGTGGGTCTGGCAATCCGGCCGAGAGAAATCGACTTCTGAAACTGTCAACAATCTGTTCGCGAACGGATTGGCTCCGGCGCAGCAACATTCGACATTTGCGTCGTAGTCCGACTCTCCGAGTCAGGTGTTGGACAATTGATTCCCAACTCGGAAAGTCGGATGACGAAACTTTGATTGCGACTGAAAAAAACGATTGCTACATTCCGCCGCGCCTTGCAGGCGTCGAACGGATTCTCACTTCTCGACCAGTTGGATGGTGACACATGCGCGAGGCTCTCGAACAAAAAATTCGCGACAAAAAAGCGGTCGTCGGAGTGATCGGCTTGGGCTACGTCGGCCTGCCGTTGCTGAATGCCTTCATCAAGGCCGGCTTCAAGACAATGGGTTTCGACATCGACCAGCGCAAGGTCGATGCGCTCGTCAAAGGCCAGAGCTACATCAAGCACATCCCGTCCGAGATGATCGCGAACTGGCTGACCTTGAAGCAGTTCGAGCCGACCTCTGACATGAGCCGCCTCAAGGAAGCCGACTGCATCCTGATCTGCGTCCCGACGCCGCTCAACGAGAGCCGCGATCCCGATATGAGCTACATCGAAGGCACCACCGAATCCATCCGCGCCGCGCTGCGGCCCGGGCAACTCGTGGTGCTCGAAAGCACGACGTACCCGACGACGACGCGCGATGTCGTGCTGCCGATCCTCAGCAAAACCGGCTTGAAGTCCGGCAGCGATTTCTTTCTGGCCTTCAGTCCCGAACGCGAAGATCCGGGCAACCCGGATTTCCAGGCCCAGCGCATTCCGAAAGTCGTCGGCGGCCTCGATCCCGTCAGCGGCAAACTCGCCGAGCAGCTTTACAGCCACGCGATCGTGAAGGTCATCCCGGTCAGCAGTGCCGAGATTGCCGAGGCCTGCAAGATTCTGGAGAACACCTACCGCTGCGTGAACATCGCACTGGTCAACGAACTCAAAGTGCTCTTCGACAAGATGGGCATTGACGTCTGGGAGGTCATCGACGCGGCGAAAACAAAACCGTTCGGCTTCCAAGCGTTCTATCCCGGACCGGGTCTCGGCGGTCACTGCATCCCGATCGACCCGTTCTATCTGACATGGCTGGCTCGCAAGTACGGCATGACCACGCGCTTCATCGAACTCGCCGGCGAGATCAATCAGCGGATGCCAGAATACGTCATCACGCGGCTGATGGAATTCCTCAATGAAAACGGCAAGGCGCTGAAGGGAAGCAAGATCGCCCTGCTCGGCATGGCGTACAAGAAGGACGTCGATGACCCGCGCGAAAGCCCGTCCTTCGTGTTGATGGAGGAACTCCTGCGTCGCGGAGCAGTCGTGACCTACAACGACCCACACGTCCCCTCGCTGCCGAAGATGCGACATCACGACGTCCCCGACATGGACAGCTCACCGCTGACGCCGGAGTACCTCGCCGCCCAAGATTGCGTGCTGATCGCGACAGATCATTCGGCCTACGACTGCGACTTCATCGTCCAGCATTCGAAGATGGTGCTTGACACCCGCAACGCGACGAAGAACGTGATGGTCGGCCGTGAGAAGATTCGCAAAGCGTGAACGTGGGGCACGTTTTCAACGTGCCCTGGATGTGTCAGGTTTCGAGCAGAATGAAATCGTGCTCCACATCGTCAGCGGCCCGCCAGCACGGTTCGCCATGCGAGCAGTGCATCGCGGGTCGCTCGCACGTCGTGGACGCGCAGGATGTCAGTCCCTTGCGAGGCCAGTGCAATGCTGACGCCAAGCGTGCCGGCGTCCCGTTCCTCGATCTCTCTGCCGAGCACCTTCTTCAAGAATCGCTTTCGCGAGTGGCCGATGAGCACCGGCCGGCCGAGTGCATGAAAGTCGGAAATGTGCGACAACAGTTGCAGATTGTGCTCGGCGGTCTTGCCGAACCCGATGCCGGGATCGAGCACGATGCGCTCGCGAGTAATGCCGGCGGCTTCGAGGTCATCCAAACGTCGTGAGAAGTGCTGGCACACCTCCGCGACGACGTTGTCGTAACGCGGCTCAACCTGCATCGTTTGCGGAGTCCCTTGAATGTGCATCACGATCACTCCGCACGGGGACTCGCGGCAGACCCGAGGCATATCGGCGTCGAACGTCAGGCCAGAGATGTCGTTGACGATCACAGCCCCGGCGTCCAGGCACTGGCGAGCAACCTCGGCCTTGGAGGTGTCGATGCTGATCGGCACGCGCGCCCGTCGAGCCAGCTCTCGCACCACCGGAACGACTCGTCGTAACTCCTCGTCCAACGGAACCGCTGCTGCGCCGGGACGAGTTGATTCGCCGCCGACGTCGAGAATGTCGGCACCTTCCTCGGCTAATCTCAGTGCGTGCTCAACGGCGGCCGACACCGAATCAAACTGGCCACCATCCGAAAAGCTGTCGGGCGTGACATTCACGATCCCCATCAATCTCGTTTGGCCATTCATCTCCCAGCGTTGAGAACCAACGAGCCAATCACGGGCGGATGGCCGTCCACTGCGAGTGGGCAAATCTTCATTTGTGAAATCAGGAAGAAGAGGCGAAGCAGGCGGTTCCAGATTCTCACGGTGGTTTGACATTGGAGGCGTCACGGCTATCCTACCCCGCACAATTTGCGCATTCGGAAGAGTTTGTCCGATCGTCAACGTTGCGTAACACCTAGCGTACAGGGAGTGTCGGATGCGAATCGTTCTGAACGGCTGAGCCATGAGGGCTTTGTTCGTTCACCCCGATGGAAGGCCAAGAGGCCGAGCCATCATAGTGCAAGGAAAGGGAGACAACATGAGTCGTTCTATGAAGTTGGTTGCGTTGAGCGCGACCCTGGCAGTCCTGGCCGCGTTCAGCGGAGCCGCTGAAGCCAGTCACTGCTGCAAACCCGCGAAGGTCAAGTGCTGCAAGGCTCCGAAGGCGACCTGCTGCGCCCAAGCCGCTCCGGCCCCGTGCGCCACCGCCTGTGCTCCGGCCCCGTGCCAGATCCAGACGGTGAGCTGCTGCAAGCCAGCCGCGACCTGCTGTGCAGCCAAGACCTCTTGCTGCTCTGCTCCGACGAGCTGCTGTGGCAGTGCCGCTCCGGCCGCCGGTCATGGCGCTCCGGCCCCGGCTGTGAAGGAAGTTCCTCCGCCGCCGAAGGAAGAAGCCGCTCCGGCCCCGAAGGCGTAATTGCCTTCTGGACAACTTGACGTGCTAATCAAGAAATCGAGTTGACCCCTCACGGGTCGACTCGATTTTTTTGCGCCTTGAAATTGGTGAGATCATGACGTTGACGTGCTCGCTATCTGGCTTGACGCTCTTCGGAGCCAGTCGCACAATCGCGGCACGTTGTTGGCGAATCTCGCCCATATCAGCCGCTTCATCCCGCTAGGCGAGACCAGTATGTCGCAAAGTCTTCCGTCGAATCCGGTGCTTGGACTCGATCGTCGCAAGTTTCTAGCGAGCCTGGCTGGCACGTCGCTGTTTGCGATCGGGTGTGGTGCAGAGACCTACAAAAATCGCCTCACTGAGACTCAGAAGTATTTTGAGTACCTCGAAAAGGTGAACTCGGCGCTCGGGTCGAAGGTGGTCCCTTTTGAAGGAGTTGAGCTTCGAGTTCCCAAGCCCTTCGAGCAAATCCTTCCGCCTCCTCCGTCCAAAGACGGAGAGCCCGAAGCACAACCGCTTGATCCGAACGAAGACCCGACCCGACTGGGCTACCATCCCAACGTCCGTCTCGATGGACTGCTGGCCTCCTGGAGAGCGAAGGTCGATCTCGAACCTTCGGGGGAAGGGATGGCCTACCTGCACTTACTCAGCAACTTGCCGCGATGGGTCGAGAAGCAAACCAACAACGACATCGAGCCACTTCACTATCGCACTGATCTGACGAACGTGCTGGCCAACGCCTACAACGTGCAGACTGAGACGACCGACTCCGCATGGCCTTGGGAACCGATCCGCAGTTTCTCGCCGTATGTCGGCAAGAAGAAAGTCGAATCAATTTCGATCCCACCGGAGGATCAGCCAATCAACGCCATTTTTTTTTGGATGGAAGTCAAAGACGTGCATGTCGGATTGGTACTGATCTTTCCGCGCGCGATGGACGCTCGCTTGAAGTTGGAAGATCGTCTGAAGCATACCTTGGAAACGCTCAAAGTGCCGACTCAGCCGCCACAAAAGAAAGCCGGCAAGCCGACGCTGGACGGATTCTGAAGTCAACTTCATTGCTCGATGCGGCACATTGGAATCTTGCGTCGTAGCTGCTCCAACGCCTGCGAGGAGACGGCAGTTTTGGCGAGATAGATCTCACGCAACTGGCGCAAGCGTGCCAAGGAACCGGTGCCTCTATCTGTCACTCGGCAGCCGATCAGCGAGAGGTGTCGCAGTTCCGACAGCGAAGCCACTGCTTTCAATCCCTCGTCGCCGACACGCGTGAAACTCAGGTCGAGCAATCGCAGTTGAGATCGCGCACTCACGAACTCCGATAGTCCACGATCCGACAATTCTGATCCCGATACATCCAAACCCACAGGCTTCACCTTTGCCAGCAAGGATTTGAGGCCGTTGTCGCTGAATGGCAATCCTCGCAGTTCGAGCGCTAATTCACTCAACAGTTGCAGTGCCGAGAGGATGTCCGAGTCGATCACCCCGTCTCGATCCAAGTGCTCCGCTTTCAGCCGGACCAATAGACCTTCAGTTTCCGATTCGAGAACCGTGAATCGCTTCACGACTGCACCCTGCCGCACCAATTCACGAATTGCGGCGTCTGTTCGAGGATCATCTTGCCGGCGATTTGAGTCCTCGGCGGCGACCGCTGACAGCAGAGCCAAACTCAGAATCGCAGTGAAGAGTCTTGGTGATTGCCGCATCTGAGTCTGCCTCACTCCAACCGAAACTTGTGGCGAGCAAAATGAATCGAGTCGATGAGCGTGTCGACTTCGGCCTCGGTGTTGTAGAACGCGAAGCTGGCACGAGCAGTCGCCGGGACGTCGAGCCAGTCGTGCAGCGGCATCGTGCAGTGATGTCCGGCCCGCACAGCGACTCCTTTTTGATCCAGCAGATCGGCCAGATCGTGCGGATGCACTTTCTCGACAGTGAAGCTGACGATCGAACCGCGATGTTTGGCGGTCGGGCCGTAAACGGTCACTCCCGGTTGCTGCGGCAACAACCGCAACGCTCGTTCGAGCAATCTCGATTCCTGCGTGTGGATCGCCTCGAAGCCAATCGACTGCACGTAGTCGATCGCCGCTCCCAACCCGATAGCCTCGGTGATCGGGATCGTGCCGGCCTCGAACTTCGCCGGCAATTCGCCCCACGTCGAGGATTCGAGATGCACCTCGTTGATCATGTTGCCGCCACACAGGAACGGGTCCATCGCTTCCAGCAACTCGCGACGACCATACAGCACGCCAATGCCAGTAGGGCCGTACAGCTTGTGCCCTGAGAACGCCAAAAAGTCGATGGCCGGATCTCGCACATCGGTCGGCATGTGTGGGACGCTTTGAGCGCCATCGACCAGGATCACCGCGCCCACTTGCTTCGCCCGCAACGCGAGTTCACGGATTGGATTGATCGTACCGAGCACGTTCGACATCGCCGTCACCGCCACCAATTTTGTCTTGGAGGTGATGAGCCGATCGAAGTGTGATGCATCGAGGCGACCGTCAGTGGTCAACGGAATGAACCGCATCTTCGCACCGGTCGCTTTCGCCGTTTGCTGCCACGGGACCAAGTTGGCGTGATGCTCCATCTCGTTGAGCAGTATCTCGTCGCCCGGCTTTAAGAATTTTCGTCCCCAGGCGTGCGCGACCAGATTGATCGACATCGTGGTGCCGGACGTGAAAACGATCTCGGCAGCTTCGGCCGCGTTCAGAAATTGCCGGATTTTCTCGCGGGCCGCTTCGAGTTCGACGGTCACACGGTCGCCGAGTTGATGGATGCCACGATGCACGTTCGCGGTGCAGGTCTCGTAGATCGCGCGCAGCTTGTCGATGACTGCTTGCGGCTTTTGCGCGGTCGCGCCGTTGTCGAGATAGGCCAGCTTCGCACCGTTCGGCAGCGGCCGCGCGAGGATCGGAAAGTCCCCGCGCACGGCCTGAACATCGAACGGTCGGCGAGACAAGTTTTCCAGCGGCGTGCTCATTCGCAGACTCCTAGCCGGAGGTCGCGACGACCGGCTCACCGCCGTCCGTCGGTTGCGGCTGAACTTGAGCGGGAGCCTGATCCAATTCGTACATCAGCGTTTTGAGCACTTTGAATCCCAGCAACCCGCAACGCTGCCGCGTCGCCGTCAGCGGCACCTTCAGCAGTCGCAACATTTCGGGGGCTTGGAAACCACGCAGTTCGTCCAGTGTCTTGCCCTCGACGTGCTGACAAAGGATCGACGCAGCCGCTTGGCTGATGGCACAGCCTTTTCCGTTGAAGAAGGCCTCGGCGACTCGCCCGGATTCATCCAGTTTCAGTTCCAACCGGATCTGGTCGCCACACAACGGGTTTTTCTCGCTGTGAGCACACGTCGGACTGGCGATGTGCCCCTTGTGATAGGGGCATTCGTAGTGATCCAGGATGTAATCGTCGTAGATGTCCGAGTTCACGTCAGCACCCAATCGGTCGCGGCCGATTCGCCGCTGCTACTTGGCTCAATTGAAGTTTCGTTTTCGACAAGTCTGCCTGTCAAAATAGCAACGGCCCCAGAAGGATCAAGCCTGTTGCGGAGATTTGCTGATCGATAACGGTCGAATCGAACAATGCCGCGACGCGCTCGGGATGCTCGACCGTGGCTGCAACATGCCGTCAAACGCAATTCACAGCCTGAGCCGTCACCGAACAATTTGAGTGTCACATTTTTCCGACTCGGACGCTGAGCCAAGTCGGTGCCAGCATTTGACCGCGCGATCGAGCTTTGAAGTCGATCGCGATTTCGACGAGGCATTGAGTGGCGAAGAGCACTGATCGGCGTCGGTTGCGAGTTGGTTGACCGATATTGCCTCGGCGTTAGGATGCTCACGCTGTTCGTCAGGCGGTTGTGCTCGGCGGACGCAGGACACAATTCCTAGAACCACAGGCTCAACGGCCAGTGGAGCAAGTTTGCAAGACGTTTTCGGCGGCTGGCGAATTGGCCGATGCTGAAACGTGTCCCTTCAACGGTTTTCGTGGGTGTCATCGTGTTGTTCACTGCCGATGAGACATTGCTGACGGCGATGGTCTGGGTGCTGGCTTTGCTGAGCGGCGCGGCGTTGATCGCTTCGCGGTTCACGGCCGGACTCCGACGGTGGCTGTCGTGCGGGGTTTCGTCACCTTTCGCGCTGCTGCAAGAGATAACGGACAAGCGACTGCGGCTGGGAGGCTTCCTTCCAGCACGTTGCCCGGTTCGATCTGTCAGCGATCGCTCAGTGCCGCCCGACCGAATCCGGCCTCGTGCCGGGGACGAGCTGCGCGGATGGCATTCCGATGGCCGTTGAAGCATCAGATTTGATCCGCCGCGGCGGATCAGATCGCTAACTCGCTCTGCTCTCAGCCGAAGCCGCACTCGCACCTTGCGAACGCGGCAACTGGTTGGTTGAGCTTGTGGTTTCGCAGATCAGATAAGGGCTGCGAGGCCATGAGCGAAGCGATTGTTGGATTGGTAGGGCTGGTGCTCGGCGCTGCCGTCGGCTTCTTCTTTGAGCGGTTGCGGCGCGGAGCCGCGTATCAAGATCGTGACGCGATCATCGCTCAGGCGCAGCGCGAAGCCGACAACCTCAAACGGACGGAGGAGATCGCGGCCAAAGAGATCGTTCTCAAACGCCGCGAGGAACTCGAACGCGAAATCAACAAGACCCGCGATGAGATCCGTGAATTTGAGCGGCAGCTCGACAAGCGAGAATCGTCGCTCAAAGACCAGCAGGACGACCTCGTCAAGAAGGAACGGTTCCTGCAAACCAACCAGACGAAGCTGGCGGAACGGCTGAAAGCCATCGAAGCCCGCGACAAGGAGCTCGAACGGCTGCTGCGTGACGAGCAGGAACAGCTCTACAAGATTAGCGGGCTCGACAAAGCGACCGCGACGTCTCAGTTGCTGGACCGGCTCGATCGAGAATTGAAGAACGAAACCGGCACGTTGATCCTCAAGCATGAAGCGGAACTGCGCGATCAATCGGAAGTGAAAGCTCGCGAGATCATCGGCATGGCGGTACAGCGCTGTGCCTCGCAACACACCTCCGAGTTGGCAGTCAGCACGGTCGATATTCCGAATGACGAGATGAAAGGCCGCATCATCGGCCGTGAAGGGCGCAATATCCGCGCGTTTGAGAAAGCCGCTGGCGTCGACGTGATCGTCGATGACACGCCCGGCGTGGTCATCGTTTCGGCATTCGACAAAGTCCGCCGTGAAATCGCGCGGCAGTCGTTGGTCAAATTGATCGAAGATGGCCGCATTCATCCGACACGCATCGACGAGGTGGTCGCGGAAACCACGAAAGAGATGGACGGCTTCGTTCGCAAGACCGGCCAGGCGGCGTGCCAAGAAGTGGGTGTGCTGGGACTGCACGAGAAGCTGGTCGATCTGATGGGCCGGCTGCATTTCCGCACCAGTTACAGCCAGAACGTGCTGCGGCACTCGATTGAGGTCTCGCATCTGACCGGTTTGATTGCCGAGCAATTTGGGCTCGATGGTGACATCGCCCGTCGCTGCGGATTCTTGCACGACATCGGCAAAGCCGCCGATCACGAGATGGAAGGCGGGCATCCGGCTGTCGGTGCAGAGCTGCTCAAGCGGTACGGCGAGAAAGGCGAAGTCGTCCACGCCGCGTTCGGCCATCACGACGATATCCGCCCCGAGTACATCTACACGGTGCTAGTCGCCGCCGCCGATGCGGTCAGCGCATCGCGGCCAGGCGCTCGCCGCGAAAGCCTGGACCGGTACATCAAACGGCTCGAAGAATTGGAAGCGGTCGCCTTCGGCTTCCCCGGCGTCGACCAAGCCTTCGCGGTGCAAGCGGGGCGCGAGATTCGCATCATCGTCGATTCGGGCCGAGTCAACGACCGCGAGGCCGCCAAGTTGGCCCGCGATATCGCCACCGCCATCGAACAAGCCTTGACCTATCCCGGCGAAATCAAAGTCACGGTCCTGCGCGAAACCAAGGCGATCGAGATCGCGAGATAACGTGGCGGATGCGTCTCGCATCCGACTCAAAAACCCAACACTTGGATGCGCGACACATCCACCACTTTCCTGAGCGGACGGTGAATCATGCTCTCACGCATTCGGTCGTTGCTGGTTGGCACCCCGTTGTTGGTCTTGATGCTGTGCGGTTCAGCCATTTCCGACGAAGCGACCGACGCTCGCGCGAAGAAGTTTGTGGATGCACACGTCGCCAAAATGAGGCCGCTGGAAAAGGACGCTGGCATCGCCTGGTGGGACGCCAACACTTCCGGCAAGGACGAAGATTTCCAGCGGAAGGAAGTTGCACAGAACAAGATCGACGCCGCATTGGCCGATCCGGTGGTGTTCCGCGAACTCAAGTCGATCAAGGAGTCGGGCAAAATCAGCGACAAGCTGCTGGCTCGGCAGATCGACGTGCTGTATCTGGTGTACTTGGAGAAGCAGGTCGATCCGCTGCTCTTGCGTGAAATGGTCGCGAAGGCCAACGCCATCGAGAAAGCGTTCAACGTCTTCCGAGCGGAAGTGGACGGCAAGAAGTTCAGTGAAAACGACGTGCGCAAGGTTCTGAAGGAATCGAAATCGTCCGACGAACGCCGCAAAGTCTGGGAAGGCAGCAAACGAGTAGGCGCGAACGTCGAGAAGGATTTGATCGCGCTGGCGAAGCTGCGAAATCAAGCGGCGGCGCAGCTTGGTTTCACGAACTATCACCAGATGATGCTGCACCTCAACGAGCAGGAGCAGGCACACATCTTGAAGCTGTTCGATGAGCTCGACGCCCTCACGCGCGAGCCGTTCGCGAAAGCCAAGGCCGAGATCGACGAGCGACTAGCAGCCAACTGCGGCGTGAAAGTCGCAGACCTGCGGCCGTGGCACTATCACGATCCGTTCTTCCAGGAATCGCCGGCAGTGTTCGGCACAGACCTCGACGCAATCTACAAAGACGCCGACATCCTGAAGCTCTGCCGCGAGTTCTATACCGGCATCGGCCTGCCGATTGACGACGTGCTCGATCGCAGCGACCTGTTCGAGAAGGCCGGCAAGTCGCCACACGCCTTCTGCACCGATATCGACCGCGAAGGGGATGTCCGCGTCCTGGCCAACATCGTCCCGTCCGAGCGCTGGATGGACACGATGCTGCACGAGCTTGGCCACTCGGTCTATTCCAGCAAAAACATCCCGACCTCGGTCCCGTACGTGCTTCGCGGAGCGTCGCACATCCTCACCACCGAGGGTGTCGCCATGCAGATGGGCCGGCTCGCAAAGAGCGGCGCGTGGCAGGAAGCGATGGGGATCGCGTCCAATGACGCGGCCGAACGCAAAAAACTCAGCGACGCCGGAGCGCGAGTGCTTCGCAATCAACTGCTGATCTTCTCGCGCTGGTGCCAAGTCATGTTGCGATTCGAGAAGGGCCTCTACGACAACCCGGATCAGGATCTCAACAAGCTGTGGTGGGACTTGGCCGAGAAGTACCAACTGGTCCATCGGCCGGACGGCCGAAACGCTCCCGATTATGCCAGCAAGATTCACATCGTCGGAGCACCGGTCTACTACCACAACTACATGATGGGTGAACTTTTCGCCTCGCAGGTGCATCACACAGTCGCCCGTGAAGTCTGCGGCGGCAAAGACCCACGCACGGTGGCTTACGTCGGCGACAAAAAAGTGGGCGAGTTCATGCGGCTCAAAGTCATCGCCCCCGGCCAAGTTCTGAGTTGGAATGAACTCACCAAGTTTGCGACCGGGGAAGAACTCAATCCGAAAGCCTTTGCCAAAGATTTTCGATCCGAATAACGCTCGGCCGGGTTCAGTGCGACGGTTGGCATTGCAAATTTGGGACGTGACGAGGCCGCAGCCTTGAAGACATCGCACTCGGAAGAAGCGTTGACTCAGCGAGCATCGGGCGGAGACACGGCCGCGCTGGCGGAGTTGTTTGATGTCTTTCGGCCGCGGTTGTGGCGGCTGGTTCACTTTCGGTTGGATTCTCGATTGCAGGGGCGAGTCGATCCGGATGACGTGCTGCAAGAAGCGTGGCTGAGCGCGACCGCTCGTGCGGAGCATTTCGCTCGCGAATCGAGCGGCTCGCGATTCATCTGGTTCCGGATGATCGTCAGCCAAACGATCATCGACGTGCATCGCCGGCACTTGCAGAGCGAAAAGCGAGACGCGACGCGCGAACGAAAATCGCTCGACGGTTGGGATTCGGGATCGACGTCGTTTTGTCTTGCGGAGCATTTGCTCGGCGGGCTAACATCGCCCAGCCAGGCGCTGCTGCGAGCGGAAGTGTCGGCGCAATTGGATGTCGCATTGAAAACGCTGAGCGAACTCGATCAGGAGGTGCTTGCGCTGCGGCACTTTGAAGAGCTGGGCAATAACGAAACGGCCGAGGTCTTGCAGCTCACCGAACAGGCTGCGAGCGTCCGGTATGTGCGAGCACTCGCACGGCTGAAAGACATCTTGCAACAGTTGCCGGGCTTTGAGGAACTGCGACGCTCAGGACAGAAATCATGAAACGTCCGTCGCAGCCGCGCGATGACGTGGACGGCGATCAGCAAGCCTCGCAACTCGAACGATTGGCCAGCGTGTTTGCCGAGCAATTGCGCGACGGACGCCCCGCGACGATCGAGCAATATGCCGAGGCGCATCCCGCGCTCGCCGATGAAATCCGCGAACTGTTTCCCGTGATCCTCGCGATGGAGACGAGCAAGCGCGACCGCGAGAACCCCGCGATGCGGCGAGAGATTCCGCAGGAATTCTCGTTCGACCGGCTCGGCGACTGTCGCATCGTGCGCGAGATCGGACGCGGCGGCATGGGTGTTGTGTTCGAGGCTCGGCGAGGAGCGAACGACGACCGAGTCGCCGTCAAATGGTTTCCGTGGCGTGTCACCGCGATGTCGCACTGGCGCGAGCGATTCGAGCAAGAGGCCAGAACCGTCGAGCGGTTGCAGCATCCCAACATCGTCCCACTGCTCGGCACCGGCGAGGACGACGAGCATCCATTTTACATCATGAAGTACATCGACGGCATCAGTCTCGATTGGGTACTGCATCGGTTGAATGAAACGGAATTGCTGCTGTTTGAGTCGGAGATCGACCGTCAGCGGCAGGCGTCTGATCGATCCGGGAAGTCCTCTGCGAAACCCAAAAAGCGGACGGTCGATTCGGATTCCAAAAGTGATGCGGCCGCGCAGATCGACAAGGCCAACGCCGGAGGCAGCGCGCAAGTTCTGCATGGTGTGCGACGGTCCTCGTGGCGGTTGTTCGCGAGGATCGTCGCACAAGCCGGTCGAGCCATCGATCACGCGCATCGGCAAGGCGTTCTGCACAACGACATCAAGCCGGCCAACCTTTTGATGGACCGCACCGGCCGCGTGTGGGTCACCGACTTTGGACTGGCACGGCCGCTCGATCCACCCGACGGTGCGGCCGGACGTGGTCTCGCCGGGACGCTGCGATACATGGCTCCCGAACGCTTTAGCGGCTGGTTCGATGAGTTGAGCGATCTGTATTCGCTGGGCATCACGTTGTACGAACTGGTGACGCAGCGCCCGGCGTTCGAGTCAGCCGATCGAATGGCGCTCGTCGAAGCGATCACGAAAATCGGCCCGACTCCACCACGAAAAATCGACGACGAGATTCCGCGCGATCTGGAAACGATCATCCTGCAAGCGATCCGCCGCGATCCCGACGAGCGGTATTATTCGGTCGAGGCATTCGTCGCCGATCTGCTGAGATTCATGAACGGCGATCGCATCCGCGCAAAACGCCCGTCTCGTTGGCGGAATTGGGTGAGCCGTTGGCTGCCATTTGGGCGTCGAAAGCCGACGAAAAAGTCGTGAGCCGTTGATCCTGGACGCGATTTCAAAACCGTAGTCACGTTCGCCAGAACGTGGGCAAATTCGCGAAACACCCACGTTCTGGGGAACGTGGCTACGACGGATTCGGGGCTTCAAACCGCCTCCAGAAAATTTCTGGAATTTGCCTGTTGAGAATCGCAGGTGCTCCGCGTTCTTAGTTGTGTCGAGCAAATTTGGCGAATGATTGCTCAACCACACGGCACTCAAGGAATGCGTCATGTCAAAGCGAAGAATGCGATCTACGTTCATCAACTACGTTCCCTGCGAAATTCTGGAAGTGCGGGTCGTCTTGGCGGCTGCGGCCGTGGTGGTGACTCCGGAGCAGGCTTTCGCGAAGCTCGATACCAACAAAGACAACGCCCTGAGCCTCGACGAATTCAAAGCTGCTCCGAAGCCGGCCGGTGCAAAGCTCACCGCCGAGCAAGTCTTCGCGAAGGCCGACGCTGACAAGAGCAACTCGCTGAGCTTCAATGAATTCAAGACGACGTTGCCCCCACCGACTCCTGAGCAGATCTTTGCGAAGCTCGACAAGGACAAGAATGGCTCGCTGAGCCTCGAAGAATTCAAAGCGGCCCCGAAGCCGGCTGGTGCAACACTGACCGCCGAGCAAGTCTTTGCGAAGGCCGATGTGGACAAGAGCAAGTCGCTGAACTTGAACGAGTTCAAGAAGACGTTGCCGCCGCCCACTCCGGAGCAGGTCTTCGAGAAAGCCGATACCAACGGTGACGGCGTCTTGAGTCTCGAAGAATTCAAGAAGCTGCCGCCACCGCCCAACTCGCAAGTGACGGCTGAGCAAGCCTTCGCGAAGCTCGACACCGACAAGAGCAAATCGCTGAGCTTGGACGAATTCAAGAAAGGGGCACCCGCTCCGGCCGGGACCAGCGGCTCGAATCAGGTTGCGTAGTGCTGAGAGACGATGAGACGCGCAAGTTCGTCGTTCCGTTGTTTGCCTGTAGTCATCACATTGCCCGCGTGATGTCGAGGTACGGAACGACGAACTTTTGCGCATTCGTGTCGGATGCGTCTCGCATCCGGCCACCGGCGAAACCGACGCGAGATGCGTCGGCCACGATCATTCCTTCGTCACTGCCTCGTCGAGATTCAGAATCAGCCCGCTGACCGCCGTCCAGGCAGCGACTTCGACGGGATCAAGCGACACATCGGCCGCCGATTCCCCGGTGCGGAGGACTTCCGCCGCTTCGGCTGGATGCTCGCGATAGTGAGCGAGATGCTGTTCAACACCGCGTTTCAACACGGCGAATTCGCGGTCATTCGGTTCGCGAGTCAGCACCGCTCGGAATGCGAACCGCAAGCGGCGGTCGAGATCGGCGCTGCCGCTGGTCAGAGTCCGCTCAGCCAGTTTGCGAGCGGCTTCGACGAAGCTGACTTCGTTGAGCAACGTCAACGCTTGCAATGGCGTGTTGGTGCGAGTCTCTCGCACGATGCAGGTCTCGCGGCCCGCCGCGTCGAACGTGACCATCACCGGCGGAGCAATCGTGCGTTTCCAAAAGACGTACAAGCCTCGGCGATACAAAGCCGGGCCGTGATCTTGCACATACTTCTCCGTGCTTTGCAGATCGTCCCACAAGCCGTCCGGCTGATACGGCTTGATCGACGGGCCACCGAGTTGCTCGACCAACAAGCCGCTGGCGGCGAGCGCCTGATCGCGGACCATCTCCGCCGACAACCGCGAGCGCGGGCCGCGTGCGAGTAATCGGTTGTCAGGATCGCGAGCCATCAATTCGGCACTGGCTTGTGAAGACTGTTGGTAGGTCGCCGAAGTGACGAGTTTGCGGATGATGCGTTTGATGTCCCATTTTTGGAAAACGGTATCACGGCTGTCGGCCGTCGGCTGTTGGCTGTCGGCCGGGCCGGCGAATTCGACTGCCAGCCAATCGAGCAACTCCGGATGCGTCGGCCAGTCCCCTTGCGAGCCGAAGTCATCGACGGTCTTGACGAGTCCTTGGCCGAAGAGTTGTTGCCAGAAGCGATTCACGGTGACTCGTGCGGTCAGTGGATTGGCGGGATCAACCAGCCAGCCAGCGAGTTCCAGTCGCGATGTTGTCACTTTCCGCTTTGCGGTCAACGCGGCCGGAGTGCTCGGAGCAACTCGCTCACCCGGTCGGTCGTACGCGCCGCGAATCAAAACATGCGCCGGTCGCGATTCGGGAAGATCCTGCATCACCATCGTGGTCGGAAACATCTCGCTGAGTTGCTCGCGTTCTCGTCGCAGAAGCGTGAGTTGCCGGTGAGCAGTTCGGATGTCATCCGGAGCGTGCTTCGCCTGGAATGCAGTTCGCAGTTTCAGCGACTGCGCCGGCGAGCGGGCAGCGGTCGGAGTGGCGATCAACTCGGTCACGGATTCCGGGACCGAGAGCATTGCGATCTCATCGTCGGTGAGACTTGTGTCGAACAGTCGCACATCGTCGATTGCTCCCCGAAAGGGCGGCGTCAGTCCGCCGAAGCCGAGCCGGAAAATGTCTTTCGAGGCGAACGCCTGGTTGAGTTCATCCAGCACGACTCGTTTCGCGGCCGGCCGGCCGTTGACGAAGAACCGCACACCGTCGGCAAATCGCGAGCCGTCGTAACTCACCGCGACGTGGACCCACTTGCCCAGCGGCACGGCGTCGGCCGTCTCGACACGCAGGGCGTCGTCCAACCAACGCTTGATGAGGTTCAGTTGCAGCTTGCCATTTTCGAGGCACAGGTTGTAGCCATCAGAGTTCGGGTCGTCGGACATGCGTGACAGGATCGTCCCCGATTCGGCTTCGGCTCGAATCCAGACGGACATCGAGAACGGCTCGTAGAAGCCGATGTTCGCGATATCTCCGACCGCGAAGCGTCGCTGACCATCGAAGTGCGCGGCCTTGCCCAACCGTCCCTCGGTCAGCACGAGTTCGGTGCGATCCGCTTCGTTGACGACCGGCGGTCCTGATGTCGGTCCAAGTGGCTGAGGCTGTTGACGAGCGACCGTTCGCGATTCATCGCTGTCGCCTGCCGCCACAGGCGTCGGTTTGCCATCGGAATCCAACGGCAGATGCAACACGGTGCCGTGGGTCACTGTCCAATCGCTGACCGTTTTCGGTGCGGACTGTTCCCAATCGCGTTGAGCTTGTTGTGCGAGCGATTGCAACTTCGCGACACGCTGCTCTGCCGAGCCAAGTCGCTGATCGAGGCCGCTGAGCAATCGTTGCTGCTCGCGAGTCGGCGTCTTCACGAACGGTGGCGAGTTGCCAAACTTGACCGCTCGGCCGCGTTCCGGCACGTTGTTGAAGAACGCGAAGAGCTGGTAGTACTCGCGCTGCGAGAACGGATCGAATTTGTGGTCGTGACAGCGGCAGCAGCCGAGCGTCAGGCCGAGCCACACGGTCGCCGTCGTATCGACACGATCGACGACGTATTCGACGGCGTACTCTTCGGGGATGATCCCCCCCTCGGCGTTGCCGCGATGATTGCGGTTGAAGCCGGTCGCCAGGACTTGATCCATCGTCGCCTTCGGCAATTGGTCTCCCGCGAGTTGCTCCAGCGTGAACTCGTCGAACGGCTTGTTGTCGTTCAACGCCTCGATCACCCAGTCACGCCACCGCCACATGCTCCGTTCGCCGTCCGATTGATAGCCAGACGTGTCCGCGTACCGGGCCGCATCCAACCACGGCCGAGCGAACCGCTCGCCGAATCGCGGCGAGGCCAGCAGGCGATCGACAACCCGCTCGAAAGCATCGGGCGAATCGTCGCCGATAAAGTCTTCGATCTCACTGATCGACGGCGGCAGGCCGGTCAGGTCGAGCGTCACTCGCCGCAACAACGTCGCGCGCGCCGCACTGGGAGACGGCGACAAGCCCTCGTGTTCGAGTCGTGCGAGAACAAACCGGTCAATCGGATTTTGGATTTGAGATTTGAGATTTGAAATCTGCGGCACTTGCGGCCGAGTCGGCGAAATGAATGCCCAATGCCCCTGAGACTTCGCCCCCTGCTCGATCCAGCGGCGCACGGTCTCGATCTGTTGCGGCGTGAGCTTCTTACCGGAACTGGCCGGCGGCATCCGTTCGTCAGGGTCGGTCGCGGTCAGCCGGCGAAACAGTTCGCTCTTCGCGGGGTCGCCGGGGACGAGCACTCGATGGCCGTCCCGCTCCACGAAAAGTTGCTCGTCGTTGTCGAGTCGCAAGTCCGCCTTGCGTTGTTTGGCATCGGGGCCGTGACACTGAAAACAAACGTCGGACAAAATCGGCCGAATGTCCCGATTGAAAGAGACAGCTTCGTCTTTCGGGGCCGCTGGCGAGACGGATGAACTCATCAGCAAGAGCACGATCGCGGCGAATGTTTGTCGAGTGGTCATGTCGGCTACTGCCCTTTGCGTTTCAGCTTGTCGTCGTTGTCGGCCATGAACTGCTTGAGGGTGTCGGCGAATTCCAACAACCGCCCCCACTGTTCGACGTACAGCGTGACCGGCATCCGTTGCAGGCCGTAAACGCTGAGGCCGCCTTTCTCACTGACCTTGCAGTACAGCGTGCCTCGCGCGGGGGCTTCAGTCAGCAGCAGCTTGCCGGCTTGCTCCGGGGTGATTTCGCCTGAGGCGACTTTTAGCAGGATCTCTTCTTTGGTCATGGAGGCACTCCGTTGTTCAAGTTCGTAGTTCCGGCTTCAGCCGGCCTGTTCGGGTCGTGCCGATTCTAAAGCCGAGTGGACCGGACGCCTACGTCCGGTCGATCGTTCGGACGTAGGCGTCCGAACTACGCTGGAGTCGCGACCATCGACCCCGATACGATGCTCGCCCGTGGGAGGTGCTCATGCTGACGATTCTCGATGAAGGCGTTTCGCTGTGCGGCCGCGTCAACCGGCGCGAGTGGCTGCGTGTCGGCAGTCTCGGCGCGGGAGGCTTGTCGCTCTCGCATCTCCTGGCCGCGAAGAACGCGGCACGAGCGGCCAGCGGAACCGGTCGCGCGGCGTCGTTCGGCAAGGCAAAATCGGTGATCCTGTTCTGGCTGACCGGCGGAGCACCGCAACACGAGACGTGGGATCCGAAGCCGGATGCTTCCGCCGAGATTCGTGGCTCGTTCGGCCCGATCGCGTCGAAGACCCCCGGCCTGTTCGTCGGCGAGTTGATGCCGCGTGTCGCCAAGCTGACCGACAAGATCGCCGCGCTGCGAGCGGTCGTGACTGGCGACAACGCGCACTCGTCGAGCGGCTATCAAATGCTGACCGGCGTGCCGCACATTCCGCTCAGCGCCGAAAGCGTGACGTCGAAGGCTCCGAACCTGTGGCCGTGCGCGGACTCGATCGTGCGGTCGCTGCGACCGGCACGAAACGGTTTGCCGCCGTCGGTCGTGCTGCCGGAACACATTTGGAACGACGGCAACTTTCCGTGGCCAGGCCAGGACGCTGGGTTCCTCGGCAACAAAGTCGATCCGTGGCTGATTCATTGCGATCCCAGCTCGACGCAGTTCCGAGTCCCCGACTTGTCGTTCCCCGACGAGATCAGTTCGCTGCGATTCGACGCGCGGCGGAGTCTGCTCGAACAAGTCAATCGGCATCTCGACACGACGCTGCAAGGTGGATCGGTCCAACGCTTCAACGACGATGCTCAGCAGGCCATCGGTTTGCTCAGCGCGTCTGCCGCTCGACGAGCATTCGATCTGTCGCAAGAACCGGACTCGGTGCGCGACCGGTACGGCCGCTCGCGATACGCTCAAAGCGTGTTGCTCGCGCGACGGCTGGTTGAGTCGGGTGTTTCGATCGTCCGCATCAATTGGACGCGGATCAAAGACCAACCGAATCAGGGCGGCTGGGACACGCACGCGACTCACGCGAAGGCGCTGCAATCGTTGCTGATGCCGATCATGGATCAGTGCTACTCGGCGCTGCTCGAAGACTTGTCTGATCGCGGACTGCTCGACGAAACGCTGGTCGTCTGGCTGGGCGAGTTCGGGCATACGCCGAAGATCAACGGCAACGCCGGCCGCGATCACTGGGGCAATTGCTTCTCGATCGCCCTAGCCGGCGGTGGCATTCGCGGTGGGGTTGTCCACGGCGCGTCGGACAAAGACGCCGCGTTCCCGATCGAAGGCCGAGTCACTCCGGCCGACATGCTCGCGACCATCTATCACTGCCTTGGCTACGCACCCGACACCGAGATGCACGATACCCTCGGCCGCCAATTCCCAATCAGTCGCGGCAACGTCATCGAGGCAGTGTTGTGATGTCCGGCCGAACGCCGAGAGCCGATGGCCGACAGCCGTGATACCGTTTTTCCGTCGTGAATTTGGACCATCGCCGTGAACGAATATGTCGAACCGCTCGGAATGCGAGTCCTGATCCGCAAGGACGAAGGCCGCCAGAAAACTCGTGGCGGCATCGTGCTGCCCGATCACGCCGAGATTCCGACCATCACCGGCCGCGTCGTCGAGGTCAGCGTGCAGGTTCAGCGCGATCACGATTTCCCGATCGAGAAGTACGACAAGGTGTTGTTCCATCCGAAGAACGCGATCCCCGTCGACTTCGAGCAAACCAACGTGCTGTTCGTCGTTCCGGTCGCCGACATCGTCGCAGTCTTCCGCCGCACCCCCGAACCGAAACGGGGGGCCAGCGACGAACTGGATGAACTCGATTCCGCCGACGGCGAGTTGGCCGAAGAATGAGCCGCATCGCGATCATCGGCGGCGGCATCTCCGGCCTCTCGGCCGCGCTGCGAGTTCATGAACTCGCGGCCGAACAACGGCGCGACGTGCAAATCACGCTGCTCGAAGCATCAGACCGGCTCGGAGGAGTGCTGCGAACCGAACGCAGCGGCGAGTACCTCGTCGAACACGCCGCCGACATGTGGATCACGAACAAGCCGGAAGGCGTGCGGTTGTGCGAGAAGCTCGGACTCACCGAGCGGCTGATTCCGACGAACGCGCAATTCCGCAAGTCGCTCGTGCTCCGCAACGGCCGAGCGCATCCGGTTCCCGAAGGATTTCAGTTGATGGTGCCAGAGCAAGCGTGGCCGATGCTTCGCTCACCGCTGCTGAGCTGGCGCGGCAAGCTGCGGTTGCTCGCCGAAGCGTTCGTCCGATCTCGCCGTGATGGAGCCGACGAGAGCCTCGCCGACTTCGTTCGCCGCCGTTGCGGAAATGAAACCTTCGAGCGACTCGTGCAACCGCTCGTCGGCGGCATCTACACCGCCGATCCGGAAAAGCTCAGCCTGCTCGCGACACTGCCGCGCTTCATCGAAATGGAACAACAACACGGCAGCCTGATTCGCGCCGCGCTGCGTCAGTCTCGTGACCGTTCACGCGGCGACACGAGCGGTACCAGCGGCGCGCGATATGGCCTGTTCGTGAGTCTGCCCAACGGGATCGAAGAGTTGGTTTCTGTGTTGTCTCGTCGGGTGACTGAGTTCGCGGACGTTCGCTGCGGCGTCTCGGTCCGCGCCTTACGACCGAATCCGAATGGAGGATGGGCACTCTTGCCCGTCCCTTCACCCATGAACGCGGACGGGCAAGAGTGCCCATCCTTTTTTGACGCCGTCATCCTCGCCGTGCCATCGTTCGTCGCAGCGAGCGTGCTTGCCGGCGAATGCTCCGCGCTGTCCGCCGAACTGAACCGCATCGAATATGCCTCGACCATTGTCGTCGCCAGCGGCCACAAGCTGGCGGACATCAACCATCCGCTCGACGCCTTCGGCCTCGTCATCCCACACATCGAGCGACGAAAAATCCTAGCCGTCTCGTTCACCAGCCGCAAATTCCCTGGCCGAGCACCCGACGGTCACATCCTGCTGCGCACGTTCATCGGCGGAGCCTTGCAGCCAGAACTCTGCGACCTCGACGATACAGCGATTATGGAACTTGTCCGTCGTGAGCTGAGCGAATTGCTCGGAGTGCGCGGCAAACCGGACTTCGTGAACGTCTACCGACACACGCGGGCGATGCCGCAATATCACGTCGGGCACCTCGACCTCGTCGCCCGCATTCAAGCCGCAGCAGAGCAATCGTCCGGTTTGGCTCTCGCCGGCAATTTCTTGACCGGTGTCGGCATCCCCGACTCGATTGCCAGCGGCGAGTCTGCTGCGGAAAAAGTGATGAAGGGTTGAGAGACATGGAACTTGCACTCAACTACCTCGGACAATCAATTGGCTTTCCATTGCCGAATTGGACAACTCCTCCGCATCCACCTCGCGAGCCGATGCGGGGCCGGTTTTGTCGGTTGGAGCCGCTCGATCCCGACCGACATGCCGAGGCATTGTTCGCCGCGAATGCGGCCGACGACGACGGACGCAGTTGGACCTACATGGCCTACGGCCCATTTCCCACGCTGACCAGCTATCGCGAATGGATGAGCTCGTCGTGCCTCGGCGACGATCCGCAGTTCTTCGCGATCATCGACTTGGCCGACGGTCAGCCGGCCGGCGTCGCGAGCTTTCTCCGCATCTCTCCGGCCAGCGGCTCCATCGAGGTCGGGCACATTCATTATTCCCCTCGCTTGCAGCGCCGCCCGGCCGCGACCGAGGCGATGTTCTTGCTGATGCAGCGGGCGTTCGAGTTGGGTTATCGCCGCTACGAATGGAAATGCGATGCGCTCAACGCCGCCTCGCGAGCCGCCGCTCAACGATTAGGTTTGCCGTTCGAGGGCGTCTTCCGGCAAGCGACGGTCTACAAAAACCGCAACCGCGACACCGCCTGGTACGCCGCCATCGACACCGAATGGCCCGCTCTGCGCGAAGCTTTTCAGTTGTGGCTCGCCCCCAGCAACTTCGACGCGAACGGCCAACAGCGAACCCGCTTGACCGATTTGACACGCCCGATCCTCAAGCAACGCGGGTGAGGCGGAGTCGCTACGTTGACCGCGGCCTCTTCATGTGCCACTCGGTCGCTCGCTCAAACATGCGAGCGGCGCGAAGAAGTTTTTCTTCCTCGAACGGCGCGGCGAGGAGTTGCAGGCCGATGGGGAGGCCGGTTGAACTGAGGCCGCAGGGGAGTGACAGGCCGGGGATGCCGGCGAGGTTCGCGCTGATCGTGTAGATGTCCGAGAGGTACATCGCCAACGGATCGTTGACCAACTCGCCCAGCCGGAACGCGGGGGTCGAGGCAATGGGGGAGGCGAGGACGTCGCAACGCTCGAACGCGGCGTCGAAGTCGCGGCGGATCAGGCGGCGGACTTTCAACGCCTTCAGGTAATAGGCGTCGTAGTAGCCGGCCGAGAGCGCGTACGTGCCGAGCATGATGCGGCGTTTCACTTCCGGACC
>CAMDPK010000009.1 GCA_945904015.1 Candidatus Kuenenia stuttgartensis | reverse complement strand
ACATGGGGATGACCTCCTGCGAGTCTCATGGGTTTTCCAAAACTCTCTGCCTCACCTTCGAGGCATCCCCATCTTTTTCCCCTCCCGCCTCCTCAAGGGGGAGCCACGCCTCTTTTCGTCCTATCGCCAACTCCGCGTGACGAGCCGAGAAGTCCCGGCGGCTGCGAATCGCAGTTTGTTCAACGATCGGCTCGTCACGCAGAGCGGTGACGGCTACGTGAAAGCCTGCCGTGTCCAATTCTGTGCGGACGATTGTGGTGTTTGAATCTCGGCCTCGCTGGGAGCCTGAGTTGCATCGCCAGTTCCGAAACGAATCGGTGCGTGTGCGTGGTTGCCGGAATTTGAGCGAACTCTCGGCGTTCGCATTTCCGCCGATGGCGGATGTCCTGGTCTTCGAACTGCCGGAAGACCTGGCGGAATGCCTGCAATGGCTGAGCAAGCTGGTCGCGCCGCCGCGAGTCCCGTCGGTGATCGCGCTGTGTCCTCCGGACGTGGGTGATCTGGAATGGACTCTGCGCGATGTCGGGGTGCGCGAAGTCTTGGTTGGCGATGTGTCCGGTGAGCAACTCTCGCGGGCATGCAGACGACTGTTTTTCAAATCGGAGTGACCGGTCTTTTGGCTTGGCTTTCTCCCTTTCCCTTTGGGAGAGGGCCGGGGTGAGGGATCCGAACGTCACGGAGGCTTTCATTCTCATGGAGTCCCTCATCCGGCCTTCGGCAACCTTCTCCCGGAGGGAGAAGGGCGTGACTGGGCCCGTGTGACAAGATGGTGCTTGTTGTTCGTCGTCGGTGAGGCCGCTACAACTCGAAGCTCCCAAACCATTCCTCGAAACTTGCCAGCAACGAGACCATGACAGACGCAGAAATTCGCTCGAAACTCGGGCAACTTACCGATCCTGAACTTGAAATCTCCTTCGATCGACTGGGCCTGATCCGGTCAGTTCAGACGACGTCCGATGCAATCAAGATCGAAGTGCAACTCCCAACCCCGGCGTACCCTGGCCGCGAGCGGATTGGCGACTTGATCGGCAGCACGCTGGGGAGTTCGGCGGGCGGACGCAAGATGGACGTCACGTACTCGTGGCAGGTGCTTGGCCGCGAAACTGGCGGCAAGATCGGCCTGCGAATCAAGAACGTCGTCGCGGTCGGCAGCGGCAAGGGGGGCGTCGGCAAGAGTACAACGGCGGCTTCTCTGGCCTACGGTCTGAAGCATTTCGGAGCCAAGGTCGGGCTGCTCGACGCCGACGTTTACGGGCCGAGCATTCCGCTGCTCACCGGCGCGAAGGGGACGCCGATCGTTCGCGAGGTCGAACTTCCCAACGGCCAGAAGATTCAGCGTCTGGAACCGATCGATGCGGACGGCATGAAAGTCCTCTCGATCGGCTTCCTGATCCGTGAAAACCAAGCGGTCATCTGGCGCGGCCCGATGCTGCACAAGCTGCTGACACAGTTCCTGCAAGAGACCGATTGGGGCGAACTCGACTACTTGATCATCGACCTCCCGCCGGGAACGGGTGATGTGTCGTTGACTCTGTCGCAACTGCTCGGCTTAGCCGGAGCGGTTGTCGTCTGCACGCCGCAGAAGGTCGCGCTGCTGGATGCCGTCAAAGCGATCAGCATGTTCGATCAGGTCAAAATCCCAGTGCTCGGCATCGTCGAAAACATGTCGGGCGAAATCTTCGGCCGCGGCGGCGCGAAAGCCAAAGCCGCAGAACTCGGACTGCCATTCCTCGGCGAAATCCCGATCGACGCGACGATTCGCGTGCGCGGCGACGATGGCCAAATTGCCTCGCTGTTCGAGGACGACAATCCCGTGAAGCCGCACCTGCTCCGCATGACCGAGAACATCGCAATGCAAATCGCGAAGCGCGTGATTGTCGATGCGCCGATGCCGTCACTGGAAATTCTGTAGCCACACGCGGCTCGCGTGTGCTTAGCCGAGGGATCGCAAGATGCCCTCCCACGGCTGGATGTAGGTCAAAAACGGCAAGCCATCCACAGTCGCTTCGCGTCGCCCGGTGACGCCGTCCACGGCGGGGCCGTTCTCCACGAGATGTTCCAACCACTCACGCTGTCTCTCGCGAGTCCACGGCTGCAAGACATCGAGCCGGTCCCGCAGCAGACAAACTCCGGCGGCGAGCGCCATTGCTCCCCAATTGCTGGTCCCGGCGACGATGTTGAAGTCACAGGCGATGCGACATGGCACTCGTCCCGCGTGCTCGCCCGGCAGACGGCGACGCAACTCGGCCCACGGAATCGCCCCCATCCCGATCTCGTTCCCGCCGTCACCGACGCCAATCGTCCGCGCCGTTGAGTGGAACTGCGGCAACCGCTCAAACAACAAATGTAGCGGAGCAGTGTGAGCGTCGATGCAAACGCCGCGCATGTTGTGACAGTGATCGTGATGCTCGGTAGCAACGTCGGCAATGAACGCGGGGAGTGACGAGTTGTCGGCAGCTTTGTCTTGCTCGCCCCTCGCTCCTCGCCCCTCACCCCTCGCCCCCACCGACTCCGCCGTGTGGCTCGGCCCGACGCGCTCGACGGCAATCAAGTGCGTCAAACCACGAGCGAATTCCGATTGCAAGAACTCATCGCACCAGCTTTCGGCTTTGAGCGGCGCGATAAAAACGCGATCCAGCGGAAAGTCGATGCCGTTGGCGGCTGCTCGGACAGCGGCGGCACACGGGCCGTCGGTGATGACGGCTGCGTCGATGCCGAGGGCTTGCAGGCAGTGAGCGAGAAACAAACTTCCCGGCGGGCCGTCGGTCTCGGCGCACGGCGGCTGAGCGTGCGGAATGAAAAAGCCGGTGACAATGGCGACTCGGCGAGCGTTTTGCGCCAAGTCGGTCGCGGCGGCGGCGAGCTGTCCGGCTCCCAGTCGCGATGTCGTGGCTTGGCCGTCGGCGTCCAGTTCGCTGGCGCACAGACCACGCCGCGCGGGGTCGCGATGGATGAATCGCTCGAATTCGTCGAGCAACACCGCGTGCTCGGCCGAGATCGAAGCCGCTGCTTTCCGCTCGTCGCTCATTACGGGTCGCTCGCCATGGTTGATCTTCTCAGCCCTGAGAACGTCATTTTGAGGCTCGTCCTGAGTTTGGGAAATCTCACGTGACTGTGATTCCGAAAGGTTGCTGGCTCGCGGCGCGATTGCAAGAATCCGCCCCTCTTAATCTCGCCCCCTGTGACTGCGCCAGCGTGTGCGGTCCGTTTTGAGCGTGCGAAGAGACATGTCTGAACCAAAACTTTCGACGGCCGATATTCTGGCCAAGATTCGAGCGGCGAAACCCAGCGCGAGCAGCGATGCTCCAGCCGCACCTGCGCCCCCGGCTCCCGTTGTAGAGTCCTCCGCGCCCGAACCCTCGGCGGTTGAGGCGGCACCAGCGCCTCCGAAACCGAAAGCGGCTCCGGCGGCGAAGCCCGGATCAACAAGCGATATCCTCGCCGCGATTCGTGCTCAAGGCGCGAAGGGCGGAGCGGCTGAAGCTCCCGCTGAATCTGCGGCTCCGAAAGCCGCTGCCGCGCCGAAGGCGGCTCCCGCTGCCAAGCCCGGCTCGACCTCGGACATTCTGGCGGCGATCCGCGCTGGCAAAGGTAGCGCTGCCGCTCCGACGGTAACTGCTGAGGCTCCGGCCGCGAAAGCCGCTGTGAAGCCAGTCGCCGCTGCGACCAGCGGTGTCGCAAAACCTTCCGTGGAAGACATGCTCAAAGCGGTGCGCGGCGGCGGAGCAATCGCCGCAGTCGCTATCGCAACTCCGGCAGTCCCCGTGAAGCCAGTTCTGCCGCCAATGCCTATGAGGCCCTCGGCGGCAAAAGACAAAAAGAGTACTGGCACCGATCGTCGCAGTTTTGTCGCAGCCTGTCTCTCGCCGCTGGCGATTGGGTTTGGGTCGATGGCCGCAACTTCGCTGTTGTGGTTGCTCGATCTTGCGCGGTTCATGTTCCCGAACGTGCTGGTTGAGCCGCCGACGAAGTTCAAAATTGGTCCGGCGAGCGACTACCCGCTGGGCAACGTCAGCACGAAGTGGTTGGCGGCTCGCGGCGTCTGGATTGTGCATACCGACCAGTACAAAGGTCGCAACTTGATCTACGCCATCGCTTCGGTCTGTACCCATCTCGGCTGCACACCGAACTGGCTCGAAGGCGAGCAGAAATACAAATGCCCGTGTCACGGTTCAGGTTTTTACATCAACGGCATCAACTTTGAAGGTCCGGCTCCGCGGCCACTCGAACGAGTTGGCATCAAGCTGGCGTCGGACGGGCAGTTGGAAGTCGACAAAAGCGTCAAGTTCCAGGAAGAGATGGGACAGTGGGAAGACACGAACTCGTTCGTCGATGGAGCGTTGGCGTAGTTCGTGGGGCAGGTTTTCAACCTGCCCGGATGGCTTGATTTGTTGGAGTGTTGCAGGCACGGCAGGTTGAAAACCTGCCCCACGTGAGAAAGTCAGCATCCATGTCGGTCGGTGATTACATTCGCGATTCGCAAATCTGGAAGAGTGTCTTCCGGCATCCGGCTCCGTACGACCGCCGCAACCGCGTGGTCGTAATGCTGACCAACTTCTTTCTGCACCTGCATCCGGTGTCGATCAAGCAGCAGGGCATCGCGCTGTCCTACACCTGGTGCATGGGCGGAATCACGTTCTTCCTGTTTTTGGTAGAAACCATCACCGGCGTGCTGTTGATGTTCTACTACCGGCCGACGCTGGAATGGGCCTTCAACGACATTCTAGCTCTGCGCGACGTGACGACGCTGGGGATCATGCGCGAGATTCACCGCTGGGGTGCTCACGCGATGGTCATCACGGTTTGGCTGCACATGTACCGCGTTTTTCTGACTGGCAGTTACAAGCCGCCGCGAGAATTCAATTGGGTCGTCGGCGTGATCTTGCTCAAGCTGACGTTGTTGCTGTCGTTCACCGGCTATTTGCTGCCGTGGGATCAGCTCGCGATTTGGGCCATCACCGTCGGTTCGAACATGGCTCGCGCGACACCGGTACTGGGGCACGAAGGCCCTGGTTTTCAGTTTTTGAATCTCGGCGGTTACGACCTCATCACCAATGCCAGCGATGCTCGCTTTCTGTTGCTGGGCAGCCGCTTCGTCGGTGAAGAGACTCTGAATCGGTTTTATATCCTGCACTGTGTTGCGATCCCGTTGGCGGCGGCTGGCTTGATTGCCATTCACTTCTGGCGAGTCCGCAAAGACGGCGGGATCAGTCAGCCGTTGTAGGAATTCGGAACACGGAAATCTCGATGAACTCTTTGTCGCTGATTACTTCCTGCTTAACCCTGGGATCGACGGACCCGCATCCCAACGTCACGCCTAGCGTCCTGTATGGCCTGGGGTGGCTGTATCTGATTCTATTTGCAATGAACGCGGTGTGGACGTGGAAGTCGTATCACAGAGGTCGTCATTTCCGACTGCCCGAATTCCTGGGCGGGATGGACATGCCGAATGCTGCCGCTTGGTCGATGTATTCGATCGCGCTGCTGCTAGTCTCGGTCACTCACTTGACCTGCGCAAGCGTCCCTGAGGCATTGCGGTGGTTCGTGATGCCCGACTTTGCCAAGGCGGCGATCGACTTTGTCGTGGCGGATGCTCGCCGTTATTTCGCGGTGACAACCTTCGGCTTCATCGGAATGCTGCTGCTGCGGAATTGGCTGGCGAAGCCGAACGTCGGCTGGGTGTTGCTCAATCTGGCTCTGTTGTTCCTGTGCGTCAGTCTGACGGACTGGGATTTCCGACAGATCGTTGGCAAGCCCGACAACGTGCCGATCGTGGCGATGCTGTTCATCGTCGGTTTTTTCACCTGGCTGTTCTTTTATCGGGCGAATGAAAACGACCGCCGCGCTGCTCAAGGTCAGGGGCCGGTCGAAGCCGAAAACAACGAGAAAGTGCTGACCTGGCCGGATCTCGTTTACACCGAAATGATCTGCATGATCGCGGTGACGGCGCTGCTCATCCTGTGGGGCATCGCGTTGCAGGCTCCACTGGAAGAACCGGCCTCGGCGGTGAAGACGCCGAATCCGTCGAAGGCTCCGTGGTACTTCCTGGGCTTGCAGGAAATGCTGGTCTATTTCGATCCGTGGCTGGCGGGCGTCGTGTTTCCTAGCGTGATCATCGGCGGAATGATGGCCATTCCGTACATCGACTTCAACAAGCTCGGCAACGGGTATTACACGTTTAACCAGCGGAAGTTCGCGATCACGGCGTTCATGTTCGGGTTCCTGCCGTTGTGGATCGGGATGATCACCCTCGGCACGTTCTTACGTGGTCCGAACTGGAACATCTTCGGCATCTACGAATATTGGGACGTCCACAAGCTGGAGGCTCTGAACAACGTCAGCTTGTCCGAGTACTTCTGGTACGGCATCGGGCAGCCGTTGCCGATGGCTCCCGCAGGTGCGAATTTTTGGACGCAGGCCCCGTACATCCTGCTGCGAGAGTTTGTCGGATTTGTTGCCATCGGAATTTATCTCGGCGTGCTGCCGATGGTGATGGCGATGACGGTCTTCAAGAAATTCTTCCTCCGCATGGGATTCCTGCGGTACATGGTGTTCTCGAACTTGGTGCTGATGATGGCGGCCCTGCCGATCACGATGGTGCTCCGCTGGGCCGCCAACCTGAAGTACTTCATCAAGATTCCGGAGTGGTTCTTTAACGTCTGATCCGTGGCGTACGCGGCTCGCGTGCGCCAATTTTTTGAGGATGGAACGCACGCGAGCCGCGTGCGCCACAAACATGCCAGCGAATGAAGATTATCTGCGTCCGCTTCCCAAGATGCACCGGTGGTTCGCCGTCAGCATGATCGTGCTGTTCGTGTCGACGCTGCTGATGATGTATTTCGACCACCACGACGAGTGGCGCGCGTATCAGCATCAGTTTTTCCACCTGGAAGCAGACAAACTCGTCGCCGAAGAGAATGCCACGAAGGCGGAACTCACCAACGTGGCGCTGGGCAATGGGGCCAAGTCCGCCGCGAAGTTGCAGAAGTCTTACGAGGCCAAGCTCCGCGAACTGAAAGATGCGAAGGAAGCCCAGCAGACAAAATTGGATAAGGCGGTCGCCGAACGGGAAGCCAACGTCAAGACTCTCGACAACGAGTACCTGATGCAAATGCGGAAGGTGCGAGAGAGCCGATCCTATCGTGGAGTGGCGAGCGCCAACTACGACCTCGGTGTTCGCGATCAACTCCCCGAAGAGAAGATGGCCGTCTTGTTGAAAGACTTCAATGAGAAGCGACAAGCCGTCGATGAATTGGAGGCGGAGCTTGACCGTCGCGAGGCCGCTCGCAAGAAGGCCACGGACGAATTGAAGGCACAGACTATAGACCGCGACGCGGCTGTGGCCGCTGTCAAAGCCTTCGAGGTGGACGTCCTCCGGTTGGAGGCCGCCAAGAGTCGGATCGAACCGGAACCGAATTCGGTTGCAGGTGCGGTCAAGACCTTCAAGCGCTGGCTCATGGAGCAGCCGATCGTCGATGGCTTCAACTCGCACATCAGAATCCAGCAGGACTGGTTGCCGGATATGAAGATCACGCTCGGCATGGCGAAGACAGCGCGGTTCGACCGTTGCCGCACCTGCCACTTGGCGATTGACCGAGTCGGAGATGGCGACGTGCCCGACTTCCCGCATGGCGACGGCAAGAACGGAACTTACGAGCATCCGTTCTCGACGCATCCTCGGCCGGACGTTTATTTGACGGCGGCCAGCCCGCATCCGCTCAATGACTTCGGTTGCACGTCGTGTCACGACGGACAAGGATCGGGAACCAGTTTTCAGAATGCGTCGCACACGCCCAACGATCCGCATCAGGCTCACGAATGGGAGCACGACTTCAAGTGGTTCAACAATCACTTCTGGGAATACCCGATGCAGCCGGCTCGGTTGCGTGAGTCCGCCTGCTTGAAGTGTCACCACTCGGTCGTCGAACTCGGTCAGAACACGAAGTTCGGAGCGACCGCTCCGAAGGCTTACGAAGGCTGGCAACTCATCAAGAAATACGGTTGCTTCGGCTGCCACGAGATCAACGGTTTCGATGCCGGCAAACCGGTTGGCCCAGACCTGCGGCTCAAACCCCAGACTGCCGCAGAAGCGAAGAAGATCGCCGACGATCCGAAGGCGGTGGCCGGCGTCGAACGCAAAGTGGGTCCGAGCCTGGAGCACATCGCCAGCAAAACGACTCGCGAATGGTTGACGTATTGGACCGAAGAGCCGAAACGTTTCCGGCCCACGACCACCATGCCACAGTTCTTCAAACTGACGAACAACAGTGACAGTCATGGCAAAGATTTTTCGAAAGCCGAACTCGCCGGGATCGCACACTATTTGTTCGACAAATCGACTGGATACAAGGACGGGTTCGACCCGCCGCCGCCCGCCGAGCAACGTGATGCGAAGCGTGGCGAGACGTTCTTCGCCCAGAAGGGTTGCCTCGCGTGTCACAGCCACGACGCCGAGCGATTCAAAGGTTCGAAGGCCGAGTTCGGTCCCAACCTGTCGAAGATTGCGGCCAAGCTCAAGCCGGGAGAGGACGGGGTCAACTGGCTTTACAATTGGATTCGCAATCCGGAACGACATCACCCGGACACGAAGATGCCCGACTTGTTCCTCCGTCCGGCCAAGCCAGGCGATCCTGATCCGGCGGCCGACATCGCCGCCTACCTGCTGTCGTTTGGAGAGAAGACGAACCCGTATCCAAAGGTTGAAATTACGGATGCCGAGTTGGACAAGCTCGTCGAAATGCTGCTGTGGCGTCGCAAGACCGTGACGCCGGCACAGGCCACGGAAGTGATGTCGGTTCGCAAGTACCCGTACGCTCGCGAGACCGTCAAGGGGGATGAGATTGAACTCGTGGCCGAGAAGGCCGGCGCGGAGTTTTCGGACGAAGAATGGCGCAAGCGGAAGATGAACTATCTCGGCCGCGTGACGATTTCGCGGTACGGCTGCTACGGCTGCCACGACATTCCGAACTTCGACACCGCTCGCCCGATCGGCACCGCGCTTCAGGATTGGGGCTTGAAAGATCCGTCGCGGCTCGCACCGGAGCACATCGAAGAATACCTGCACCATCACGGCGAACCGGATGGCAGTTCGACCAAGACTCGCGTCGAAAATGCGATCAGAAACGCCGCGGCCGGCGGCTTCGATAATCACGAACAAGAATCCAAGGAGCTCGGCGCGGCATTCTTCTACGAGAGCTTGTTGCATCACGGACGCCCCGGTTTCATCTGGCAAAAGCTCCGCGACCCGCGCAGCTACGACTACGAGAAGACCGAGACCAAGTTCTACGACGAACGATTGCGGATGCCGAAGTTCCCGCTCAACGAGCAGGAAATCGAAGCCATCTCGACCTTCGTGCTGGGACTCGTCGCCCGCCCGCCCGCCGAGAAATATCTGTACCGGCCGAAGGGGGCCGAACTGGCGAAAGTCGAAGGGGAACGGCTGCTGCAAAAATTCAATTGCACCGGCTGCCACATCATCGACCTGCCGGAGATCTCGTATGCGACCAAGCCGGACGAACTTCTCGCCTCCGAAATGGGAGTCGAGGATCATCCCGAAGGCTTCGAACTGATGATGAAGCTCAAGCCGCCACGCAAAGCGCTGACCGGAAAATCGCACGTTGTCAAAAAGGCGGACAGCACCGAGACGTTGCCGGTCGTGATGTTCAAGGGACTCGCCTCGTCACGGCCGAAGCCGGACGACGATCCCGAAGAGCGAGAATACGGCTATGACTTGTGGGAGACGATTGACGTCGGCGGCAAGCTGCAATGGGCACCGCAACGCATCATCGTTCCGGAAGCACAACTGGTTTCGGAGAAGCCGGCTCGCGGCGGATCATTCGCCGAATGGTTGGTCTCCGACATCAAGCGAACCGATAGCGAGGCCAATGCCTGGCAGATGTCGCCGCCGCCGCTGTATCAGGAAGGGATCAAGGTCCAGACACCGTGGCTGTATTCGTTCTTGAAGAACCCACAGCAACTGCGGCATGTGACGGTCTTGCGAATGCCGAAATTCAAAATGACCGACGCCGAAGCTCAGGCTCTGGCGAACTACTTTGCGGCGTATGACGGTGCGTCGTTTCCATATCAGAATGTCCCGCAACGAGACGCGACGTATCTATCCGACGCGAACGCCCGGTATCACGAACGGCATCCGAAACGGCCGGGGGATTACTTGCAGGAATCATGGCGAGTGCTCAACGCGCCGATCTGCATCAAGTGTCATTCGGTCGCCGGACAGGAATACAAAGGCTCGGACCCGAAAAAGGATATCCGCGGACCCAACCTGGAAGTCGTGACGGATCGCTTGCGGCCGGATTGGTTGCTGCTGTGGCTCCACAAGCCGGCGTGGATCACGCCGTACACGTCGATGCCGCCGGTGTTCCGCAAGGACCAAAAACAATTCCCGCCGCTGATGGACACCGATCCGCTCGACCAAGTGGTTGGCGTGCGCGACGCGCTGCTGAACTACATGCGACTGCTGGAAAAAGAAGGCAAGCTGCCGCTCGCGGCGACCCCAGCTCCCGTCGATGCGGCTCCGGCCAAGGGTGACGCGAAGGAAGGGGGCAACTGATGAAAACGGCTGACTTGAAATTCTGTTGGATGATGGTGGCGTGCGCTGGACTGCTGGCGCTTGCGGCCGGTTGCGGCAAACTCGATTCGGGTGCTCATGCCGAACCTTCGGTGCGGGTGAAGCCCGCTGAATCGGCCATCGCGAAAGTTGATGGCGACAAGCCAGCGACGCCGGATGGTGCGGCCTCGCCTGGTGCCGGCGGCGTTGGAACACTGATCGGTCGAATCGTTTTTGACGGGACGCGTCCGACGCCGGGCGTGATCTACAAGAAGGGAACCGCCGACAAAGACGCCAGCGTATGCTCGGCCACCGGCGACATTCCGAACGAAGATTTGGTCGTCAGCGAAAGCAAGGGCGTGGCGAATGTGTTTGTGTTCCTCGACAAGGTGCCGGCAGGCTTAAATGCCGCGCCGCCAACTGAGGACATCATCTTCGATCAAAAGAATTGCCGCTTCACGACGCATGCTATGTTTTGCCGAGTCGGACAGACCGTCCGACTGTTGAATGATGATGGCGCGTTGCACAACACTCGTTGCATGGTTGTCCGCAACGGTCCCGCGAACAACGCCATCTCAGCCAACGATCGCACGGGCATCAAACTGATCTACAAAACAGCGGAACGGGCACCAATTTCCGTCAAATGCGATATTCACTCGTGGATGAGTGCGTATCACTTGATCTTGGATCATCCGTTCGCGGCCGTGTCGGACGCGGAGGGGAACTTCAAGATCGAAGGTCTGCCGGCGGGGAAATATCAGTTCAAGGTCTGGCACGAGCGGGGTGACAGCGGGAAGCCGGGTCTGTTGGAATCGAAATACAACGTCGTCATCAAGGGTGGCGAAAATCCGGCCGTTGAGATCAAGGCGGACGCGAAGAAATTTGGGCTGTAATCGGTTTTGTAGGATGGGCACTCATGCCCGTCGTGGGTCGGGCAAGAGTGCCCAACCTACGTTGAAGCGGAGGAATTTTTCGTGAGCGCGAGAGTGTGGCGATTATTGGTCGTGGTGCTGGCTGGTGCCGTGGCCGGGTGTGCTGAGGACGCATCGCAGATGCGGTTCGCTCAGAATGCCGACATCGCGAAGCCGGTTCACCGCAAGGCACGAGCGGTCGTGGAAAAAACATTGGAAGAGCACTTCGGCACACCGCTCAACAGCGTCGCGTGGTTGAAGCTGCCGGTGAATTACGGCAAAGCCGAAGGGAAAGTGAAGTCGGTCGATGGCCGGTCGGTGATCGTCGATTTCAACGCGGAGACCAGCGATCTCGAAAGCTTGAAGTCCCCGGAACTCAGCCGCGCTGGCTTGCTGTTCACTTCCGGAGCCAACCAAGGGAAATCGTTTTTACTGGCCAGCTACGATGCCAGCGAGAAATCTTTCGAGACTTTGACTGCTCTCGAAACCGCGCCGGCCGAGGGTGATCAATTCGTCGTTGCAGGACAGAACTTGCGGCACGGCCGCAAGCTGTACGCTCGGCATTGCCAACATTGCCACGGGATCAACGGCGATGGCGATGGGACGACCGCGAAGTATTTGAATCCACGCCCGCGTGACTATCGGCTGGGAATCTTCAAGTTCACGTCGACCAACAAAGACACGAAGGCGTCTCGTGATGACCTGAAGAGAATCGTCAGCCAAGGTATTCCCGGCACTTACATGCCCGCGTTCGTGCCAATGCTCAAGGAGAACGAACTGGCCGTGTTGATCGAATACGTCCGCTGGTTGGCGATGCGCGGCGAACTGGAAGTGCAGTTGCTCAAGGATTTGAAGAACGACTACGCCGCCGACCGCGCCAGGAAGGAAGCTCAGGAAACCAAGGCCAGTACGAGCGACATCGAAAAGCAAATCGCCAAGCAGCTTGAGGAGTATGTCGCAAATCCGACGGAAGGTTTAGCGGCATTCATCGAGACCGTGACCGGCGATATGGTCTCGGCTTGGGAAGGGGCGGAGACGGCGGACACGGTCATCATGCCACCCGTGCCACGCGTGCCGGACACGGCGGAATCTCGCGAGCGAGGCAAAGCGCTCTTCGTGAAAACGGACGGTGGCAAGTGCATCAACTGTCATGGTCCGACGGGACGTGGCAACGGTTTCCAAACGGAAGATTTTCAAAAGAACGATGCCACGGGTGGGTTCTATGAGAAGCGTGGACTGCACGACTCTTGGGGCGAACAGATCAAGCCGCGCGATTTGACGCGCGGTATTTATCGCGGCGGACGGCGGCCGATCGACCTCTATCGCCGCATCTCGCAAGGGATCAAAGGGACTCCGATGCCGCCGGTGGCCGCGACCGTTAAGCCGGAGCAAGTCTGGGACTTGGTGAACTATGTGCTGTCGGTTCCATTTGAGTCGGCGTCTCCCAAGGCGGCGAAGGCTCACAGCATCGCAGGGCAGCCGAATGAACTTGGGAACGCGAATTAGCGGGAATGTTGGGCGGTCTTCCAAATCGTCCGACCGGCTGGTTTGAGAGATCGGTCTTACGGGAGTTTCACCGTGCGTAAGTTTTGGTGTGCGTTCTTTGTCTTCTGGCCGATCGTGGCGATCATCTATTCGTTGATCTCGTCGTTGATCCCATCGCTCGGTTGGTGGTTTCCCGGTCCATCCGTCACCGAACTGGGACAGCGGATCGACAACTTGTTCTATTTGATTCTCTACATCGTCACCGCGGTCTTCATCGGGACGCAAATCGCGATGGGTTACGTCCTGTGGCGTGCGTCGCACAGCAAAGACGAGCGGGCCTGGTTCAGTCACGGCAGTCACAGCTTGGAAGTGATCTGGTCGGTCGTGCCCTCGGTGATTTTGCTGTTCTTAGCCCTGTATCAAATGGACGTCTGGGCGTTGTTCCGAGTGCAGGCGTACTTCCCGAAGGAAGCTCGTGAGGCTCCGGTGGCGGAAGTGACCGCTCGGCAGTTCGAGTGGCGGATTCGATACCCGGCTCCTGGAAAGAAGCTGCAACTCAAGCCGCAGCCGGATGACTTGTACGACGTCAACGACCTGCACGTTCCAATCAATCGACCGGTGATGATTCAGCTTCGCAGCGAGGACGTGCAGCACTCATTCTTCCTGCCGCATCTCCGAGTCAAACAGGACGCCGTGCCTGGTCAGATCATCCCGATCTGGTTCAAAGCCGAGAGGCAGGGGCTGTTTGACCTGACCTGTGCCGAGCTGTGCGGTTGGGGGCACTACAAGATGCGGGCACAACTGACCGCCGAAACCGAAGTCGAATACGAGGCGTATTTGAAGAAGCTGCAAGCGGATCAGAACTATGACGGCCATGCGACGCCCAGCGCCGTGGCGAAGAAGGACGAATAACATGAGTGCCTTAGGAGTCGCCCAGGAACATGGGCACGAACATGGAGACGCTCATGGTGCCCACGGGCATCACGAGTTGACCTTCATTCAAAAATATGTGTTCTCGACCGACCACAAGATGATCGGTATGCAGTTCCTGTTCACGACGCTGATGATGCTGATGGTCGGTGGCGGATTGGCCTTGGGCGTGCGTTGGCAGTTGGCCTTTCCGTGGACCTCAATGCCGATCTTTGGGCCGCTCTTCGCGAATGCGGGCGGGCAAATCTCGCCCGAGTTCTACACGATGCTGTTCACCATGCACGCGACGGTGATGATTTTTCTGGTCATCATCCCGGTGCTGGCAGGTGCCTTCGGAAACTTTCTGATCCCGTTGATGATCGGGGCCGACGACATGGCCTTTCCGGTGCTCAACATGCTGAGCTACTGGTTCATGATCCCGGCCATCCTTTGCTTTGGGATGAGCTTTTATCACGGCGGGGCCGCGGCGGGCTGGACCTCGTACCCCCTGCTGTCGGAGTTGCGCGTCGCCGCACCGGGATCTGGGTCTGCTCAGACCTATTGGCTGCTGGGAGTTACGCTCGTCGGAGTGTCATCGATGATGGGGTCGGTCAACTACATGACCACGATCATCAACATGCGTGCTCCGGGCATGACGTTGTTCCGCATGCCACTGACGATTTGGGGCATGTTCATCACCGCGATTTTGCAAGCGTTTGCTCTGCCGGTGCTCACGGCGGCTGGCTTCATGCTGCTGTTCGACCGGTTTGCGTTTGGCGGTTGGCTGGAGGGAATTCACACAGTCTTCTTCACTCCCGCCGGACTCGTGGTCAACAACGCCGATCCAACAGTCGGTGGCGGGCAGCCGCTGCTGTGGCAGCATCTGTTTTGGTTCTACTCGCACCCGGCGGTTTACATCATGCTGCTGCCGGCGATGGGAATGACCTCAGATATGCTGGCCTGCATGTGCCGCAAACCGATCTTTGGCTACAAGCCGATGGTCTATTCGATGTCTGCGATCGCCGGACTGGGTTTCATCGTGTGGGGCCACCACATGTTCACCAGCGGCATGAACCCGGCGTTGGGCATGACCTTCATGGTTTCAACGGTCATGATCGCTCTGCCATCCGCGGTGAAAGTCTTTAACTGGATCGGCACGATTTGGGGCGGTCGCTTGCAGTTCAACACGGTGACGCTGCACTGCATCGCGTTTGTTTCGATGTTCATCGTCGGCGGTTTGAGCGGCATCTTCATGGCCGCTGTACCGGTCGATATCTACATCCACGACACGTACATCATCGTGGCCCATTTCCATTACGTCGTGTTCGGTACGACGATGTTCGGTGTCTTCGGTGCGATCCAATTTTGGTTTCCGAAGATGTTCGGCCGGAAGATGAACGAGACGGTCGGCAAGTGGCACTTCCTGCTGACCTACATTGGCTTCAATGGAGCCTTTTTTCCGATGCACATGCTGGGGATCGCCGGGTTTCCTCGGCGCTATGCGGACCCCTACGTCCACCCGTATCTCGAACACCTGTTGCCTCTGAATCAATTCATCACGATCTCGGCGATGATCATGGGGTTCGCTCAGTTCCTGCTCTTGGGCAACTTTGTCATCAGCATTTTCAACGGCAAGAAAGCAGGACGGAATCCGTGGAATGCCAACGGCCTGGAATGGGCCGCTCCGTCTCCGCCGGGTCACGGCAACTTCGACATTCCGCCGGTCTGCTTCCGCGGTCCGTATGAGTACTCGAATCCGAACCGCGCCGATCAAGATTTCTGGATGCAGACAGACCCGACCCGCAGTCCGAAGAAACCCCCTGAAGATCCCGCGCACGGGCATTCTTAGTTTGACCAATCAGCCCCCCATGACGACCGCGTCCTCAGATCGTTGGCTCTCGCGTTACGCCGCATTGACGGCGGCGATCGCGTTGTTGCCGATTGGGATGGGGGCGCTCGTGACGACGCTCGATGCGGGTATGGCGTTTCTGGATTGGCCGACGTCGGATGGGCAGAACATGTTTCTGTACCCGTGGCTGCAAGACTTCCACGCGAACCGCGAGAAGTTCGTCGAGCACGGACATCGCTTGGCTGGGAGCCTCATCGGAATGTTTTCGATCGGACTGGTGGCTCTGACGCTGCGGCGCGAATCGCGTGATTGGGTGCGTTCTTTGTCAATCGGCATTCTGGCGGCAGTGGTGTTGCAGGGGTTGCTCGGTGGTTTTCGAGTCATCGCTGACGCACGTGTGGCCGCGCTGGTGCATGGTCTGTTCGCCTCGCTGATTTTTTCGACGATCACCCTGTTCGCCCTCGTCACCGGATCAACGTGGATGAGTGGCGGCCGAGTCTCAGACACAAGCACTTCCGTTTCCAGCGGCTTGAAGTTTCTCGCCATCGCGAACTTATTGACGGTGTTTGTCCAGTCGTTGCTTGGCGGCTTGGTCCGGCATCTCGGTCTAGCGCTGCACGAGCACTTGGGCGGCGCGATTCTGGCGACGGTGTTGTCGATCGCGCTGATTGTGTCGAGTTGGCGATCGGGCCAAGCGTGGCTCCGTTCGGCGGCGATTGGTTTGCTGATCGTCTTGCTCGTGCAGTTGGTGTTGGGAGCGGGCGCATGGGTGACTCGATTTGGTTTTCCGACGACTGGTTATGTGGCGGTGCAGCAAGCTCCGGAACAGATTCTGTTTCGGACGGCTCACGCGGTGGCGGCGATGTTCGTGTTGATGATGTCCGTGCAATTGGCGGCTCGCGTACTGCGACTCAATTGGCTCGATCGTGGGGCAGGTTTTCAACCTGCCACGAATCTGACGGCTGGCGCGGGCAGGTTGGAAACCTGCCCGACGTTGGCGGGAGGGGCAGTGCGATGAGTGTCCTCCTGGACCCACAAGGCACGATGGAACTCAGCGCGACGCTGTCGGCGCGGACGCATGTCATCCCGCGTTGGCGCGATTACCTCGCTCTGACCAAACCGCGCATCGCAGTGATGGGCTTGGTCACGGTCGCTCTGGGCTTTCTACTGGCGACAACCGGCGAATGGTCGGCAATCACGTTGGGACATTCGCTGCTGGGGATCGGCTTGATCGCGGTCAGTTGCAGCGCGCTCAATCAGTGGTTGGAACGAGACTCGGATCTGTTGATGGCTCGGACGGCAAATCGTCCGTTGCCAAGTGGCCGGATGTCGCCGCATGAAGTCTTGGCGTTTGGGCTCGGACTATGGCTGGTCGGTGCGATCGAGTTGATTTTCTTCGTGAATGCACTGACGGCGGTGTTGGCTTCGGCGACGTTGCTGTTGTACGTCGTCGTCTATACGCCGCTGAAACGTCGCACGTCGTTTTGCACTGCGATCGGAGCGATCCCTGGCGCGATGCCGCCGGTGCTCGGTTGGGTGGCGGCTGGGGGCGAGTTGGATGCCGGCGCGTTCGCGCTCTTCGCGACGTTGTTTGTCTGGCAATTCCCGCACTTCTTGGCGATCGCTTGGCTCTATCGCGAGCAATACGCGGCGGCGGGATTGCGGATGTTGCCGCAGACGCGGCCGGCTCCGCGCATCACCGGTTGGCTGTGCGTCGGCTATGCCCTGGCGCTGATCCCGGTCAGCTTGCTGCTCAAGGACGCGGCGCTGGCGGGAGATGTGTTCGCCTTGATCGCGGTTGTACTCGGCTTCGGATACGTCGCCTTTTCCGTTCGCTTTCTACTGGCCGAGTCGGTGACAACGGCTCGGCAGTTGTTGTGGTTTTCATTGGTGTATCTGCCGGCACTGTTGCTGGCGCTGACCTGGGATCATTGGAGATTGCTGAGCTGACGATTGTCGGCCGTCCAATTCCTGGATTTCAAATTTCAGATTTCAGATTTCAAAAACAATGTCGCACTCACCTTCGCAGGGTCACGCGGTTCCGCCCATCAAGATGGGGTTGGCGATTCCCAACTCCAAGCTGTGCATGTGGCTGTTCCTCGGCACCGAGATCATGTTTTTCACGGCGTTCATCGGCACCTACATCGTGCTGCGGATGGGATCGAAAGGCTGGCCGACCGATCCCGATGTGACCCACATCCGCGTTGCGGCCGGCGGCATCAACACGTTCGTACTGATTCTTTCGAGCTACTTCGTCGTGGTCGCGCACGAGGCGATGGGCGCACACGATTTCGGAAAAGCTCGCAAGTTTTTGCAGTGGACGTTCGCGTTGGCCTTTGTGTTTCTCGGCATCAAGGGGTTCGAGTACTACGGCAAGATCGACCACGACATTCTGCCGGGCCACATCGCGGAAAACGATCAGCAGGCGAAAGCGAAAGTGCTCCGCGAATCGGAAACGGCAGTCGCGAATCGACTGGAACGCCTGGCCGCAAAAGCGGTCAGTTCCAAAGCCGCCGAGAAGCTGCCAGAGCCGAAAGACGACGCCACAAAGTTGAAGGCGTTGCTGGCTGAAGCCGCCAGCAAGCCGGAAGTCAAAGAGGCTGAGGAGTTCCGGGGCTTCGGCGAGATGTTCAAACAGTTTGATCTGATGAAGCAGGGCATCCTGCGTGAGGATCTGTCGCTGCATGAAGTCGAAACGCAGCTCGCCGGGCTGAAGTCGAACGAGCAATGGGGCTACGTCTTCAAGTCGGTCCACGAGCCGCATCCGATTCTGTACGGCAACATTTTCGCGTCGTGCTACTTCCTGATGACCGGCTTCCACGCGCTGCATGTGATCATCGGCATGATCCTGTTTTGGATCTTGCTGAAGCAGGCCAACCTGGAAGGCTGGCATGACTTCTTGGAGAACAGTGGCCTGTATTGGCACTTCGTCGATTTGGTGTGGATCTTCCTGTTCCCGCTGCTCTATATCGTTTGACCCGTAGGCTAGGCTTCCCAGCCTGACTCTGCGGCGACAGACGGTGATTCGCGAAAGACAAACGTGTCAGGCTGGGAAGCCTGACCTACGAGGACAACACTAATGCACGACGAGCATTCCCAGCACGAACATCCCAAGTACGCGGTCATCTTCGGAGCACTGTGCGTCTTCACGTTGATTTCGATCATGGCGGATGTGGTGGATCTGTCTTGGGGCGTCAAAGTGGTCGCCGTGCTTTCGGTGGCGACGTGCAAGGCGCTGTGCGTGATGGCGTGGTTCATGCACTTGAAGTTCGAGCGGGGTTGGAAGTACGTGCTGCTCGCACCGACGACGATTCTCGCGTTGGGTTTGCCGCTGGCTCTGACTCCCGACATCGGCGAGCACTACTACACCCAGGATGTGCCGCAATCCGCAGACTATGCGGAACACGAAGCTCGCGCGGCGGCGCATCACGGATCGGCCGCCGCCGAGCACTAAGATCGGTCGCTGCCCCGCATCATGATCGCCATCCGTGTTGATGACTTGTCTCATGCCTATGGCGATCGGCCGGCGCTCAATCGAGTGACGTTCGAAATTCGGCGCGGGGAAATCTTTGGACTGCTGGGTCCGAATGGCGGCGGCAAGACGACTCTGTTTCGAGTGCTCTCGACGTTGCTGCCGGTTCAGTCGGGGCATGTGAGCGTGCTGGATCGAGACGTCGCGACGAACTCGGCCGAGATTCGGCAGCGGATTGGCGTCACGTTTCAAGCACCCAGCTTGGATCGGCGGTTGACGGTGCGAGAAAACCTCGTCCACCAAGGCCATCTATACGGGTTGCGTGGCCGAGAACTGGCGGCGCGGATTGATGATCGGCTGGCTCGGCTGGGTTTGACCGATCGCATGCACGCTTTGGTGAACTCCTTGTCCGGCGGCCTGCAACGACGAGCGGAAATCGCGAAGGGAATGCTGCACGATCCGGAATTGCTGCTGCTCGATGAGCCGAGCACGGGACTCGATCCCGGCGCGCGGCATGATTTGTGGCGTTACTTGCAGCAGCTTCGCAGTGAGAGCGGCGTGACGATCGTGGTCACGACGCATTTGATGGAGGAGGCCGAGAAGTGCGACCGGCTGGGCCTGTTGGATTGTGGTCAGTTGGTCGCATTGGGAACTCCCGCTGAGTTGCGAGCCGAGATCGGCGGCGATTGTCTGACGATCTCAGCGGAAGAGCCGGCGAAATTGTCGCAGCGAATCGCAGAGCGGTTTGGGATCGAACCCAAGTTGCTCGGTCAGACGCTACGGATCGAGCGTGCTCGTGGACACGAACTGTTGCGAGAACTTGTCGAAGCGTTTCCCGAAGAGATCACATCGGTGTCGCTCGGCAAGCCCTCGCTGGAAGATGTCTTCATCGCGAAGACGGGACACCGGTTTTGGGAAGAGGAGGGAACGAAGAATGAAGAACGAGGAATGAGGAACGGAGAATGAAAAGCATCGCTTTCGGTTCTTCATTCCTCGTTCTTCATTCTTCGTTGTTCCAAGAGCATGACTCAAACATCGTTAACCCCTGCCAACCGCACCGCCTTCTGGCTGCCGATCTGGACGTTGACGTGGCGTGAGTTGCTGCGATTCTTTCGGCAGCGATCGCGCGTCGTCGGAGCGTTGGGGCAGCCATTGATTTTTTGGGTGTTGTTCGGAGCGGGACTGCGCGGATCGTTTCAGGCTCCGGAATGGGCACCCAGCGGAATGAGCTATCAGGAGTATTTCTTCCCAGGCGTGACGGTGATGATCGTGTTGTTCACGGCGATCTTCTCGACGATCTCGATCATCGAGGATCGTCGCGAGGGGTTTTTGCAGGGGGTGCTCGTCGCACCGGTGTCGCGATTGGCATTGGTCTTGGGGAAGCTGTCGGGTGGAACGTTGCTCGCACTGATTCAGGCGGCATTGTTTTTGGTGATCGGACCTCTGTTGCATTTTGTCGGATTGGGGCCGAGCCTGGGTTGGCATCTGTCGCCAGTCGGTTGGCTGGCGATGGTCGGCTTCCTCGGATTGGTGGCGTTCGCACTGACGGCGTTGGGGTACTCGATGGCCTGGTCGCTCGATTCGACGCAGGGGTTTCACGCGTTGATGAGCGTGTTTCTGATGCCGATGTGGCTGCTGTCTGGTTCGTTTTTTCCGGTGCCGGAGTCAGGCTGGTTGTCGTGGGTGATGCGGTTGAATCCGCTGACTTACGGAGTCGCCGGCCTGCGGCGGTTGATGTCTCCGACATTGGCGGAGGTTTCAGCGAGCAGTTCGTTGCCGAGTCTATCGACGTGCTTCGCAGCGACGTTTGGGTTCTGTGTTTTGACGGTGATGCTGGCCTGCTGGCTGACTCACCGCAGGAGCGTGATCAATGTCCGATAGTTCTTCGACGGACAACTCGACGAAGTCGAGCGGCCCGCCCAGTGCGCTGCGCTGGTTTTTCGTGATCAACGGATTGTTTTGCTTCGTGCTGATCGGAGCCTGGGTCGCGTTTGGAATGCGCGGTCGCGGCAACGCTGACTCGAAGCCGTTCGCTCGCGGAACGGACACGATCGAGGAGGAGGACGACAACAACGGCCGGCCGAAAGTCGTGAAGATCGAGATGAAGTGGAGCGACGCGGGCATCTCCGATTTTGAACTCACGGAACGCAGCGGGCGAGTCGTTCACAAGTCAGACCTCGAAGGGCATCCGTGGGTCGTGAGTTTCATCTTCACGAACTGCGCGGGGCCGTGCGCGAAAGTCTCGTCGGCGATGCAGCGGTTGCAGAAGGAGTTCTTCACGGACACTGACCTGCGGCTGGTGACGATCACCGTCGATCCGGAACGAGATCAGCCGGAGCAGCTTTCCAAGTACGCCGCCGGGTACGAAGCCGATTCGGATCGCTGGCTGTTTCTCACCGATCCGACAGGCCAGAAGGACAAAATCTATCGGCTGATCAACGGCAGCTTTCTGATGCCGGTGCAAGAGGCGGAGGGCGAACTGCGGGCACCCGGTTTCGAGTTCATCCACACGAACAATGTGCTGCTGGTCGATGAGCACGGTGTTGTGCAAGGCAAGTGGCTCTCGACCGACGAGGCGGAGTTTTCACAGTTGCGCCGCGAGTTGAAAAAGCGGCTGAAGAAAACGACGACGGACGACACACCCGCTGACGAAGGAAAGTCGAAATCCGAATGACGAAGCCTGACGTTCCTGACTGGGTGCTGTGGTTGCCGCCGCTGAATGCGTCGCTGAATGGATTGGCGACCGTGTTGTTGTTGCTCGGCTGGCGGTTGATTCGTCGTGGGCAGCGGGACGCTCACAAGCGGACGATGCTGGCGGCCTTCGCTGTGTCGGCGGTGTTTCTGGCCTGCTATCTCGTGTATCACGGAGTGCTCAAGAGCTACACGGGCAGCGGCTCAAAAGCCTTCGTGGGAGTCGGACTGATTCGTCCGATCTATTATTCGATTCTGATCAGCCATGTGTTCTTGGCATTCTTCGTGGCGGTGCTCGCGCCGGTGACCATTTGGAAGGGGCTTTCGGCAGACAAGGCCGAGCGGCTCGGACAGGCGGCGAATTGGGCAGGGCATCGCCGGGTCGCGAAAGTGACGTTTCCGATTTGGGTGTACGTGTCGGTGACGGGAGTAGTGATTTACTTCTTGGCTTATCACTGGCCGAGTTCGTAAACTCCGTGCCGCTCCGAGGGGACGAGAGGAATTCAAAATGACTCGCAAAGTGTTGTTGCTGGCCGCATTGATTTTTGGGATCGGGATGTTCGGTCCGGTAACTCAGCCGGCTCAGGCTTGCCCGATGTGCAAGATCGCCAACGAACAGGACTCTCTGCTGCCGCGGGCCTATATGTATTCGATCCTCTTCATGATGGGGATGATCTTCAGCCTGGCGGGCGGCGTCGCGTTCTGCGTGTACTCGTTGAGCCGCCGGGAGAACGCGGCCCTCGAAGCGTTGGGGCAATACGGCGGATTCACCGCCGACGCAAACTCACTGAATTTGTTGCCCGAAGGTGCGCAGCCGGCGACCGCGTGAACAAAATGGTTTCAAAATTAGCACGACGCGCGAGCGAGTGGTTTTTTCCTGCGAGGATCTGACCACTCGCTCGCGCGTCGTGCTGGTTTTCAAATCACTTCAGCTCAGTCTTGCGGTGGCAGTGAATCGTGGTACTCGTCACCGGTTCCGTCGTCCGATTCGAAATCGGTCGGATCAAAGAAGCAGTCGAAGGCCAGCCACAGCGCTCGGGCGTAGCGGAACCAGAACAGCGGCCAGAGCATGCAATAGACGGCCAACGGTGGGACGATCCAATTCTTCGGGACGTCGAAACCGAAGTGCAGAATCAGGTACGCGGCTGCCATCGTCACCGTGGTTTGACCGTAGTTGAAGTATGTCGATCCGAGAAAATAGCCGGGGGCGCGTTCGTACTTCAGGTTGCACGCGGAGCAACGCTCGTGCATGCGGAACCAACCGGAGAAGAGCTGGCCTTCACCGCAGCGCGGGCAGCGAAGGCGCATCGCGCGGGACCAGAGTGTGGCGGGAGTGCGTTCGGACATGGCCGGGATTTGAGATCTCAAATTTCAGATCAGAAGAACTTCACCGGATCGTACTCGCTCTGGCTGGCTTGAACGACCAGCTCGGCGAATCGCGCTCGCAGCACGAGCGCGAGTTGCTCCATCGCGGGACGCTCGGTCGCGAAGTGGCCGGGGAGGATGAGCGCGATGTTCGCGGTCTCGGCTTCGAGGCATGAATGGAAGCGGGCTTCTCCAGTCAGCAGTGCCTCGCAGCCGTGCTGGGCGGCGTCGCGCAGGAACTCCGCTGCCGCGCCGCAGGCGATGCCGAGCTTGGTGATTGGTCGATTCAAATCGCCGACGAATTGCACGGTCGAGACTCGCAGCGCGGGCTTGATACGTTCGATCAGATCGCGAAGTGTCATCGCACTCGGCAAAGTTCCCCAACGTCCTGAGCCGACGGGCTGAGTTTCGCTCGCAAGCGCGGCGTTCGGTCGCAACGGTTGGACGTCTCGCAATTCGAAGAGCCGCGCCAATTGAGCGTTGATGCCGTCGGCGGCGCTGTCGTAGCTGGTGTGCGGGCTGTAGACCGAGATGCCGACTCGGATCAACGACAGCAGCATTCGACCCTCAGAGGTCTCCGCCGTCAGTCGCTGGACGGGGCGGAACAGCACCGGATGGTGCGTGACGATCAACTGAGCACCGCGCGAGATCGCTTCGTCGGCCACGTTCGGTGTCAGCGTCAGGCAGGTCAGCACGGATCGAATCTCTTCGGCAGGATCGCCGATCAACAAGCCGACGTTGTCCCAGTCTTCGGCGAGTTCCGGCGGCGCGAACTCGCGCAGGAACGAGACGACATCTTGCAGTCGAATCACGGTCAGCTCCAATCGCGGATGGGATGCCCAGTACAGATCGGGAACGATTCGCCGAGCAACGGAGCGTGATACCGTTGACTGGAATCAATTCCGAGATGCGTGAGCATCGTGGCCGCGAGATCGGCGGGCGAAACGGGTTTGTCGGCAACGTAGGCACCCAGACGGTCGGACGCTCCGAAGAGGTGCCCGCCGGGAACGCCACCGCCAGCGACTAGCGCGGTGAAGACGTGAGGCCAGTGATCGCGGCCGGTCTTCTCGGTCGCGGCGTTCTGCGTGAACTGGCCGATCTTCGGCGAGCGTCCGAACTCGCCGAGCGCAACGACCAGCGTGCTGTCGAGCAAACCGCGCTCGGACAGATCCGCGAGAAACGCCGCGAATGCACGATCAAACACGGGAGCGAGTTTCTTCAGCCGGTTGAAATTGTCGTGATGCGTGTCCCAGAACGGTGATTGTTTTTCGTCGCGAGTGTCGTCGTCCCAATTGACGCTGACGAGCGAAACATCCCGTTCGACGAGTCGCCGCGCGAGCAGCAGGCTCTGTCCGAATTTGTGCGAGCCGTATCGTTCGCGAGTGATCGGCGACTCGCGGTCGAGATCGAACGCGGCGGCGGTTTGCTCGCCGGAGATCATCGAGAAGGCTTGGCGGTATTGATCACTGATCAGTTGGCTGCGCGGCCCTTCTTCGATGGATCGTCGGACAGAGTTCACTTCGCGAAGCAGTCCTTCGCGACGCAAGAGTCGTGCGGTCGGGACATCGGTCGGCAAGCGAATGCCGGGCACGGAAAAATCGGCGCGGCTGGGATCGCCTTCGATCAGAAAGGCATTGTGCTGTTCGCCCATCAGAGCACCCGACTGACCAGCGATGCGAGCGCCTTGGCTGGGAAACATCAGATACCACGGCAGCACGACTGAGGACGGCATCCCGCCAGCGGCTGTTCCAAACCGCTTGACCATCGCCGACAACGACGGCCAATCGTCCGGCGCGAGCGTGTCGGTCGTGCCGGGCCGACGATGCGGTCGACCGGTGATGACTTGGCTGCACGCGGTGCCGTGAACGGGATCGCCGTGAGTCATCGACCGCAGCAGGCAGAGCTTGTCCGCCTCTTTGGCGAGATGCGGGAGTAATTCCGAAAACTGGATGCCAGTCGCCGAAGTCGCGATCGGCTGAAAGATGCCGCGCACGTTTTCCGGCGCGTGCGGCTTCATGTCCCACAAGTCGATGTGGCTCGGCCCACCGAAGAGAAAGATGAAGACACAACGCTTGGCTGTGCCCGCAGGCGTTCGGCTGTCGTCGCCGAGAGCCGCCGCTTCGCGACGCAGACTGCGGAGCATGAACTCGTTCAACCCCAACCCGCTCAGTCCGCCGATACGCAACCATTCGCGCCGCGAGACTCGTGGCGAATGGATGACGGGCTGCGGGTGGTCTTGCCAAGACGGAGGCATCGTCAGCTCACTAGGTCGGCGAAGCGAGGTTGGATTCTAATCCTGACGACGACGTCTCGAAACAGGCAACTGCGTCACGTTTTGTAGGGTGGGACCAGCGGCGCTTCGCCGCGCCGGCCCACCAGCGAATGGTCAACGCCATCAATGAACGCGGGGAAAGTGGGCCGGCGCTCGAAGCGAGCTGGTCCCACCCTACGTCGAATTTGGTGCTCAGGGAACATTCGCCCTCGCTGACGCTTCGGGTTAGTATGAGCCGTCTTTTTCAGAAACCACCCAAACCCGCGACGAGAATCATGCAAATCATTGAGACCGTTTCCGGCACTGCCGTGCCGTTGTTGTTGGATGACATTGATACGGATCGGATCATCCCGGCCCGCTACCTGCGCTGCGTGACGTTCGATGGGCTGGGCGAGCACGCTTTCGAGGACGACCGCCAGCAGGATTCACGGCATCCGTTCAACGATCCGAGATTTCAGGGAAGCAGCGTTTTGGTGGCCGGACGCAATTTCGGCTGCGGATCATCACGCGAACACGCGCCACAATCGCTGCTGCGCTGGGGCATCAAAGCCATCGTGGCTGAGTCGTTTGCGGAAATCTTCTTCGGCAACTGCACGTCGCTGGGAATTCCGTGCGTCTGCGCCTCGCGAGCGGACATCGACAAATTGGGAGCGGCGATCCAAGCCGATCCGAAGCTCGTCGTCAGCGTCGATCTCATGGCTGGCGAAGTTCGTGCCGGCTCGATCTGTGTCAAAGTGACGATGGCCGACAGCGCTCGTCTGTCACTGACGACCGGCCAGTGGGACTTCCTCGGCCAACTGCTCGACAACAAGCACGGCATCGCGGCGACGGCGGCGAAGCTGCCGTACCTGAATCACTTCGCGGCGAGCTAAGCCGCTCGCGGTCGAAGTTGGATCGTCCGCCTCGCGGCAAGAGGCTCACAATGAGAATTCCACCTCGGTCGCGGGAAGAAAAGCATGTGGAAATTTGCCCTTCGCAATTTGTTCAGCCGGCCCGCGCGTTCGGCGTTGTCGTTGCTGGGGCTGACGGTCGCGATCGCGGGAATGGTGGGTCTGTTCTCGGTCGCTCGCGGTTTGGAGCAGACGTTTGATCGCAGCTTCAAAAGCATCCCAGGTTTGATCGTGATGCAGGCGGGCGCACCGATCCCGTTGTTCTCGCGGTTGCCGAAAAACTGGAAAGCGGACATGGAGCGCATCCCCGGCGTGCATGTCGTGGCCCCTGAGATTTGGATGCGAGCCAACATCATCGAAGAGAAACCAGTGATGGCTCCGCCGCGATTTCTGTTCGGTGTGGATATCCCCTCGCGGATCAAGTTGCGGAAGGGGGTCTACACCGAGTCGATGATCGTGGGGCGGTTCCTGTCGCCGGACGATGCGGGTCAGCGGAGGGTCGTCATCAGTCGCCAGATCGCCGAGGAGCATCTCAAAAAAGTTGGCGACACGCTGAGCGTCAACAGCATCGAGTTCGAGATCGTCGGTTTGTACCACGTCGGCTCGCTGCTGTTGGACGTCGCGATCCTGGTGGATGGAGACACGTTGCGGCAGCTCGGCTGGTTCGATCAGGAAGCGGTCAGCGGGTACTACGTCGAGCCGGATGGCAGCGCCTCGAACGAGGAGGTTGGACGTCGTCTCAAAGAACTTTTGCAGGATCGTCCGCTGACGACGGGTTCTCCGATGTCGTTGCTCGCGCTGGCGGGATTGGGGCAACCGAGTGGATCGAGTCAGTCGAAGTCGTCGAACGCCGTTGGTTTCATGCTGCGAGCGTTGGCCGGGACGAATACCCCGGCGAGTCCGCCTGTGGCGGATCAGTCCTCCGAGGAATCAGCAACCGATGCAAACCTGAATCGAAAGGATGAACTCGGAGGGTTGACACCCTCCGTTCGCCCGAAATCAAGAACGCCTTCGCCGGTCGAGGTTCGCAACGCTTCCGATTTTTCGGATCGCTTCAAAGAGCTGAGCGAAGATCTGAATCTGATACTCGCGCTGCTGACGGGCATCGGCATGACGATCGCCGTGCTGAGCATCGTCAACACGATGCTGATGAGCGTCACAGAACGAGTGATCGAGTTCGGCGTCCTCAAAGCGAACGGCTGGTCGCCGTGGGACGTGCTGAAGCTGATCACGTTCGAAAGCGCGACGCTCGGCTTGGGTGGCGGAGTGCTAGGCGGACTGATTGGTTGGACGGTGACGATCGTCGTCAACGCTCGCTGGCCCGACCGCGTGAACTTGTTCGCGAGTCCCGGCCTGCTTGTGTTTAGCGTCGTGTTCAGCACCGTTGTTGGGTTGCTCGGCGGCTTGTATCCGGCTGTCTGGGCCATGCGTCTGTCACCGATGGAAGCGATCCGCCGAGGCTGAGTTGCCCCGCCAAAGAGGATTCGTAGCCACGCTCGCCAAGAGCGTGGGTACTCACCAGTTTTCCCACGCTCTTGGCGAGCGTGGCTACGCAGAGATCAATTCAAGTCGAGAGGGGATCATGTCGCTGATTTCGTTGCCTCTGAGTTATTGCACCAACGTGCATCCGGGCCTGACGGTCGCTCAGGTCGAGCGTGGGCTGACCGAGTTCACAGTCCCAGCGGGTCAGCGATTTGGCTCGCCGTTGGCTGCGGGATTGTGGTTGGCTCAACCGGTGATCCGCGAATTGTTGGCCGAGACGGAGGGCACGAAACGCTTCGCGGCCCGCGTGGCGGAGTTGGGATTGTGTACCTACACGCTCAATGCGTTTCCGTTTGGAGACTTTCACAGCGAGCGAGTCAAAGAGAACGTGTACCTGCCGGATTGGACGCAGCCCAGCCGCTTGGAGTACTCGTGGGACTGTGCTCGCGTGTTGGCCGAGTTGATCCGCTCGACGTTGCCGGCCGGCGCGGATGGCAGCCTCTCGACGATGCCGCTCGGATTCAAGACGTTGGCGACAGCGGCAGACTTCGAGTCGAACTGCATTCGACAACTAATTGAGTTCGCGCGACGATTGTCTCAACTGGAAGCAGAGACCGGACAGACGATTCGGCTGGCGATCGAGCCGGAGCCGTGTTGCGTTCTCGAAACGACGGCCGAGACGATTGCCTTCTTCCGTCGGTTGCGCGACCGAGCCGCGAGTTTCGGAGGACTCGACGCCGTCCAACGGCACCTCGGCGTCTGTTACGACGTCTGCCATCAGTCGGTGGAATTCGAGGATGTCGCCGAGTCGATCGTGTCGCTGGCTCGCGAAGACATTCGCATCAACAAGGTTCACATCACCTGCGCACTGCAACTGACGAACCCCGGAACGAATGCTGCCGCGCGAGAGGCACTGGCGCACTTCGTTGAGCCGCGCTATTTGCATCAGACGTTCGCTCGGTCTCCGTCCGGCGACGTGCGGCGAGTGCTCGACCTGACCACCGAGTTGGCTTGCACTCCGCCGGCGGAGTTCGCATCGGCCGACTGCTGGCGGATTCATTTTCACGTTCCCGTCGATGCCGAGCGGATCGGGCCGCTCGAAACCACTCGCGCCGATTTGAAAAAGGGATTGGACGCGGTCACAAAATTGGCCTACGCCCCCCATTTGGAAGTCGAGACTTACACCTGGAACGTCCTCCCCGGCGGCGACAAGCCCGATTTGGTCACTGGCTTGGCCCGCGAACTGTCCGCGACACGCGATTTGCTGGCCGGACAGTGAGAATCCTCCGATTTTTCGCTCGGCCTCCGCGCACTTTTTAGTTCTGTTCCTTCGCTCGGAGGCCGAGCTTCATTTTGTCTTCAGTTTTGGCCGGTATCTTGCCGGCTCGTTCTGTTGTTTTTTTTGTTCGTTTTTCTCTGTTCCATTTTCACGAGGTTTTGCCATGTCCGTCATTTTTTCTTCTGAGGAGCTTACGGCGACGGATCGCTCGCCGGTGACTTCCCCTGATCTCGGATTAGTGTCGCTCGGCGCTGAATTCGCCTGGGATGATGCCGATCGCGGGGACGATCTGTCCGACCTGGAGTGCCAGCCGCTGCTCGCGTCTGACTTGCCGATGAATTCGGAGCTCCACGGGACATAATCCGCCTCGCAGGTGTGATGCGGATTTCGCCACCGACAAAAACAAAAAAGGTCTTCTCGCTCGCGTGAGAAGACCTTTTTGTTTGGAATGCCGTCCAGTTGCCTCGCGAAGAGGCGAAGTGACATTCGCAGGAGCATCCGATTCGTCATGCACCACGTTCTTCAACAACTAAGCGAAGCGGTTTCACGTCATCAGCCGGTCGCGTACACCGCGCTCGTCGAGACTCGCGGGTCTACGCCGCAAAAGGCGGGAGCGACGATGCTCGTCTTCCCGGATGGCTCGCAGGTCGGCACGCTGGGAGGTGGATGCGTCGAAGCAGAGGTCAAACGGCGGGCATTAAGATTGCTCGATGCGGGTCAAACCGAATTGCTGACGTTCAATCTCGACAGCGATTACGGCTGGGATGATGGACTGATCTGTGGCGGCCGGATGAAAATGCTGGTCGATCCCGTGCGCGGTGAAGCGGAGTTCGGCTATTACCGCCGACTGCTGGAGCTGCTCGCGACCGACCAAGGTTGCACCGAGGCCGTGATCCTCGACCCGGAGAAGGCGGACGGACAAGCCGCCGATCGTTTTTTGCTCAACGACTCTGGCGAGGTGATCGCGACCGCAAGCCGTAGTCCGGACGCATACGTCCGGACGGCTGATACCGATCCCATTGACCGGACGTGGGCGTCCGGTCTACTTCCGCCGACGATTGGTCAGCACTTGCGACCGTTGTCGCAGCGGCCTCGACCGTACGTCGCGGGGGGCGTGTCGTTCTTGCCGCACCTGCGTCGCTGCCGATTGGTCATCGTCGGAGCCGGACACGTCGGTCAACGAGTTGGCGAACTGGCTGCTGCATGCGACTTCGACGTCTGGGCTGTCGATGATCGCGAGCAGTACTGCAACGCCGAGCGCTTCCCGCAGGCGAAGCGGCTGATCGTTGGCGAGATCGATGCGTCGCTCAGCGGGCTCGACATCGACCACAACACCTACTGCTTGATCGTGACTCGAGGACATCAGCACGACGAACAAGCGTTGTATCACCTCGCCGAAACACCGGCTCGATACGTCGGCCTGATCGGCAGCCAGCGGAAGATCAAAATGATCTTTGAAGATTTGTTGCGCGACGGCATCTCGCGCGAAGCGCTGTCTCGCGTGTACGCCCCGCTGGGCCTCGACATCGGTTCGCAGACCGTGCCGGAGATTGCCGTCAGTATCGTGGCGGAACTGATCGCGCATCGAAATCTCGGCGAGATTCCCGAACGCTATCGCCGCCCCAGCTTGTTGGAGTCGTTGGCGGTATCGCCAACGTAGCCGTCATTGCTCCGCGTGATGAGCCGAGTCGCCAATCCGCGGCAGTGAAGCACTCAGCTCGTCACGCGGAGCAATGACGGCTACGTTCGCAAACTCCTTCATGCTCAACGCGGTTCCAGCATCCACAGCAACCGGCCCTGTCCGACTTCGATGGCTTCGTCGAACTCCAGACACGCGCTGGCCCCAGGCGAGAACGATAATCGTCCGCCCCCCATCAGCATCGCTGTCAGCGAACTCATGATCGGTTCGTGCCCGACGAGCGCGGTCACTTCGGCCGGAGGTTGAGCGATTTTCGGCAAGATGTCTCGGCAGCCGTTGCCCAGTGCCAGCCACGGTGCAATCTCCAGCGCGCGAGCCGGCAACCCGGATGCCGTCGCCAGGATGCTCGCGGTTTCGGTGGTACGTCGCGCCGGGCTATGAAAAATGAATTCGAGAGTCACAACTCGATCGACGATGTCGCGAGCCACTCGTTCAAATTCGGATCGACCTTCATCGGTCAGCGGACGTTCGGCATCCGGCAGGTGGTGACTGGACGCGGCGCGGGCATGTCGGATCAGCAGCAGTCGCATCGCGGCCTTTCCCGAAAACGAAAAGCGGCCGAGTGGCCGCTCTTCTTGAATGATCTCTTGGCTCCGTCCGTTTAAGGTTGTCGAACGGCTTCGGTTTCGATCGTCAGGTCCAACTTTCCGGGAAACGCCATGCCGTTGATCTCGAGATCGAGGACACCTTGAATTCGCACCTTGCCCTTTGAGGACTGTTGCTCACCCGCTTCGCGGTCGAACAGCAACGTCTCGCTGGATTCGGTCGGCTTCAACTCGCACTTGGTGAGCTTCAACATCGGATTATCGGCGATCGTCAGCGAAACAGCGGTTGTCTTGGCTTCGATCTTGTGCAGCGTCTTACCCGCCTCTTTGACTTCGCCAATGTATTTGTAGTCGGTCGTAAAACTCATTGTCTGACCGCCGCCGAGCGGCATTTCGGACGTCTTCGTCCAAGTCGCCCCCGGTTTAATGGCCTCGCTGGGCAGCGTCTCAAGCTCTTGATTCGCCGCCTTCTTGATTTTCTCCGGGTCGGCATCTCCACGAAACGCTTCCGGGATTTCCTCAGCCAGCTTTTCAAGCCCTTCCACGGCGACCACCTTGCCGGATTGATCGCGGATAACGACGGGCTTGGATTTGGCGGACACTCGCAAGAGTTGCACAATTGGCTCAAGCAGTGGGTTGCTCGCCTTCTTGTCCGGATCGTCCGAATCGAAGGTCACTTCCATCCCTTGGATTTTGAGTGTCACCGACAGCTTGTCGGTCTTTTTCTCGATCCGAATCTTGCCATCCGCATCGCGTTTGCTTGCTTGATCCGTCGAGATGAGAAACCGTTCGGACTCGGTTTCTTGAGCCATTCCGGCAAGCGTCAACGTCTGTTTGAGTTTCATCGTCGTATGGACGACGGTCTTTCGTCCATCGACGTACTTGTGTTCGAGCTTCACCTGAGCCATCAACGGCACGGCCCAACCCGACGCCAGCAGGGACAACGACAACACAGTTCCGAAACGAAAACCTCGAATGATGTGCGATAACATGACGTGCATCCTCACAGAAAGATTTGGCCAGACAGACTCAGCCGCGACAAGCAGTCGAGGCCATCGGCCATGAGCAATTCGTATTGAACCGTTTTTCTGGGCCGCTCGCCATCGAGCGACGGTCAGGCAGATTCGGCCACACGGTCGAAATCTTGAGCGACAGGCCGTTATTCTTGGGCCATGTCCCACGAAACCGACTATCAACGCCGCGTCACCGAGATCGGCCCGACGCGGTTTTTGCCGACGACCGCCATCGAAATCGTCCGCGAAGTCACACTCACCGAACCACCGTGCCACGCCGTCTTTGACTTCGACGGCACGCTCAGTCTCGTCCGCGAAGGCTGGCCGGAAGTCATGGTTCCGCTGATGGTCGAGGTGCTACGCGCGACCGGCACGTCCGAATCGGATGGCGAACTGGCGAAGCTCAGCCTCGACTTCATCATGCAGCTCAACGGCAAACAAACGATCTATCAGATGATGCGTTTGGCCGAGGAAGTCCGGCAACGAGGCGGCTCTCCCGAAGAGCCGCTGGTTTGCAAACAGCGATACCACGACCGACTGCTCGTGCGGATCAATCATCGACGCGAAGGACTTCGCACCGGTCACGTCGCCGCTGAGGAATGTCTCGTCCCCGGTTCCGTGGATTTGCTGCGCGAGCTGCAATCGCGCGGCGTCGCGCTGTACCTTGCCAGCGGCACCGACGAGGTCTACGTTCGCGAGGAGTGTGACCTCCTCGGCCTGACACCGTTTTTTGGCCGGCACATTTATGGCGCACGCGATGACTTCCAAAACTTCTCGAAGCAGATGGTCATCGAACGCATCCTGCGAGAGAACAACGCGGCTGGCTCACGGCTGCTCGGCTTCGGTGATGGCTTCGTCGAGATCGACAACATCAAAACCGCTGGTGGCACCGCGATCGCCGTTGCCAGCGATGAGAAGGACAAGAGTGGCCGACCCGATCCGTGGAAACGCGACCGCTTGATCGGCGTCGGTGCCGATGTCGTCGTTCCCGATTACCGCGATGCGAGAACGCTGCTAGACTACCTCTGGGCATACCGGCGAGCGGAGGGTGTCAACCCTCCGAGTGCTTGTCCGCAGGCATGAAAACTCGGAGGGTTGACACCCTCCGCTCGCCAGAGTGTTTTACTCGAACGTCAGCGTTCCGAATTTTTGGATTTCGTGAAAGCTGCGACCGACGGGTGCCCAACTCCAAGCGGTCGTGCGACCGCCGTCGTGATCCATGCGGTAGAAGTTGGCTCGCCAAGTTGTCCCCGGTTTGGGCGACACGTTGTTGAGCGGCTGAAGCAAGTGGTACGGCAAGAACACTTCAGCCGTCCAACCGGAGATGTCTGCTCCCGATTGCTTCGGGCCGCCGGTGATCGACGTCGCTTTACGAACCTTGCGGGGGATGCCTTGCCGCTCTTCGTCGAATGTCCACGGCTGCCAGCGAAAGAGTTTTCCGTTTTGGTTCGACATCAACAGCGGCAACTCAAAACCGAGCGGTGATATTTCGTACTCGAAATAATTTGGCTGCTTCTCGTCGGGCCACAGAAAGACCTCGAAGCAATCTTCTTCCCACAGGTGAGCGCCGTCGCGGTCGAACGTCGCGGTCAACTTTTTATCGGCACCGTCCAGCAACACGTACAAACCCTGCGTGGAATAAAGTAGCTTCACACGCGAGCGGTTTGCTGGCTCTTCGAGCAGCGGCAGGCCAGCCCCGTTGCGGCGGTAGAGCGATTGCCATTCGACCTTCGACCACGCCTCGTTTTTGCCGTCGCCGGTGATCTCGAAATCTGCGGTTGAACGGACTCGCAGCACCTGGCCGGCAGGGTCCGTCGTCGCGGCCTGCGCGTTGGCATCGGGACGCGGAGTCAGCCCCAGCACGCGCTCGGCATTCTTGTGGTAAATCTTTTCGAGCACCTCGTCGGGCAAGTACAGGCCGTAAATCATCCAGAAACCTTGGAGATGATGACTGGCCGCGCAGTTGAAGTATTCGTCGTCGGTTTCCAGGAAACGGTAGTAAATGCGGAACGCATCGCGCCGAGGAGTCGTGTCGGTACCGAACAGGATGCGGTCTTGATATTTCACGAAGAACCGCCGGGCCGAATACGGCGCTCGGCCGAGTTCCGAAATGCGGGCGTCGAAATCGACAAGCATGTTCGGATACTTGTCGAGCTTCTCTCCGACTGCCGCGAGGTCTTCGGCATTGTTCCCGAAGTGCGTGTTGACGAACGTCGTCTTGGGATGCCGTTCGATCACGCGATGCAGTTGGTCGAGGATGTCCTCCCGCTTCGGAAACTGGTCGCCAAAGAATAGCCAGTTGGGATTCGCGTTGAGTTCATGCCAGCGTTCGTTGAACCGATCCAGCGGCGTGAAGAACGCGGCCGGGTCGGAAACGTGAATCACGACCGGCTTCTGATGCTTGCCGCACGTCTCCCAAATCGCGTCGAGTTTCGGATCGTCCACCGGCATCAGCTTGCCGCTTTTGTAGCGGTAGCGCAGCCCCAGCCGCTTGTCGATCTTCAGCCCCTTGGCCCCTTGCCGAAATCCTTCGGCGAGCCGCGAGGCTTCGCGTTCCGACCAATCGTCGTCGTCGATGCCGTCAAAGTTGACCAGCGCGAACGTCGCGAATCGAGTGGGGTGTGTCTTGTCGAGCACCTCGATCGTTTCCTGCAATCGGTCGCCCCAACCGCCATCAAGATTCACGACCGTGCGCACTCCGGCCTCGTCCATCTCCGTCAGATACCGTTGCACCCGCTCCGGCGTGAGAAACTGCCGGCCGCCGCCCAGGTGGTTGTGAATGTCGATCACCGGAAACCGCGGCTTCTCAAGAATGGTCGTCTTCGTCACCAGCATCGACTTCGGTTCCCAGTCGCGCAGCTTCAACTCGCGAATGTCGTCGGCTCCCATCGCACCAACACCGAACAGAGAGAACACGGCCATCCACACAACATTGGACAATCGCAGGCTGCTCACAGTGACGCTCCTGATGGAAGAGAGAGGCGATGGGAGGTTCGGTGAAGACGTGAATCCATGAGGACTTCATTCCGATGCTGACTTCTGTGGTACGGGACCGACTGGCAGATGCTGATGCAGATACTCGGTCATCAGGCTGAAGAGATGCCGCGTCGTGTTCTGCCCTTCCGAGATCGCGTGGCTGCGATTTGGATAAGCCATCATCGAGAACTTCTTGTTGTGCGAGATCAGCTCGTTCATCAAAAGTTCGACTCCTTGATAGTGGCAGTTGTCGTCACCGGTGCCGTGGACGATCAGCAGATTGCCTTTCAGATTCTTGGCGTGAGTGATCGGCGAGCCGCGCGTGAAACCCTCGGCGTTGTCGGCCGGGAGGCCCATGTAGCGCTCTTGGTATATCGTGTCGTACAGCTTTTGATTCGGGACCGGCGCGATCGAGATCGCTGTGCGATACAGGTCCGGGAATTGGAAGATCGCGTGCAGGCTCGATGAGCCGCCGCCGCTCCAGCCCCAGATGCCGACGCGATCCGGGTCGGCTTGTGGCCAGCGTTTGAGCATTTCGCGCGCGGCAGCGGCTTGCTCAGTGGGGTGCAAGATGCCGACTTGACGATGCACGATCTTGCGAAACTCGCGACCGCGAGGGGACATCGTGCCGCGATTATCGACGCTCGCCACGAGGTAGCCTTGCTGAGCCAACATCCAATGCCACAACCCATACTTGCTGTTCCAGGCATCGCGCACCGTCTGGCCGTGTGGCTCGCCGTAGACGTGGATCAGCAGCGGATACTTTTTGATCGCGGCCGGATCGAAGCCGGGCGGCTTTAGGCACCACGCATCAAGCTGCACGTCGTTGCCGATGTCGAGCCGCAAGAACTCAGCCGTTGGCCGCTTGAGGGCGGCGAGCGCCACGCACAGCTTTGAATTGCTGACCAACAGTCGCACATGTTTGTGCTCCGGCAGCGTGATGAGCTGCACGGTCGGTCGACGCGAGAATGCCGAATAGCTGTGGACCGCGAATTTGCCATCCGGCGAAATGTTGTAGGTGTTCCAACCGGGCAGATTGGCCGGCGTCAGCCGCTCCCCTTTTTCGCCGTCGAGAGTCGCACGGTAGAGGTAGCGTTGCGTCGCGTTGTCTGGCGAAGCGGCGTAGTAAATCGCCCCGTTCGTTTCATCGACCGCCTCAAGGCCGATCATGTCGAACTGTTCTTGAGTGACGCGACGAAGCGGCGATTCATTATCCTCCGTTGCCTTCGCGAGATACGGCCTCCGCCAGCCGTCGCGTTCGCTGATCCAAAGGAATTGCTCGCCGTTCTTGATCCAACGGAACGGGTTCTCGTTTTCCAGCCACGCCGGATCGGACTCGGTGAGGATCGTGCGCGTCGCTCCGGTCTGCGGATCGGCCAGCATCACGCGGTTCGTGTTCTGAATCCGGTTGAACTGTTGCAGCGCGAGCTGTTTTCCGTCCGGCGTCCACTCCAATTGCACGAGGTAGTGATTGCGGGGATCACCCGGAACGTCGAGCCATTTCGGCTCGCCACCAGTCACGCTGACGACTCCGATCCGCGCGGCCGAGTTCTGTTCGCCGACCTTCGGATACCGAATGCCGATCGGCTTCGAGTACGAATCGTCTGTGTTGTTGATGAGGAAAAACTCGCGCACGCCGGACGAGTCGATCTGCCAAAACGCAATCGATTTTCCATCGGGACTCCAGCGATAGCCGTCTCGCAGATCGAGTTCCTCCTCGTAGACCCAATCCGACGTGCCGTTGATGAGCGTCGCCGAGCCGTCCTTCGTCAGCGCGGTGATGCTCATGTCCGCGAGATTCTGGACAAAGAGATTGTTTTCCCGCACGAACGCGACGCGGGACACATCGGGGGAGAACTTCGCGAACATCAGCGTCGACGGTTTTCCGTTGGCATCGCCTCCGAGCTTTTTCAATTCGCGCTTCGCGATGTCGAGCACCCAATAATCTCCTCGCGTGTTCCGTCGCCAGACGCGACGGCTGTTCGTGAAGATCAGCAACTTCGATTCGTCGTCCGAGAACTGAAAGGACTCAACGTTCAGCGGCTTCTTGTGGCCCTTGTCGTCCTTCTCCGCATCGGCCGGAGTGAACAACTCGGCCAGGACAACGACTTTCGTTTCAGTGCTCGCCGTGTCATGCCACACAAGCTGCCGTGCTGGAGGCGTCTCGCCGTCTTTCGCTGGCGGATCTGCGGCGGGACGCTTCGGCCAAGGCTCAAAGGTGAAATATCCCGGCCCGTGCTTCTTCCAAACAATTGTGTTGCGACCTTCCTCGTCGAAGTCCTTCGACGCAAAGATTCGATCGACCGTCAATAACGATTTATCGCTGACCGCAGAGCGATTCTCGACCTTCTTCTCAGCCTCCTTCGAACGATTGACCGCCTTCTCGCGAATCTGTCGGCGAGCCTCATTGAGCCGCTCCGGCCAGACGAATGTCGGTGCCTTCGTCGGATCGTAGCCGGCCAGATGATCCTTAAGCCGCGTGGTCGGCTTCGAGTAGACGAGCGTTGTCTCGCCGAAGACTTCGCGGCACATCGCCGCCAGGCCGGGGTCGTACTCGAGCAGTTCGACGCGCGTGTTGACGTGGTTGTGGTCGTGGTCGTTCTCGCGGTTGTTGTCGAACCAGGACTGCACTCCTTCGGCGAAGTACTCGTGATGATTGGTCGCCGCGTATTTCCCTTTCCACAGTCCGGCCGCCATCGCTCGGTCGTAGGTTTCTTTCAACCGGCGGTCGAACGTTGGATCGACTTTGACCATGCCTCGCAGATGGATGTTGTGCGCGAACTCGTGAATCAGAATGTTCTCGGTCGAGTACGGATCGCCGGGATACGCCAGCAAGTTCTCCTCACCGCACGAGCAATACGGATCAGTCTGCGACCCACCGGTCCCGCGAGCCCGCGCGTCCCAATAATCTTTGGGCTTCAGCCACGCGAACTCCGGAACGTCGGTCGTGAATTCGTTGTGAGCGATGATGCACAGCCGCGAACCACTCTTGATCATCGCCGCCTTCACATCCGGCCGATTCGCCAACATCAAGTTGACCAGATAGGCCGCCTCCTTGAGCGCGTAGTCGTTGACCTTCTCCGACGCGACAATCGGATAGCCGCCCGCATCGACGTACTTCTTGTGAAATGGATCGGCTTTCAACTCCACCGGCGGAGCGGTGACAGCGAAATCTTCGGCCAACAACGGCGATTGCCAGGTGGTCGCCGTCAGCCACAAAACCAACACGATTCGGATGAGCGTCGCGAGCATAAATGTCTCCGGTTCTTGCGGCCCCCTTGAGGGGCACGGTCACAGGCCGGAGGAATATCTCCGCTCGCGGCCCACTGCAATGAGCGGGACGGTCTCGGACTCCCGTCGCGACGAGCCGTTCGCCACACTCCGGGCTATTCGTTGATCACATTTGATCGGAGACTTGCATGCCGTTCTCGCAATTTGATCGCAGTCAACTCAAGATTCTGCCGCTTGGCGAGCGAGTCCACGACCTGTGTCGCGAGGCGATCCTCAACGTCCCCGGCGGCCCGCGAGTGCCGTTCGAGCATCCCGCGATCCCGATTCTGGCCGAGCGGATCGTCGAGGCGAAACGGAACGGCCGCGCGATCATCCTGCTCTGCGGCGCGCATGTGTTGCGAGCCGGCAACGCTCCGCTGTTGATCGACTTGATGCAGCGCGGATTGGTGACGCACATCGGCTTCAACGGAGCTGGGGCGATTCATGATTTCGAACTCGCGATGATCGGCCAAACATGCGAGAGCGTGGCCAAGTACGTCAAAGAAGGGCAGTTCGGTTTGTGGCAGGAGACATCACAGTTGAATGACGCGGTCAGTGCCGGGCATCGTGATGGACTCGGATTCGGGGAAGCGGTTGGCAGAACGATTGAGGCAGAACGATTTCCGTTTCGCGAGACGAGCATCTTCGCGGCCGGATCCCGTCTGCGAGTTCCGGTCACAGTTCACGTCTGCATCGGCCAGGACATTGTCCACGAGCATCCGAACTTCGACGGGGCCGCTGCCGGAGCGACCTCGTACACCGACTTCCTGATCTTCACGCAGTCTGTCACGAAGTTGGAAGGGGGCGTGTTCCTCAACATCGGCTCGGCGGTGATGGGGCCGGAGGTGTATCTCAAGGCGTTGGCGATGGCTCGCAACGTCGCGCATCAGCACGACGAAAAGATCAGTCACTTCACGACCGCCGTCTTCGATCTGCCGAGCCTCGGAGATGATCTTTCACAGGAAGCACCGAAGAACGACCCGCGCTATTACTTCCGCCCATTCAAGACGATTCTCGTCCGCACCGTCGCCGACGGCGGACAAAGTTTTTATATCCAAGGAGACCACAAGGCGACGGTCCCCGCGCTGCATGACGCGATCATGCAGCGGATCAACGGCTGACGCTTTGAAGTGGTTTCGCCGCCGACTAGCATCGGCCGCGTTTTGTAGGATGGGCACTCTTGCCCGTCCCCATTCATCGAGGGAAAGAGGGACGGGCAAGAGTGCCCATCCTACGGAGTTCATTCATGGCGGGCAGTTTTCCGCGGCGAGCGTTGATCAGCGTCAGTGACAAGACCGGGTTGGCCGAGTTGGCCAAGGGGCTGAATGAACTCGGCTTTGAGATCGTCTCCACCGGCGGCACGCGAGCCTTCTTGCAGCAGCAAGGTGCGAAGGTCATCGACATCGCCGAGTACACCGGCTTCCCGGAAATCATGGACGGCCGCGTGAAGACGCTGCATCCGAAAGTTCACGGAGCGATCCTCGGCCGCCCCAACGTGCCGCATCATGCCGAGGCGATCGCGGCGCATGGCATCATTCCGTTCGAGCTGGTCGTCGTAAACCTGTACCCGTTCGAGGCGACGATCGCGAAGCCCGGCTGCACGACCGAGGACGCGATCGAAAACATCGACATCGGTGGGCCGAGCATGGTCCGCTCGGCCGCGAAGAATCACGAACACGTCGGCATCGTCACCTGCCCGTCGCAGTACGAGCGAGTGCTGACCGAACTGCGCACCGGCAAGCTCTCGCACGCTCTTCGTTGCGAGCTGGCGGCGGCCGCGTTCGCCTGCACCGCTTGCTACGACCGAGCCATCGCCGACTACATGGCCGGAATGGTCGGCAAGCTGGTGGCCGAAGAAGTTCCCGAAGGTGTGACCGTCGATGGCGCGAAGTTCCCGCGCGTGCTGCATCTCGACTTCGAGCGCCGGATGCCGCTGCGATACGGCGAGAACCCGCATCAAGCCGCCGCGTTCTTCGTCGAGCGAAACGCCGACGCCACGACGCTCGCCGCGTTTGAAAAGCTGCACGGCAAAGAGTTGTCGTACAACAACCTGCTCGATCTCGATTCGGCGATGGCCATTGTCCGCGAGTTCGATCAACCCGCCGCCGTCGTCATCAAGCACAACAATCCGTGCGGTTGCGCGATCAGCGATTCGTTGTCCTCGGCGTTCGAGAAAGCCTACGCCGGTGACCCAGTCAGCGCGTTCGGCGGCATCTTCGGCCTGAACCGCGTCGTCGATCTCGCGACTGCCGAGCAACTCTGTCTGCCGGATCGGTTTGTCGAAGCGATCATCGCTCCCGGTTTCACCGACGAAGCGTTTCAACTGCTGACGACGAAGCCCAAGTGGAAGAACAACGTCCGCCTGCTGCGAGTCCCCGGCTGGCCGTCATCAACTTCCGCAATGACTGCCAGCATGGACTATCGCCGAGTCACCGGCGGCCTCTTGGTCCAAACGCGAGACGACGTCGCCGATCCCGAATCCGAATGGAAGGTCGTCACCAATCGCCAACCGACCGACGCCGAACTTCGCGACTTGCGATTCGCGTGGCGACTCTGCAAACACGTCAAATCCAACGCGATCGTCTTCGCGAAAGACGGAGCGATCACCGGCACCGGTGCCGGCCAGATGAGTCGGCTCGATTCGTCCGAGATTGCCGCGAAGAAATCCGGTGACCGTTGCCGAGGCGGAGTCGTCGCCAGTGATGCATTTTTCCCGTTCCGCGACGGCATCGACCAAGCCGCAAAGGCTGGAATTCTCGCCGCCATCCAACCGGGAGGGAGCCGCAACGACCCCGAAGTCATCGCCGCCGCCAACGAACACGGCATGACCATGATCTTCACCGGCCGCCGACACTTTAAGCACTGAGCCAACGTCACCGCCGACGTGCCCAATAGCCAGGCCGCCGACTACCATGAGCGACCGCAAGCACGACAAGTTCGTCTGGCCGAATCTCGAAAAAGACTTGATAGGGAAAACCATCCACAGGACATCGGCGAATGTCACGTCCGCGACTTGGCCACGGATTCTCGGCGGACGGGAGTGTTTCTGGTTCGTTTGCGATGCGACAGAAGGCGGATTCGACTGCGGCGATGAACTTCGCTCCCAATCCGGCTTCTCGTTCATACCAGGCAATGCTGCCACGGAAATCTCGTCTCGCACCGGCGACGATCCGAAAGCCCATCACAGCTTCCCTTCGGCCAAGTCCCGACGAGCCTCTTCGATGACGTCGAATGCTGTTCCAGGCGCGAAGTCACCACGATCGGCCTCGGCGAGTCGCTCCTCGATAAATGCTTGCCAAGCGGCAGCATCGGCAGACGACAGCTTGGTATTCCACAGACTCTCGTAAAGCAGGTCGGCGATCGCGCTGCGTTCAGCCTCTGGCAACTCTAGTAAGGCGTCCAACACGGTTTCGGCGATTTGTGTCATGAGTGGTTCGTCCTCGTTTCGCTCAGTGAGTTTGGAAGCGGATGTGATCGTACGTTGGCCTTTGCGCCGGTCAAATCACGCCACCATGTGTCCGATACGGGCTGTAGCTGGGATCAAATAGCCGCACATACCAGTAGATTGCAGTCTGAATCGGTTCGGGACCATGATCTGAAATCCAAACGATTGGCGAATAGGCTCGATCCGTTCGCCAGCTTCCACCAGCAACGTAGCCGCGATAGTGCAACGACTGCATTGGACCAATGCTGACGATGTATCCGAGGAAAAGAACGAACACGATCCAAAAATCGCGTCTGCCAACATGATTGGGACTTGGATCGCTCATACAACCGTCTTTCGTGTGATGCTGGTCACTTCGCGCATTGACTAACATCGAGACGAAATTATTTGCTGGCCAGCAACTGCCGGTAGTACTCCACCGTCTTCGCCAGCCCGACGTTCAGCGGGACTCGCGGTTCCCAGCCGAGCCAGGTGCGGGCGCGGGTGATGTCGGGGCAGCGATGTTTGGGGTCGTCTTTTGGGAGCGGCTCGAATTTCAGTTCGCTCTTCGAGCCGGTCTCGGCGATGACCGCTTGGGCCAGTTCGAGCATCGTCTTCTCGTCGGGGTTGCCGATGTTGACCGGGCCGATGTGCTCGTTGTTGTCCATCAGGCGGATCATGCCTTCGATCAAGTCGTCGCGGTAACAGAACGAGCGGGTCTGCTGTCCGTCACCGTAGATCGTGATCGGCTCGCCGCGCAGAGCCTGGCAGATGAAGTTGGAAATGACTCGGCCGTCGTTGGGGTCCATGCGCGGGCCGTAGGTGTTGAAGATGCGAATAATCCGCACCTCGACGCCGTTGGACGTGTGGTAGTTCATGCACAGCGACTCGGCGATCCGTTTGCCTTCGTCGTAGCAGCTTCGCGGGCCGAGCGGATTGACGTAGCCCCAATAGTCCTCGGTCTGCGGATGCACTTGAGGGTCGCCGTAAACCTCGGAAGTGCTGGCTTGCAGGAAGCGTGCTCGGCAGCGTTTCGCCAGGCCGAGCATGTTGACCATGCCGACCGTCGAGGTCTTGATCGTCTTGATCGGATTGAACTGGTACGCGACCGGCGAGGCGGGGCAGGCGAGGTTGTAAATCTGGTCGCACTCGACAACGAGCGGATGCACGATGTCGTGGCGGATCAACTCGAAGTGCGGATTGCCGATCAAGTGCTGGATGTTCGCCTTGCGGCCGGTGAAGAAGTTGTCGACGCAGATCACGTCGTCTCCGCGAGCGATCAGCCGGTCGCAGAGGTGACTTCCGAGGAATCCAGCACCGCCGGTGACGAGGATCGTGGACATGGTTTTTCTCGATGATTTGTGGACGTCTGAGGACGGACGTTAGCAGTCTTTCAGCGACGCTGGCAACGCGGTTGCGTTGTCTGTGAATCGACGGAAACAGCGACTAACATCCCGTGTCCCACGCAACCGGAGGATGGTCCGCCTTTGGCGGATTGCCTGTCCGGTTTTGGAATGCAGGAAAATGACGGGCAATCCGCCAAAGGCGGACCATCCTCCCAATAAGACGAACGGACGACGCTCATGGCTTTGGATGTCTACGCTGCCTGTCCTTGCGGCAGTAACAAGAAATTGAAATTTTGCTGTCACGGCCTCGAAGGCTCGATCGAGCAAGTCGTGCGGCATCAATCGGCCAAGCAGTACAAGCAGGCGTTGCAGTTGCTCGATGCGTTGGACAGGAAGCATCCGCAAAGTGCGTGGGTCAAGAACCTTCAAGCCTTCACGCTGATGATGGACAAGCGCGGGCCGGAAGCGATCGGGCCTCTGACAAAAGTACTGCAAGTCCAGCCAGACAACATGTACTCGATCGCGCTGTTTGGGCTGGCATCGTTTTTGGGGAGCGGCTGGAAAGCTGGCAAGACGGCCATCCAACGTGCATTCCAGCGCTGCTCGAACGAGTACCCGCACATCATCTATTTTTTGGCGAGGTCTATCGCCGAGTTCATGGGGTCGGTCGGAAGTCCGTTGGCTCATCGGCAGTACCTCGGTCTCGCGATGCGGCTGGCCAGCGAGGAGAACCGCGAGAACGTCTTCATGGAACTGATCGAGTTCGATGGAGACACCAAGATCCCGTACATCCTGCGCGGCAGCCACGATCTGGTGCCAGTTGCGGGGGATGAGGCGTTCGAGAAGGAAGTTCGTAAGTCGGTGAAGTTGGCATTCCTCGGTTGCAACGAAGCGGCCGGTGGTTTGTTTGCCAAGCTGGCCGAGGCCGCTGAATCCGAACTGGCTGGCTTGTCCGGTGATGACGCGGCGAAGAAGCGTGTCGCCGTCGCCATCCTGTGGTGGAATTCGGGGCTCTGCCGCGCCTGGGACGGCGACGAAAAAACTGCGGCCGAGGCACTGCATCGCTCGTCCAAACACGCCGATGATTTCGAGGCGGCGGTCGAGGCGGAAACGCTGGCTCAAACGTTGGGCCGGCGCGGCGATCGCGAGCACACTCATCGCGTCGTGCAGGCGACGTTCAAAATCAAAATGGTGTCGAAGCTGCTGACGCTGCTCGACGCGACGCCGCTGTTCGTGCGCGTGCCGCAGCCGGAGGGACAAGCTCCCGATCCGAGACAGCCGGTCGCGACGTATCGAGTGCTCGACAAAAGCCCGGTGGTCGGCAACGACTCGACGAGCTACACGCTCGAAACGGTGCCGCGCGTCGCCGCCGAAATCGTCGTCTTCGCCAGTGTTGCTCCCGGCCAGCAAGAGGCCGCGCTGGCGATCATCGGCATCGAAGGCGAGACCTTCACCGACGCACTCGCCAAACTGGAAGCGGCCGGCGGCGAAGAGATCGAAAAACTGACGGCTCCCAGCACGGGTGAGTCGATCACGACGAACACGGTTTTTGAGAAGGAGTTCCTCCCGCTGCAATTCAAACGACACTTCGAGGCCTCGACGCCGCTGGGCATCATCCGCCGGATCAACCGCGACAACTGGTCGAAGTTCCTCACGAGCGATTGGCCGGAGATGCCACTGGCCGCGCTCGGCGGCAAGACTCCGCAACAGGCGATCGGCGACGAATCGGTGCGCGTGCCGCTGGCCGCGTGGCTGCAACAGATCGACATGTACGCCGACCGCTTCGGTCTGCCGTTCGACGTGCCCGCCGAGCGGGTGAAGTACAACTTGCCGACGGCGGCCGCGCGGGAATTCAGCGAACACACGAGCGTCGGCACGCTGTCGGTGCTGCAATTCGCGCGGCTGCCGTTCGACAAGCTGAGCGATCAGCAACTCGTCGCGGCGTTCAAGCGAGCGGCGTTGATTCAGCACAAGGGGAGCCTGCGTCCGCTGCTGCTGACAATCGTCGAGCGGACCAGTTGCCACGAACAACTCGACATGGCGCGGGTCTACCGATTCCTCTCGGATCTCGGCTCGCTGTTGATGGAGACCTCCGAAGCGATCCGCTGGCTGGACAAAGAACGTGTGCGAACCGTCCCCACCGCCGAGCAATTCGAGCACGAGCTCGACTGCGACATGCGCGAACTGCGATACCGCCTCGACGATCCGCACGACCCAGCTTGCAGCAATTTGCTCCGCCGAATGTGGGAGCACTACGGCACGAAAGTGCCGGAGCTGCGCGGCTACGTGACCGGCATCGTCAACCACTACAAAGTCGCCGCGCCGTGGATGACCGAAGGCGAAGCCGTCGGTGCGCTCACCAGCGGCGGAGTTTGGACTCCCGATGCGGCTGCGGAGAAGCCAGCCGGCGAAAGCAAACTGTGGCTGCCAGGACAAAGTTGAGGAGGGGCGAGGGGCGAGGGATGAGGGGCGAGCAATTCCAAATGCAGCCAACTCGCCCCTCGCCCCTCGCCCCTCACCCCTCGCATGCGATTCCCCGACCGACATTCCGTGATGCGACGTGCCTTCGAGCTGGCGGCTCGTGGGCAGGGGTTCGTTGAGCCGAATCCGATGGTCGGCGCGGTGCTCGTCGATGAATCGCTCAGTCTGCTGGGTGAGGGCTTCCACCAGCAGTTCGGCGGGCCGCACGCGGAGGTCGAGGCGATCGCTGATGCGACGAAACGTCGCCGCAAAAAGAAGCTGAAGGACGCGACGCTGTTCGTGTCGTTGGAGCCGTGCTGTCACTTCGGCAAGACGCCCCCTTGTTCGCAAGCGATCCTCGCGGCCGGAATCCGCAAGGTTGTCGTTGGGCGAACTGATCCGAACCCGCAAGTTGCCGGAGGCGGCATCGCCGAGCTGCGAGCGGCCGGCGTCGAGGTCGAGGTCGGAATGCTCGAAGCGGAGGCGAAGCGGCTCACCGCGCCGTTCGCCAAGCGACTGACGACCGGTCTTCCGTGGGTGATCGCCAAATGGGCGATGAGCTGGGACGGCAAGATCGCGACCGGCTCGGGGGACTCGAAGTGGATCAGCAATGAATCCTCGCGAGCCGTCGCTCACCAATTGCGCGGCCGGATGGACGCGATCGTCGTCGGAGCCGAGACTGCACGCCGCGACGATCCGCTGCTGACCGCTCGGCCAGCGGGGCCGCGAGTCGCGACTCGCGTGGTGCTCGATTCGATCGCGTCGCTGCGGACGGATTCGCAATTGGTGCGAACGGCGAACGACGCTCCGCTGCTGATCCTCGCCGGCCCGGATGCTCCCACTGAAAATGTCGCTCGCTTGCGTGCGGCGGGTGCGGAGGTCTGCGTGTTGGGTGCCGAGGCGGATCAGACCGCTGCGCCCGCAACCGCCAAAGATCTCAAAAAGATTCGGCCGGTCGAACCGCTCGCGGTGCTGGCCGAATTGGGACGTCGAGCCATGACGAACGTCCTGATCGAGGGGGGCGCGGCGATCTTGGGAGCGTTCGCCGATCTCGATTTGATCGACGAAGTGCAGGTCTTCGTTGGTTTGAAATTGATCGGCGGCCAAACGGCCCCCGGCCCAGTCGGCGGCCAGGGCTGCGATCCGCTGTCGAAGGCGCGGCTGCTGGACGACCAGCGGGTCGAGGTGCTCGACGGTGACGTGCTACTGTCGGGGCGAGTGAGCGGTCATGTGTCGTAGACCGGACGCCTACGTCCGGTCAATCGAACGGACGTAGGCGTCCGTTCTACTTCGCTCACGCCAGCACGAACTCGTGGGCTTCGAGTTCTTCGCTCAGGTCGTCTTCCGACGGGATGTTCTCGCCGGTCCAGACGATCGAGGCGAACTGGCCGACGTCGTCGATCCAATCAAGCCCGGCCTGATTGCGGGCGACCCATGGCAACCGGATGACGATGTGTTTCGCTCCCTTCGGGCGGCCGAGCTGCATTGAGTAGAAGCGATCGAGATACGATGGGTCTTGCAAACAAGCGGTGCGGATCGCTTGCAGGAAGGACATCGTCAACGAGGCCGGATCGCCGTTCGGTTCGAGCACGATGCGGAGCGTCGAGTGCGGGTTGTCCTCCAACAACTGCCGGATCAGACCGCAGGCTTCGTCGCGGTGTTGCCGAAAGTCGGCAGCTTGCAAGAGCAATTCAAACGCGCCGCTGCGCTGTGCGGCGGAAGGGAGCGATGTCCGTACAGGGTTGTCGAAGTTCACCGAATGGCTGAAGAAAACGGTATCGCGGCTGTCGGCCACCGGCTCCCGGCGTTCGGCCGGTGACGGGAGTGCGTCGAATTCCGTGTCGAAGATTTCTTCGGCTTCTTCCATCAATTCGTACATCGTCCGCAGGTCGATGGTCGGCGTCTTGAGGACGTAGTACGGCGATCGCGACTGGTATTGCAGGCCGTGCATCTGCGCCTCTTGGCGAAAGGCGGTTCCGGGCAGAATCGCGAGATTGAAAACCTGCACGCTGGAGTACAACCCGGTGTCACGCAGGTAGTGCATGCTGCGACGAACCGAGTCGGGGGTGTCGCCGGGGAGGCCGATGATCAGATCGACTTTGACTTTGATCCCGATGTCCAGCATCGCACCGACGCCACGCTCGAAGGACTTCATGTTGTTCTTGCGGTCCATCAGTTCCATCGCCAACGGGTCGATGGATTGCAGGCCGATTTCGACCTCGTTGAAGTTGGCCTCACGGAGCAGTTTCGCGATGTCGGTGGTGAGTCCCTCGGCTCGAAGTTCGCCGAAGTATTGCCACTGACGGTCGGGATTCTGGTCGGCGAGCAATCGCACGAACTCCGCGAAATTGCGGGCTTGATTCAATGTCGGGTCGAGCAGCACGACTTCTTTGACCCCTCGCTCCCGCGCGTATTGCAGGTTGGCGATGATCTTCTCGCGCGAGACGAAATACAGGTCGTCGTAGCTCTTGGGGTAGTAGCAGAACTTGCACTTGAAGATGCAGCCGCGAATCGTTTCGAGCAGCAGCATCTCCTCGTCAGCCGCGTCGAGGATTCCCTCAAGGTACGGCGAACTGATTTCGTCGAGACTCGCCAACGGCTGACGAAATCCCGGCAGCGGTCCGAGCACGGTGCCCATCGAAACGTACAGCCCGGCGATCGGCTCGCGCGGGTGATTGTTGAACCGCAGCGCGGTCAGCAGTTCGGCGAAGGTTTGTTCTCCCTCGCCGATCGCGGCGAAGTCGATCGCTGGATGCTGCAAGACCCAGGCGTTATCGGCGGTGATTTCCGGGCCGCCGATGATGATCCGCAGATCGGGACGCCGTTCCTTCAGCCGAGACGCAATCCACAGCGTCCGGTCGATGTTCCACAAGTAGCAGGTGAACCCGACCATCCACGGATCGCGAGCCAGGATTTCCTCGACAAGCCCGCAATCGCTCAGCGTGTTGGCTAGCCGCGGCGCGAAGAGTTCGATGTCATAGAACTCCTCCAACCCTCGCCGTCGCGCGTACATCTTCAGGTAGCCGGCAGCGAGCGGCACGTTTCCCTTGGCCGGCTCTAAACCGGGTTGCGGGATCGGAAGTTGCAGGAGTTGAATCGAACGACGCAGCGACATGCACAGCAATCTACAGGTGGCTCTGACAAGCGGCAACGAGCGATCCTCCAATCGTGGTGGACGCATCCGGAGTCAACAGCATGCCCCCGGTTTTTTGCTGTGATTGATGAAACCGGGACTTGAGCCAAATTTGGTGCGAGTCTCTGGAATGCTGCCAATCGGACTTCGCCAAGCGCTGCGACAGGCGGGACTGACAAAACCTCTCAACGTGTCGATATCGGCGTTCCCGCTGTGTCGTGGCATCCCGGACGGCAACGTGGAGAAATTTGCCGGAGCCACCTTTCCCACCCCCCAACAGGCGGGTATTTTGGACAAGCGAGGACATGCTGTGTCCACGCGGGCCAACATGATGGAGTTGCAGCGTCGTTCGATGATCTTTTCTTGAACGTGTCCGGCTGCGCTTCTCGCAACGTCAGGGAGTCACTCGATGTTTCTGTCTTCATGGCTTGAGTCGTTCAAAGAGACCATCCGTTTGTCCCCGCGTTTGAGTGACTCACGTCTCCGACGGCACCGTCGTGCTCCGACGCCGCAGTCCGGTGAGACTCTGGAAGAACGAGCGTTGCTGGTGAGCAGCTTCGCCTTTCCGGGGAGTCCCTTGAATCCAGTGTCGCCGCTCAACTTATCCCATGCGTCACAGGTCACTTTTGAACCCACGCCATTTGACTCGACGGAAACCCCGGCCTTCATGGATGAATCGCAAATCACTCTGTTTTTGGGCGGGTTTGGTGGAGGCGGAGGCGGCGGAGGTGGTGGTGGAGGTGGAGGTTTTGTTTCAAATCTGTTCGCGTTTACCAACGACACCAGCATCGCTCAAAATTTACAGAACGCGAATGGAACCTTCCTGGATGTGTCTCAGGAATTCGGCACCGGCAGTCTCTTTGGCTTTTCCTTGGCCTATGTCCGATTTGCTCCCGGCCCCGCTCTGTTCGGGGAAACCACGATCACGATCACTGACGGCTTCAACAGTCTGGATGTTCCGATTTGGCTCAACGACAAGCCAGTCCTGGACCCCATCCCCAACATTTCGATTCAGGAAGACACACCGTCGGTTTCCATTCCGCTCGCCGGCATCAGCGCGGGTGGCGGAGCCGATGATCCTTTCAATGGCGGACAACAACGGTTGATCTATGCCGATTCCACGAACTATTTCCTGACCGGTTTGCCGATCGTCCAATACGACACCGCCGCCATGGACAAGATCGGAACCTTGCAATTTTCTCCCGTCAAGGGAGCTCCCATTGCCATCACTAACTTGGGAGACAACGAGGCGGTGATCACAGTCACCGTCGAGGACGGCGGTGTCGACAACAAGGTGGGCAAGTCGTACGACCCACTAACTGGCGATGTCACGGTCACAAATTTCGATGACACCCTCGACAATTTCACGCGTACTGAAACATTCCGAGTCACGATCATCCCGGTCAATGATCCGCCGACCGTTGACAATATTGTGGATATCACGATCAATGAGGACGCTGCCAGTCCGCTTGCGGCGATCGTCACGGGCATTCAGCCGACGTTGCAGACGACGATCACTTTGACGGACGCGAGTTTGTTTCCCACGGCCGTGCCATTCACCGTGATGGTCGATTCGGAACAGATGCTCGTGACGGCGATCGACACCGTAAATCCCAATCTCTTCACCGTGACTCGCGGAATCGGCGGTACGGTGGTCGCGGCCCATAGCCTGGGCGCGATCGTCTTCCCGTCGATCACCTTGACGGGCATCACACCTGGTGGCGGCTCGTCTCCAATCGGCAATGAGCAGCAACTGGTCAGCCTGGTCCCCGTGGGGGCATCTCCGGTCAACGACGGCTCCTTCACGCTGACGTTTGACAACGGCACCCAGTCGTACACGACCGACCTGATTCCGTACGACGCGCCGGCGTCGCTCAGCCGCAATGAGACGTTGTTTTTGTCGGCGGACGCGAACGCCGGCAGCTTCACACTGATTCTGGCCAACAACATTGGGGCTGTGACGAGTCTGGAAGATGCGATCAACGATTCACAAACCACCTTCAACGTGGATGACACGATCGGCTTCCCGCAGGCCGCGCCGTATGTGATTTCTGTCGGGTCGAGCCTCATTGGCACACTGACATCAACCCTGAACCCCGGCGATCCAGCGCTGACGCTGACGAACCCTCCCCCCACTCTTCCCTTGGGCAATTTCACGATTCAAATCGAACAGGAACAGATACTCGTGACGGATGCGGGGGGAGGCACGCTCACGGTCATCACTCGCGGTTTCAATGGGACTTTGCCTGCCGTGCATCCCAGTTCTGTCGATGTGGGTCTGCTGATCGCTGAGGAGATGCTCGTCACCGACGTGATTGCGACTCCCGTCACGGGAAATCCCAATCACAAGACGCTCACTGTCCAGCGTGGCTATCACGGGACTGTGGCCACCGCACACCCCGATTTCGCAAGTGTCATTGAACTCCGGACAACCTCAGTGAATGACCCGTCGGGGCTGGCGGCACTCACACCCACTCGGCTTACCGGGGACGTCGATAATCAGGTGTCCTTCTCTGTGCCGTTCAATGCCTCAAATACCAGCATTTTTCCGGTCTTAGATGTCAGCAATTTACCGACGATTCTCGCAGACACTTTGGGGGTGTCAGTGATCCCCTCCGATTCCGTCATCACACTGACTGTTACGGCTGGCAACAATCCCTCGCCATTTTCGTTGCTCACCGTTCCATTCACGATTCAGATCGGCGACGAAGTGATGGTGGTGACGGATGCCGTCTCCAGCTACGACATGCCCACGGACACGACCACGACCACATTGACTGTCGTGCGCGACGCAGCCACGGCTGTTCCACACAGCGCCGCAGCCCCGGTCGTCAGCACGTTCATGATCCGCGTGGATAACGAGGAAATGCGTGTCATTGATGTTTCCGGCAATCAATTGACGGTCGTCCGGGGTGTGAACGGAACTTTGCTTGCCTCTCATGGCAATGGATTGACTGCGACGTTTCCGACGGTGACTCAGATTGACTCGGTGATCAATGTGGCGGATGCGGCAATGTTTCCGCCTCTTTCAGCCAATCTCAAGTCGTTCGACGTGCGAATTGATAACGAAGACATGCGAGTGACCTATGTCTCGACCAACAACTCGTTCATGGTGACACGCGGCATTCATGGGACGGCGATCACCGCTCATCAAGATCAAGCCCAGATTTCACGTCTGCAAATCACCGCGCCGATCACTTATAACGCCACGGCGGGCCAGATTCAGGGTGCCTTGGGCGGACTGCCCTTGGTGGGCAATACCTCGAACATCCAAGTCTTAGGCGGACCCATCAGCTTGACGCAGTCAGTCACGATTGAGTTCGTCAATCAGTTGGGCCGCAAGAACCTCGACGATCTGACGGTCGATCGTACAAGCCTCAGTGCGAACGAAATTCAAACGCTTCAACTCAACGGCTCGAATTTCAGCGGCAGCGGACAATTCTTGTTGTCATTTAATGGAGTCACGTCGCTGTCCGCTGTGGTGGATTTACCCGCAACCGCAACCGCAATCCAAACCGCCTTGGAGAGTCTGCAGAATATCCAACCGGGTGACGTGATTGTGCGAGGTGGACCATTGCCGGGTTCACCTGTCACTGTGGAATTCACCGGACAATATGCCAACACCGATGTGCCCCCCATTAGCGTGAACAGCAATCCTTTTAATCTACCGGGCCCGGGCTTCATTCCGGGACTGCCGTCCAGCACGGGGCTGCTCAACAATGAGCGACAGCTTATCTCCATTTTTGGAACCCCAAGCGGCGCGAACCCGACATTTCAACTGACATACACGCAGGGCAATCAACCTCCTTTATCGGGATTGAATGGCCCCTATACCACGGTAAACATTCCTTACGACGGACTCGATCCAAGCGGAGTGACTACCAGAGACGCGATCGAAGCTGCGCTCGAGACTGTGATTGGGCCAAACACCGCGAATAACCGTCCGCCGTACTTGGTTGACGTCATCGTCACGGTCTTTTCGCAATCGAGTTGGATGGTCGAATTTGTGGATCGACCCGACTTCGATCACCCGCCGCTCGCGGTTGGCGCGAACAATCTGGGGACTGGGGTAAACCGCCCTCAAATTCAAATCTTCGAGCTGGAGAAAGGCGACCAACGAATTCTAAATCCGAACGCATTGACCATCGTTGGACGCCGTCCGACCGCGCCGATTTTTGAGTTGATTTCAGGGGCCTTGAGTGTCAACGACGCTCTGATCGGCCTTCAGTCGATCACCGCCGCTGATGTGAAATCCACGGGCGGCGACTTGCCAGGGGTGCCCGTGACGGTCGAGTTCGCCGGAGTCTATGCAGGGCTGGACATTCTCCCGATGACGTCCAACAGCGTGCCGTCGCCGGGTTTGGGATTGATCGATTTTGGGCTCACACCGGCTACCGCCGTGGTGGATCCCGATTTAGGCCGACGCTTTGACGGTGAAGTTCAGGATCTCACGGTTCTCGCGGTCAGCGACAATCCAGACGTGGTGCCCAATCCCGTCGTGAATTACACGTCGCCCAATTCATCCGCCGCGTTGGCGATCACCAACAATCCCAACCGTTTCGGAGAAGCAAACGTCACCGTTACGGTGATCGATTCCGGATTTGATCGGAAGCTTTCGACACTGGGTGACAATGGCGTCACCGTGAAAGTTTTTCACATCACGGTGAGGCCCACTAATGATTTGCCAACCATCAATCCCTTCCCTGACCTGTCGATCCCAAAGAATTCCAGCCCCATCACCCTGGGCTTGACGGGAATCTCCGCCGGTGGCGGTGAAAGCCAAGACTTGAAGGTCACCGCCATCAGCAGCAATCTGCTACTGCTGCCGGATCCGTCCATCGTCTACAGCAATGGGGCGACCACTGGCACCATGAAGTTGGCTCCGATTCCCGGGCAAACCGGCTCGGCGTTGATCGAAGTGACGGTCGAAGATGCCGGCGTGGATGGTAACTTGAACACGACTGCGGACAACGGCAAGCGACGCATCACGTTCCGATTCGATGTCTCGGAAGTTCCGACACTCGGAGCGACTCCGTCGTCGATCACACTTCAGGAAGACGCCCTCTTAGATTTTCTGACGCTGACGCAAGTCACCGCGGGAGGCGCTGAAGCTCAGCCGTTGAACCTCACGGTGTCGAACACCAACACGGGATTGTTCGTCTCGCCAACGGGCATCCTGAATGTCGGTGCGATTGCCGCCAACTCGGCCCCGTTGAATTACAAACCGACCGCTCAGCTTTCGGGTTCGGACGTGTTTCATTTGACGTTGACCGACGGCGGGCCGGACCTCCAATTGGGAACTGCCGGTGTCTTGAGCGCGGATGCGACGGCCACCGCCACATTGATTTCCGTGGCCGATACTTCCATCTATACCGCGATTCCCACCGACAAACTGATGTTGCCAGTCTCTCGGACGGCAACCACGGTCACGCTCAGCAGCGTGGTTGCTTTTCCGTCGAGCCCGTCGCTGACCAACACGTTTAAGATTCAGATCAACAACGAAGTGATGACGGTCACCGGCGTGAACATGAACACGTTCACGGTCATTCGCGGAGAAGACGGAACCACCGCAGCGGCTCACAACCCCAATGATCGTGTCGTGCTGCCGTTCAAGATTCGCATCGGCAGCGAGATTCTGCGGGTCACGGCCATTACGGCCACCAACCTGACAGTGGTGCGCGGAATCGACGGCACCACAGCGACTGCACACGTCGCGCAAGACACGGTGGTGCATCCGAAGTCCTTCGACAATTTGACCATCACGCGCGACATCGTGGTCCAGGTGAAGCCGGTCAACGATCCGCCGACCTTGAATGTGATCAATCAGACCACTGCCGGCACGCTGACGATTCCAGAAGGTTCCGGCCAACAGATCATCTCGCTGAGCGGCATCACCGACGGCGAAGGGGCCGGAGCACGTCAGCATTTGCGAATCGAAGCGGTCTCTACCAATCCCGCTTTGACGGGTCCGATCACTGTGGTCTACACGGACGGCAATACGGCGGGATCCATTCGGTTTACCCCCACGGCCAATATGTCCGGGACAGCGGACATCACCGTCACGGTCTTCGATGGCGGAGCGGACAACGACTTCAAGCTTCCTCTGGAGATCGATGAGACGTTTTTCCAAACGTTGCTAGTCACCGTCGCCCCGATCGGCGATGTGCCGACGATCAATTCCATTCCCAATTTGATCATCAACGAAGACGGATCGAGTTCTCTCGCGGCCAATATCACGAACATCCAGACAACGATTTCGGTCGTCAACGGCAGTGTGTTTCCGAAAGTAGTGCCGTTCACCGTCCAGGTCGATTCCGAACAACTGCGGGTTACGGCCATATCGGGAAACACGTTGACGGTCACTCGAGGTTTCGGCAACACGACGAAGACAACTCACAACCTGGCCGCATTAGTGCTGCCTGCGTTCAGCTTGTCCGGCATCACGGATAATGACGCGAACACTCAAGATTTGCTGGTGACGGTTGCCACAGCGGATACCGTGAGTGGACAGGGGGTTCTCGGCACATTGACTTCGAAGCTGTTGAGAACTGATACGACATTGACGCTCGTCAATCCGATCACATTGCCCGCCAAGCCGTTTACGATTCAGGTCGAACAGGAACAGATGCAAGTCACGGACATCACGGGTAACGAACTCACGGTCATTCGTGGAATCAACGGAACCACCGCCGGCGAGCATGATGGATCGACTGGTTCCATCAACGTCACGGCAATTTTGATCTCGAACCTGACGCTGAACTACAATACCGCCAACGATCAGCCCAGCGGCGGGCTAACGCCGCCGACAACCGGCACGCTCACGTTTGTGCCGGGCGCAAATCGATTTGGAACGGCATCAGTGACGGTCACCGTCACTGACAGTGGCCCGGACCAGATTTTGGGGATCGACAAACTGGCCGCGTCCCTGACCGCAGCGTCCGGAGACACCCTCGTTTTCGTGACGTATGCCTCGCGCTTCCCGACCTCGTCCGCAGGCAACAGCGCCGATGATTTCGACATCCTCATCGGCGAAGAACGGATGACGGTTATCGAGACCTCTGGAACCACCTTCACAGTGATCCGCCAAGTCAACGGTACTTTGCAAGATCAACTAGTGGGCACCACCATAACAGCACCGAACAGTGCGGCGGACAATCTCGCGAACTCGCGCATGTTCAACGTGACTGTGAACCCGGTCAACGACAATCCGACCATCACGACGATCAACGGCATTCCGGTCACGCTCGTGTCGCAGATCACGTTGCCGGCGATCCTCGAAGATGCTCTGGCGCAGACGATCAACCTGGATGGCATCGACGCGGGGCCGTTCGAGCCGTCCGATCCGTTGAATCTCTCGAAATACTTGGTGATTTCGGCGACCAGCAACAACACGACGTTGATCCCGAATCCCACGGTCTCCTACACGGCACCGAACAGCAATGCGACGCTCAATTTCTCGCTGGTTGCGAACAAATCGGGGACCGCGACTCTGACGGTCAAAATCATGGACGGCGGCTTGGACAAAAATCCCGCCACGTTGTCCGACAACGCGACCACAACGAAGACGATCGTTGTCAACGTCACCGCGGTGAATGATCTGCCAACGCTCAATCCGCTGGCGTTGCCCAACAGCACGCTTGCCAGTGCCGTCATCTCGCCCACCGTGACCACGATCACCGTGGCCGATGCCGCGGCGTTTCCAGCGAGCGGCACGCCAAATTTCACAATTCAAGTCGACAACGAACAAATGACCGTCACGGCGATTTCTGGCAACATCTTCACGGTGTTGCGTCATGCCAATGGGACCACCGCAGCGACGCACGCTGCCGGTGCCGTTGTGACCATCGCTTTGCCAGCCAACAAGCTGGATGTCGCAGTGACGTTGCCGACTGCGACCACGATCACTCTGACCGACGCCTCGGCGTTTCCAGCGAGTGCCACCCCCAATTTCACGATTCAAGTCGACTACGAACAAATGACCGTCACGGAGGTTTCGGGTACGGGTCCGAGCAAAACATTCACGGTGGTTCGAAAAGCCAACGGAACGGTGGCCGCTACACACGCCATCGATGCTGCAGTGACTTTCGTTTTGCCCACAGGAACGCTGGCCTCTGCGGTCAGCGCGGTCGTCTCGCCGACCATCAACACGATCACCGTGGCCAACCCTGCGGCGTTTCCAACGAGCGGCACGCCTAATTTCACGATTCAAATCGACAACGAACAAATGACCGTCACGGCGGTTTCGGGGAAAACGTTTACGGTGCAGCGAAAGGCCAACGGAACCACGGCCGCCGCGCATGCCGTCGGTGCCGCAGTGACCAAACTGGTTCTGGAAGATTCCGGTGAGAACTCCGTTCCGCTGACAGGCATCACGGCGGGATCGCTGGAGTCACAGAAGCTGAAAGTCACGCCGTTGGTCTTGTCGGATTCTCTGGGACCGATTTTCTTGGGAGGGACGCTTGCGAACGATGTGACCTCGAAGCTCGTGAACACGATCACCTTGGACGACGTCACGGCGTTTCCGAAAAGCGCCACGCCGAATTTCACGATTCAGGTCGGTGCGGAACAAATGACGGTCACGGGCACGCCGACCAATTCCCTGTTCGCGGCCGTACCGTTGGGAGCCCTCACGGTCACGCTGACCAATGCCGCCGCTTTCCCAAACGCGACGCTGACATCCCCTTACAAGATCAGAATCGATTCGGAAGTCATGTTGGTGACTGGCAAGACCGGCAACGTCTTGACAGTGGATCGTGCGCAAGACGGAACTTTGGAGCAAAGCCATGCTGTTGCGACCGCCAGTCCGGTCGTGGCGTTCAACACGTTCACGGTGCTGCGTCGTGCCAACGGAACCGTCGCTGGCACACCCACCGCTGGAACCACAGTGGACTTCGTCGGGTCAGCACTGATTTCCAATGTGGCGGTGGATTACTCGTCGGCGAATCCGAACGGGACTCTGCGGTACACGCCCAGGGGGGATTTGTTTGGCTCAGCAACGATTCGCGTGGCCGTCGAGGACTCTGGCCCAGACGGTGTGCTCGGGACGTCCGGATTCCTGGCAACGGACATCGACGACACCGTGACTACGGTCACGCTGACCAATGCCGCTGGCTTCCCAACGAGCGCCTCGCCGAGTTTCTCCATCAAGATTGGCAACGAAGTGATGACGGTCACGGGCGTTGCCGGGAACATTCTGACGGTGGCCGCTCGTCCGTCAGGTGTCGCTCACACACGCGGCGAAGTTGTGTTTCAAGGGACGTCGTTTGATAACGCGGTGTTCGTCCGCGACTTCCTGGTCAACGTCAACAACGTTTCTGACGCTCCGAAACTGGACCCGCCCTCCGACTTCGTTTTCATCGAGGGAGTCTCTGTTGATAAGAATGTGACGCTGAGTGGCATTAGTGACGGCGACTTGAATTCCCAGATCTTGTCGATCACCGCCACCGCGGCGAATGACGACAGTTCAGCGTTCCTCACCGACACGGTGATCCCAGTTGATTTCACACAAGACCCGTTGACTCCTCCCAGTCTCGCGCTCCAGACCGCTGTCCTGAAATTTGATAGTGTCTTGCCGCCTTCGTTAGTGTCCGGGACGACTCTCATCACCGTGGTAATCACGGACGCCGATGGGACATCCGTCACCAAGACGTTCAATTACCAAGTCGCGAGCATCGCCACCAACGATCCGCCGACTCTCGATCCGATCTCTGATGTCATCAGGGACGAAAAACCGATTGAGATTCCGATTTTGATTTCACTGGCCGGAATCTCAGAGGGGCCAGGGGGAACCGAATCGTCGCAAGACGTGTCGATCGAAGTCACCAGTGACAATGAATTGATCATTCCCAGCCTTGGGCCAATCACAATCGATCAAGACACTGTGACAGCATCGTTCGAGCTTGTTCCGATTGCTCACGCCTTTGGCGAAGTGAATATCACCGTCCGAGTCACCGACGATACTTCGATCGATGGGGATGTAGCTTTCTTTGAGCGAACGTTCAAAGTCACGATCAACCCGGTCAATGACGCACCGACACTCGCCGACGACACGTCATCCATCCTTGAGAATTCAGAAGATGGGACCGAAGTTCTGACACTTGATTTCAAAGACATTGATACGCCTACGAATCTGCTGTCATTCAGCATCCTGTCGGGCAATACCGACGACGCATTTTCCGTCGATAGCGACGGAGTCCTGCGAGTCGCCAATTCTGCGGCGTTGGACTTTGAAACGAAGCCAACCTTCACGCTGATGGTCAAGGTTGCCGACAACAGCCTGGTTGCGCCGACCGGACTCTCCAAGACAGCAACGATTGTGGTCAGCTTGGAGGACGACTTCGAATCGCTGGCGATCGAACCTGAAAATTGGGTCGGCACGGCCGGGCTGACCCTCGTGCGGATCGGCGACAAGTTGCACGTTCGCAACTCCAGCACGGGACAGGACGTCATGCTGGCCCAGGATCCGAACTTTGTGTCCGATATTTACGTCACCGGACGCTCGAATTTCACAGACGTTTTGACGCTGGATTATTCGGGCGGCGATTTCGTACCCGCTGGCGGCTTGGTGTTTGATGGGGACAGTCTGAACGACACGATTAAGTTTGTGAACGCCAACAACGCCAACGCATTCGATCAACTCGAAACGGAATTCAGTTCGGCGAACTCCGCGTCGATCACCGATCCGAGTTCCGTTTTTGGGCCGATTGAACTGCTCGACGTGGAAACGATCAGGTTCGAGGCCAGCGTCATTGCGACAGAGTTGAAATTCGTTTTCGATTCTGCATCTGACGTCGTCACCGTCTCGGATGACGGGGTTCTGACCAATCACGTCAGCAAGTTTTCATCTAGCACGTCGCCCACCGTGTTCTTTCCGACTCTGTTGGGTCTCTCGATCGATGTTGGCAATGGCAACAACAGCGTCACCTTCAATTCGATTGAGGATCCGAGCAGCGGCCCGGCCGTGACAGTGCAGGGGGGCACCGGCAACGATTTGTTGAAAGCGACGACCGCCTTCGGTCGTGACCTGGAATTGCTGGGAGACGCCGGTAATGACACGCTCATCGGCGGGAGCGGTGACGATGTCCTTCGCGGCGAAGCGGGCAACGACGCGCTGACCGGCTCACTCGGCAGCGACGACATGGACGGTGGCTCAGGCGCTTTAGAGCTCAACACGTTGGTCGAAACGGCCAACGAGAATATGGCACTCAACAACACCAGCCTCACTGTTGGATCCGTGACCGATTCTGTCGTCAGCAACTTCCAATTAGCGGTGTTGACCGGTGGATCGAGCGGCAACGAGATCGACGCGACGGGCTTTGGCGGTAAAGCGACGATCAACGGTGCCGGAGGCGACGATATCCTGACCGGCAGCGGAAATGGCGACGTGCTGACCGGTGGCGATGGCGACGACGAGATCAACGGTGGTGGTGGTGGCACCGACACGCTCAAGGAAACTGGCAACGTCAACTTTGTGCTCACGGACTCGAGCTTGTCCGGGCTGGGATTGGATACTCTGAATAGTATTTTCTTCGCGTTTCTCGTCGGCGGTGCCTCTAATAACACACTGAATGCTAAGGATTTCACAGGGTTTGCCACGTTGCAGGGCGGAGCTGGAAACGACGTTTTGATCGGCGGCGATGGCGACGACTCGTTGTCGGGAGACGCGGGGAATGACACGCTGAGCGGGAATGGAGGCACGAACAAGCTCAATGGCGGTTTGGACATCGACCAAGTCTGCGAGTCAGGTAATGTGGACTTCACATTCTTATCACCGACTCAACTCAGCAGCCTGGGAACTGATGATCTGATCGCGATCGAGACTGCGAAGCTGGTCGGCGGCGACGACGAAAACACGTTGGATGCCCACCTCTTTACCGGCAAGACGACGCTGCAAGGTGGCGACGGTGCCGACAAGTTAATCGGCGGAACGAATGCCGACGTTCTGGAAGGCGGCGGTGGCGATGACTCGCTGACTGGCGGACTCGGCGACGACACGTTCAACGGTGGAGCCGGCCTCCTTGACACGATCGTGGAAGCAGGCGTCTCCAGCCTGTCGATGACTCCAACGACGATGTCGGGCCGTGGCAGCGATAAGCTGATCATCAACACAATCGAAGTTGCCGAACTGACCGGCACATCCGGCAACGACACGATTAACGGTGGCACATTTGCCGGAACCATGACCATCAGAGGCTTGGCCGGACAGGACAAACTCACCGGCGGCGCGGGTGCCGACCAAATCGACGGCGGTGACGAGTTCACTCCAGTCGTCAGTGGCAAGGTCAAGGGTGACACAATCAGTGGTGGCAAAGGCAATGACACGATCCTCGGTGGAGCTGGCGACGACAGCATCAGCGGTGGTGACGGAGATGACGCCATCGACGGTGAAGCCGGAAATGACACCATCAGCGGTAATAACAACAACGACACGCTGATTGGCGGCATTGGCAAGGACTCCCTCAACGGCGGAGCCGGTGCTGACTTGCTGTTTGAAGGAGACTTCACCAGCGGCGGCTACGATCCGGACCCCTTGAACCCGCAATCGTACGACGCTGATAAAGACACGCTGGTGGGTGGTATCACCATCGGCGAGAAGGACACTCTGATCGGTCAAGCCGGCTTCGACGTGCTGACCGACTTGTCTGCTGAAATCAACACAGCGTTCACTTTCCCTTCGACCACTTACGGCGATCTCTTCGATAAGTTGCTCGACCTGAGAAGCTAAATCTGCCGGAACGGTGCCTCGGCGAATCACAGTCAGTCGTCCGTGAGGTAGACTGCTGCTCGGCGAGGTACGAAAGAGCGACCAAACCTCCCGTGAAATCGAAAACTCAGAAAATGCGGGATTGACTGCGATCAGGTCGCTCGTCACTTTGATGCCGCAATTCCGATTGGAAGCGCACGCGGGCCACAACAAGATTGGAACTCACACCGGTCAGTCGGATTTTTCGGGTCGAACCTGCGAAACGGGATTCGTCCATTGATCTGACGATTCGCAAAAGAGCGAGACGACGCTCAAAAGCGAAACCAACGACAGGATGCGTTGTGGATGGTGCGGACCCGCGGAGATCGCTCCTCGGTGGCGAAATCGCCAGTCGTCAAAAAGTGCAATTTTCGATTTGACGAAACAGTATTAGCCACTCTGCGCCCTGCGCGCGGATGGTCTGTTTCGTCATCGTCAAGCATGTCAGTGGGTGCGGGCCAACGCCACCACCAGGCAGTCAGTAGTCGACCACGAGCGATCGTGACGATTCTGCCGGGTGGTGAAGATTGTTGAGCTAACTCTTCGCAAGCACCCCGTGGCCGACCGATGACGCTGGACAGTCCGTCCGCGCTACGATAAGCCCCAACGCCTCCAGAGATCGGGAGAAGTTCTATGTTGCTGACGTCTTGGATTCGCGCTTTGCGTCAGTCGTTCACTCGTCATCGCTTGAGCCGCGCTCGCCGTAAGCAGTCCGATGCCCGTCGGCAGAATCTGCGTCATGCCCGGTTGGCTGAAGTGCTGGAAGAACGGTCGCTGTTGTCCATCAGGCCGCTCGTGATCGACATCAATCCGGTGACTGGCACCAACGTCTTCACGAGCACAGCCAGCACCCCCGGCATCAGCATCACCAACAGCTTGCTGGACCCGAATAACGACGGCATCTCCGACTACGATGATTTGGTGATCGGAGTCTCGCAGTCTGCGAATTTTGAATCCACGGTGATCAGCGGAGCTGGCGTTGGAATTCGTATCAATCTCAGCAATCTGACGGGGTTGAATCACATCTCGATCGACAACGTGTTCATCACGGCTGGAGCCAATCAACAAGGCATCAGCATCACGTTGGACAATGTCGCTCTGCAGTCTTTGGCCGTCGATCAAACCAATGTGACTCCTACCGGCACGGGAGGGACCGGCCTGGACATCGGCCTCAAGAATATGAGCAGCACGACGGGTGTCGATGTCAGCATCCAGAACTCGAATATCCGATCGGGCAGCACAAACTTCAGTGGCGTCAACGTCACACTGGAAAGCGTCAGCAAGCCCACGCACATTGGCGAGCTGACATTGTCAGATTCGACGGTGGAAGGCTACAGCGTTGTCACGTCAGTGAATTCGATCCTGTATGCGGCGATCGATCAGGCCAGCGTCCGCAATAGCCGCATTCAGAATGGGGCAGCGAATCCGAGCGCTCGCGGAATCACCTACACCTTGAACCGCACGACTGTGGGCGATCTACGTGTCGAAGAAAACATCAACCTTCGCAACGTTGCGATAACCACCACCGACTCTCCATTGAGCACCGTCTCGATTTCAAATAACCCGAATTTCAACGTTGCTGGATTTGCGGTGACCGACACGATTCGTGACGCGATTCGCATCAACGCCACCTCGACCAATGCTGTCGGTACGCAACGATCAGACGTCACCAATTTGCGCATTGTCGGCAACACCATCACTGGCAGCGGTGCGAGCGGTATCGGAGCCGTAACGGCCAATGGCATCGCGTTGAGTCTCACTGACAGCAACCTCGGCAATTACGGCGTCACCACAGCCGGAGCCAGAATTGCAGGCAACACGATCAGCAACTTGTCGGGCACCGCCAACAATCCTGCCGCTGCCATTTCCGTCTTGGCGACTGCCACCAGCCCGTTTGTGGTTGGGAACGGCGGTCTCCCGTTGCTCCTGGATTTTCAAGGCGATGGCACTGCGAACGATACCAACGGAATCACGCAGAATACGCTGACCGCCAATAACGGCCGGGGGATCGTTGTTACGGGTCGTCCGGATACGAGTTTCTTGGCAGACGTCACCGCCAACATCATCGACGGTGGTGCTGCTGCCAACCGTCGCGAAGGTGTCTCGGTCACCGTCGCCGTGAGACCGACTCTGGTCAGTAGGGATTCCTTCTCGCTGAATTTCTCAGACAACACCATTAACGGTAGTCAGGGAAGTGCGGTTTCTCTGGCGTTGCAAGACACTGCGATTGGCAGCTTCGTGATTCGCAACAACGAGATCACGAACTCGACGAGTTTTCCTGTGGCCTCGACCGTGACGGCAACGACTCCGGATGGCCTCTCGGTCGTTTTGGAAGGAACCAACAGCAACCAAGGGGCAGTCAACATCCTGAAGAGCTCATTGATCGAAGGCAACTTCATCGGTGTCACACGTAGTGGTCTGGCTGGACCCAACGCGGCGAATGGTGTCTTGATCAATAGCCAGGAAGCTTCCATCGTTCAGGATCTGCAGATCTTGAACAATACTTTCCAAAACAATGGACTGAACAACTCACACGCGGGTTTGCAGTTTCTGCGGGAAGACAAGTCTGAGCTGGTTGCTTCGAGCGCCAACACACGGGCCGTCACGGTATCGGGAAACACTTTTGGCCAAAACCGAAATGGCATCCTGATCGACGCCCGCAATGGAAGCCTCGATTTGTTGGACTTCGGCATCAGTAGCAACTTCATCGGCGTGGATGCCAATGGAACAGACATCGGAAACATTGACGACGGCATCAACCTGCGAACACAAGCGGACGCGCGATTATTGGCGGACATCACGAATAACCAGATCCGTTTCAATAATGGAAACGGCATCAATCTGAATGACGTCTTTGCCAATTTCGAAACGGATAAACGACAGATCGGCGGAACATGGATCAATAACACGATCAGCGACAATTCCCAAAACGGAATCCTCATTGCTGGCCGTCATGGTCTGTCGGACGAAGTGACGGGCATCAACACTCCGCTTGTGATTGGTCAAGAGGGGCAAAGCAACCTCATCGAGAACAACGGGGGCAACGGCATTCGGATTTTTGGTGTCACCGCGATCCCAGGCAGCCACCGGAGCACAGCCACCGGATCAGTCTCAATCACAGACAACACCATCCGAACCAACAGCAGCAGCGGTCTCTTTCTCCAAAGCGCCAGCGAGAGAATTGATATCCGGCATAACCAGATTGAGGCGAACATCGGCAAAGGGATCGACATCGAAGTGGTGCATAGTATCCCGACCGTGCCCACCAACGTGGGATTGCCTGGTCTCATCAGCGCGACGATTCGCGACAACGTGATCACCGGACAACGCAACGGTGCCGAGCAAGGTGACGGCATCGAGTTGACGGGATTCGAGACGCTCTTTGCTCCCTTGCAAAATGCAGCGCTGAACGTGCTCAATGTGTTGGCGATCAATAATTTCATCGACAGCAACGAAGGCCGTGGTGTGGACGTCTTGAACATCGGAAACGGTGCGATGCAAATCCGTTTCGGTGATGGGACAGAACAGGGACGCAACACGATCGTCGGCAACGAACTCGATGGTTTCCGAGTCGTCAACACCGGGGCCTTGAATCAAGAACAGGTGCAAGATGGCGTGCCCAACGCGGCCACACAGTTTTTGGGGGTCACTCAAGAAACGGATACCGACGATTCTTTGTATTCCCCAGACATGATGCTGGACGTATCGCGCAACACGATTCGCGACAATGGAATTAGCCTTCCCGCGCCGCGTCAGTCGGGCGGGACATCGGATGTCAACGCCAGCGGTTTGGTCATTCTGGCAGCGGGCGTGGGTAATGGTGTGGGCCTTGTCGGCGGAGGTGACAACTCATTTGCCGCCACGTTCCCCAACGAAGTTGGAAATAACAGCGGTGATTACTTGGCCGGAAATGGACGCATCAACTTGCGAGTGACGGACAACACGCTGGAAGGCAACTTCGGCAACGATTTTGCAGTGGTCCCCTACATTGCCACCATTCCGCCGACGACAGTCGGACAGTGGGATACGACTGCCTTCCGGATCGACCGGATGTGGTTGGATCCGTTGATTCGAATCAATGCGATCGTCACCGGGAATACCGGCAACGGTTTGGATGTGATCCGTCCGGCTCCGGATTATGTGAACTCTGAACCGGTCTTCAAACGTCGGTTGCTTCCGCCGACAGCTCCTGCTGGGCCATTCAATTCCGGAACTCGTCCGAGAAATGCGACACGCTTGGCGACGGATTCCATCCCCAATCCGATTGAAAACGGTTTTTCATTCGTTTATCCGGGCTCTGATGAGCGTTTCATACCGCAGCCCACGACGTTGCGTGTGGAAGCGGGATTCGACCGATCGGGAACGACTGAAGGCTTTCCCTTCTACAGTCCTTCTGCGCCAGGGCCTGGCAGCGATGACAATTTTGATGACCCGATCGTCGCGATCGTCAATGGTCGTATCGACATGATCTGGGACACCGTTCTTCAAGGGACGTTCACTTTTCCCAACGTCGACTCGCCGACGTTTGTGACCCCCAGCGTCAGCAACTTTCCAACGCTGGGCAACAGCACTCCTGGTACCGTGACGGTGAACTTCAGCGAATATGTCCGGTTCGTGGATATCACCGACTTCCGGCTGCTGCGAGACAATGCCGTCGTCTCGCTGGCAGGTCTGGCAGTCTCGCCGGTGAATAGCTCTGAAGACCCGAATAATCCGGGGGCGTTCCGCAGCTTCACCATCGATTTGACCTCCGTGACTTCGTTGCCCGGAGACTATCAATTCCAAGTGCTCGCGGTGGATTCTTCGAATCCGACTTTTACCGCGATTCGTGACGTGCATCTGCAGTTCAACAACCAAGGGAACCCACTGACGCGCGTCACTGACGGCGACGGCGTGTTGCAAGACTACGCGTTGAACTACAGCTTCACGGTGGATACGTCACGGCCGGCGGCGACCATTTCGCCAATCACACCTGATCCTCGCAATTCGGCGGCCGGGGTTGTCACGGTCAATTTTGACGAAGATGTCACAGGCATCGATATCGCGGACTTCGAACTGTATCGCAATGACGGCGTGTCGATGCAGCCAGTCAATTTGGGCAGCATCGGTGTCACGCAAGTCACCGCGTCTCAGTACACACTGAATCTCAACCAACTGTCAGGCGCTCCGGGCACCTACGAATTGCGGTTGGTCTCGACCGATTTGAACACGGTGGTGCAGGACTTGGCCGGAAACTCCATCTCGGAACCGGTCGCATCCACCTTGCAGTCGGACATCAGCTCCAGCGATTCTGAAGTCACTTTGACCAGTTTGGCCGGGTTCCCCTTGTTCGCATCGAGCGATGCACCATTCGTGATTGCGATCGAGGGAGAACAGTTGCTGGTGACCGCCGTCACTGGGGCAACGTTGACGGTCTCCCGAGGGTTCAACGGAACCACTTCAGCGTCGCATTTGGCAGCGGCTGCGGTCACTTTGAAAGTGGCCGACAGCGACACTTGGCTTGTGGACACGACGCTGCCCTTCGTGAATTCTGTCGCTGATTCGCTGGTGACGACCACCATCACTTCACCGGTGAACGCGCACCCGGCCTCAGTCATCATCAACTTCAGCGAGACCGTCAGCGGCGTTGACAACAGCGACTTCACTTTGTTGCTGACCAACACCGCCGGGATCACCTCGAAGATCGACATTTCCTCGCCCGTGTTGTTTCCGCTGTTCGAACTGGCGGGCGACCAGTACGAATTGAACTTGCTCGCAATGGCGGCAACACCCGGCACCTATCGGTTGACCATTAATCCATTGAACTCCGGCATCGTTGACATCGCCGGCAACTCATTCCTGACAAGTTTTTCAACGTCTTGGGTGCTGGACGTGGCGGCTCCGCTGGCGGACATCGTCGATGTCGCGCCGGACCCACGGCAGACTCCGGTGGATGCGCTCAACACGATCTTCAGCGAGAAGGTCACCTTCGAGAATCCCGGCGATCCGCTGAATCCGTTGGATGCCTCGGCACATTATGTCCTGGCCTACGACGACGGCACCGCTGCGACGGCTGGCTCGATCTCCGACGCGACGAACGGCGGGACGATCGTTGTGACGTCGATGGCACATGGACTGGCCGATGGAGATCGCATCACGATTTACGGCGTGCAAGGAAACACGAACGCCAACGGCGTCTTCACGGTCACGAAGATTGACGACGATCAATTCAGCCTCGACTCCTCGATCGGGAGTGACATCTACAGTGGCGGTGGACGTTGGGTTCGCACCGTTTCTCTGACAGGATTGACGGTCTCGCAGCAGACCGACACGCGGTTTGTTTTGAACCTGTCGTCAGTCACGCTCGATCAAGGAACGTACATTCTCTCGCTGCTGGCGGATGGCACGATCAAGGACGTCGCCCTCAATGCCGTTGGTCCGGCGACGGGACAATTCAACGTTGCGGCCCAAGACATTTGGACGAATGGTCCAGACGCCGCGCCGACCGGGACGATCGACGCGATCACCAGTCCGCGCGGGACGAATGCCGGCGTGATTGTGGTGACGTTTAGCGAGCCGCTCCAGAAGTTGAGCAACGGCAATAGCTCGGTCGACGCCAAAGACTTCACGTTGACACGCGGTGGATCGATTACGGGAGCCACCAATGTTTCGCCGATTGTCATCACCTCGGTGAAGCACGGGTTGGTCACTGGCGATCAGGTCACGATCAGCGGCGTTGCGGGAAATACGGCCGCGAACGGAATTTTCACAATCACCGTCGTTGACCAGAATCAGTTCAGACTCAACAGCTCAACTGGCAATGGTGTTTATGTTGCCGGTACCGGGAAATGGACTCGCGTAGTCTCGCTCAGCAGCGTTCCGATCACTCAAACCGGTCCGACCACTTACACGGTCGATCTGTCCGCTTCCGGACTGACCGATGTGGACGGCACCTACACATTGCGGTTGCTCAATTCCAACACAGCCACTCCCGATACGGTCTCGCCGTTGAAGGATCTGACCGGCAATTCGTTGTCGGATGACTCTGATCCGCTGACAGCCACCGGCATCGCCAGCGAGATCGTGTGGATCAAAGACGGCACTCTGTCGGGTCCGCAAGTCACCAGCTTCATTGACCAAGGCCGCGTCACGGTGACAACCCCGGCCCCGTCGCTGCAAGGGTTCACGAAGCTGCGCGCGGTCGACACGCTGACGATCAACTTCTCGGAGAACGTCACCGGAATCGATGTGACCGACGCCTCGAAGAACTTCCTGCTGACTCGGCAAGCGACGGGCGGAGTGGCGATTCCCGTTTCGTTGGACAATATCCCGGTCCAAAAAGTGACCGAGAGCCAGTATCGCATCAATCTCAGCACGCTGACCGGCACGGACGGCACGTACCGCTTGACGGTGCTGGCGAATGGTCTGATCAAGAACAAGGCTGCGGTCCCTGTCGAGTTGAAAAATCCGCAGACCGTGACTTGGCTCAAGGACGGCACCATGCGTCCCAGCACGGTGGGAGATTCCATCGATTCGAGCCAGGGCAACGAAGTGGTTGGTTCAGGCAGCGCCTATTCATTGCGGCAAGCCATTCAGGAAGCGAACGCTTTGGCCGGTGACGATGTCATCGAACTGGGAGCCGGGACGTACACGCTGTCGCTGGCGGGTGTGCAAGAAGACTTCGCGGCGGTCGGTGATCTCGACATCCGTCAAAACCTGGTCATTCGCGGCAAGGGTGTCGGCGTCACGATCATCGACGCCACCGCTTTGGCCAACCAACTCACGACGACCAACCGTGACCGCCTGTTCCAGATTCTGCCCAATGTGACGGTCACGATCCAAGGCGTCACGATTCAAAATGGTGCGGTGACAGGCAGCGAAGATGGCGGAGCGGTCCGTAACTCCGGCAACCTGACGATTCTGGATTCGCTCATCCGAAACAGCACATCGCAAGACGACGGCGGAGCCATCAACAACACGGGCACGCTGACGATCAATCGCACGACGATCTCCGGCAACACCGCAGTGGCGACCGGCGGTGCGATTCGCAATGCAGGCACGCTGCTCATCAACAACAGCACGCTCTCTGGAAACCGTACGACTGGCACGAGCGGTCACGGCGGCGCTTTGATGAACGTGGCCACGTTCTCGGCAACGCTGGAAGGGGTAACGATCTCGGGAAACACCGCGCAGAGTGCGACCGGTGGCGGTATCCGTAACGATGGTAATTTACGGCTGATCAATGACACCATCGCCTTCAACCGGTCGTTGAACGTCGGTGCCGGCATCTCTCGCAACTTGGGCACGGTCACGATCGGCAACACGATCGTTTCCGACAATACTTTGACGAATGCCGCGGCCACTCCCAGCGATGTTGCCGGCACGTTTGTGTCGCTTGGCGGCAATCTCGTGAGGACGCTGGGCACGGCGGTTGGCTTCACCGGGATCGGCGATCAGCCCAACGTCAATCCGAATTTGCAGCCGTTGGGGAACAATGGTGGTCCGACCCAAACTCACGCTTTGCCGGCGTTCGATGTCACGGGACTACTACCCAATCCGGCCATTGACCGCGGTTTGGATGCCAATGTGACGGATCAAAACCATGCGACTTCGCTGGATCAGCGCGGTGCGCTGCGGTTCCTGGATGGTCCCAACGTCCTCAACACGGTGGATGTCGGAGCCTTCGAGTTCGGCACGTTCTTCGTCAACACGACCGACGATTCGATCGACGTGACTCCTGGTGACGGCTTGGCGGAGGACGGCTTGCGTCAGACCTCGCTCCGTTCGGCGATCATGGAATCCAACGCCTTGGGCGGCGAGAGCGCGATCATGCTCGACGGCAAGGTCTATTCGCTCAAGCGTCTGGTTGCAGACACAACAGCTCCGACGGTGGTCAGCATCACCGGAGTGCCGCTCGCGACGATCACGACCGGCGGAGTTGGCGTGGTCACGATCACGTTCTCGGAGCGAGTCGCGGGTCTGGATCTGGCCCACATCCTTTTCACTCGGACTACGGTGGTTGGTGGAGTTCCAACACTGACACAGATTCCGTTGCCGGCGGCTACGTTCCAGCTCACCAAAGTCAGCGACTTGGTCTACAAGATCGAGAATAAGGCGGACATCGCGGCCGGAGTGCTGAACACCGGCCTGACCAGCGTGACACAGACCAATGGTCTCTACAGCCTGACGATCAATCCGACGGCCAATGTGCTCGTCAATGGCGTGTCAACGCCGGTCAACATTCGCGATATCGAGAATCTGAATCTGGCCGCGGCGGCCAATGTGAATTGGGTGCGAGGCACAGATACTTTTGCTCCGTCGGTGACGATCACTCCGGCGACAATCACCAATCAGTTCATTCAGAACGCAGGCACCGTGACCGTGACCTTCAGCGAAAAGGTGACGGGTGTTTCTGCGAGCAATTTCACGCTGACACGCAACGGTACTGCGGTCACGGGCTTGGTGGTGACACCGATTACGAACGAAGGCATCAATTTCGCGGGTCGCACCGCAGTCACGATCAACTTGCAGACTCTCACGGCGCTCAATGGCAACTATGCGCTGACTTTCAATCCCGCCGTTGGAGCCAACATCACCATCAAGGATTCGGCGAGCAATAATTTGACGGGCGGCATTGTCACGCGAAATTGGACGAAATCTGCCGGCGTGCGGCTCGCGGACGTGTCTTCCAACGCGCTCAACAACAATGTGCGGGTCGACGAACTCACGAAGGTTCGATTGCAGTTCACCGAACGAGTGGCCGGGGTGAAGCTCGATAATTTCACGCTGACATTCGACGATGGTTCGGGCATTGGGCCGCAATTGGTGGATCTGAGCCAAGCCACGCTCGCGCCGCCGGTCGGCACGCCGGTCACCGCGGTGCCCGGCTTCGGCAACGCCGCCGAGCAGTGGGAGCTGACCTTCTCGAACAAGCAAGCCGCCCGCGATGGCGTGTATGTGCTGACATTCGACGGTCTGGCCAATGGCAATCAGTTGGTGACGACCGCGACAACGGCGACGATCGTCGTGCCGTTTACGGCGACGATCGACACAGCGACTTTCCAGGTTGGCGAAGACTTGTCGCGGATCGGCGACTTGGACGTCATCGTGGGTGCCGGCCGCGTGCAGATCTTTGGCAAAGGCAAGGACGATTCCACAACCATTCTGGGCAATCCACAACCGCGGACGGTCATCGACGGCAAGTCGGATATCGACCTCCTGTCTCACGACCGACTGTTCGACCTCACGGTCGGTTCGAACGTGTCGTTCAACGGCGTCGAGCTCATCAACGGCAAAGTGGTCTACGAGCGGAGTGGCGGCGCGATCCGCAACCTCGGCACGCTCACGATCAACGATTCCGATGTGGGCACGACGAACGGTGCCACGGTGCAAGGAAACTTCGCTGACGGCAACGGCGGAGCGATCTTCAACGCCGCTCCCTCCGCTCCGATTACGGCCGTGTTGCAAGTCGGTGTCAACGCGATCGTGAATTTGATCACCGTTGACAGCGTCGCGTCTTTCCCAACGACGGTTCCGTTCCAGATCCTCGTCGATTCGGAGTACATGCAAGTGACGGCGGTGAACGTCGCCACGAATGAATTCACGGTCATTCGCAGCGTCGCCAATCCCGCCGCACACGCCGTGAATGCCACCGTCTCGCTCATCGCCGCGCGAGTCGGGATCATCGGATCTCTGCAAGCTGCGGCAACCAATGCAGTCGCCACGTTGACGCTCGTGAATGTCACAGCCTTCCCCAGCACCGCGCCGTTTATCATTTTGGTTGATTCAGAACAGATGCAAGTCACGGTGGTGAACGTTGCCACGAATCAATTCACGGTCTCACGCGGCTTTGGTGGTACGACCGCTGTTGCGCATGCTGCGAACGCCGTCGTGACGTTGCTCTCTTCGACGACGATCAACCGTTCCAATTTGCAGAACAACATCGCCGGCTCGGCGACCAGCGGTTCGCAGTTCGGTAAGGGCGGCGCGATTTACAACGAGAACGGCGCGGTCACGATCAACGAAGGAGCCTATTCGGCCAACCAAGCCGTGACCGATGGTGGCGCGATTTACAACGGTAACCAAGCCACCGCGGAACTGGTTTCCACCAGCTTCACGACCAACCTGGCTGGACGCGATGGCGGAGCGATCTACAACAACAACTCCGCGATCTTGAAGATCAGCACATCGACCTTGAGCGGCAACCGGGCAGACGCCTCGGTCAATGGCGTCGTCAGCGACTCCAATGGCGATGGCGGAGCGATCTACAACGAGACCTCGGCCACTTTGGTTTTGGACGACAGCCTGCTGCAAAACAACTCGGCCCGAAACGGCGGAGCGTTGTACAACGACGATGGCACACTGGTTTTGAATCGCGATACGTTTGGAGTGAACTCCGCGCTTGAGAACGGCGGCGCGATTTTCAATACGTCTGGCGGCAGTTTGACGTTGAATCAGGGGTTATTCACGACCAACTCAGCTAGCGACAACGGCGGCGCAATTCAAAACTTTGGCAATCTTGTTGTGCTGGACGTGGCGGGGACCGGCACGCAATTCCTCAGCAACGAAGCGGGGACCGACGTTCGTGCGAGCGATACCAACAATGGCAAAGGTGGTGCGATCTTCAACCAGGATGGTGTCGTTGACATTAGCTCGGCGACATTCACCTTGAACCGGTCCCACGGCGACGCCGGTGTGATCTTCAACGACGGCGACGGCACGTTGACGGTTCGACGCACCACGTTCGACCGCAACTCGGCCGACGCAAACGGCGGCGTGCTGGTCAATAACGACTTCGCGCAAGTCACGATCGACGAAGTCACCTTCTCGAATAACAAGGCGGTCAACGGAGACGGCGGTGCGATCTACAACAACTCGGACTTCACGAGCGGTTCGACGCAGTCGTTGACGATCGACGATACGACCTTGAACGATAACTTGGCCAGCCGCGGCGGAGCGATCTTCAACACGTCGGCGGCCGGGCTGACGATGACCAATAGCACTCTGTCGGCGAACACCGCCACAACCAGCGGCGGCGGCTTGGCCAACTTCGGCACTGCGTCGCTGCTGAACGACACGCTGTTTGAAAACAATGCGCCGGTGGGTGCTGGGATTGCCAATAACGTCCTCGGAACTCCGCCGTTCGGCCCGATCACGTTGAAGAACACGCTCGTGGCCGGCAGTACTTCGGGCGCGGACATTGATGGCGACAACTTTATCAATGGCGGACACAACCTGATCCAAGCCATGGGGGCCGTGACGGCGTATCTGCCCGACGGGACCACTCTCACGACGATTGCCAATGGCGACGGCAGTGGCGACATCGTGGGGCAGAATCCGCAACTCGACATCCTGCGAGACAACGGTGGTCCGACGCTGACACACGCGTTGCTCTTCGGCAGCCCGGCTCGCGATGCGGGCGATAACTTCGCGGTCAAGCTCAATGATCAGCGTGGTCTGAATCGCGTTTTCGACGGCGACGGTAACGGTGTGGCGACAGTCGATATCGGAGCGTTTGAGTCGGGCTTCGTCGTCAACAGCTTCCTGGACACGGTCGATGAGAATCCCGGCGACGGCATCAATGCCGACGCGAATGGCCGAAGCACGTTGCGAGCCGCCATCATGGAGGCGAATGCTCGGCCGGGCGAGGACACGATTATCCTGGGGCCAGGCATCTTCACGCTGACGCTGACCGGCCGCGCGGAAGACTTCCGAAGCAACTTGGCCGGCAACATCGCGAGCAGTTCCGAGACCGGTGATCTCGATATTCTTGATGATCTCAACATCATCGGGGCTGGCACAGATTTGACCTTCATCGACGCCGCGCAGATTGATCGCCTCTTCCAGATCTTCCCCGGAGTGAATCTGAAGCTGTCGAACCTCACTTTGCAGAACGGGAACGCGACTTCGACCGACGTCGGTGGAGCAATTTTCAATCAGGGAACAACCACGCTGGACAACGTCCTGGTGATCAATAGCTCGGCGGGACGCGGCGGCGGAATCTACAACGGCGACCTCGGCACACTGACGATCGAAGACAGTTTGTTCCGCGGCAATCAAGCGGTGCAGCAAGGCGGTGCGTTGTACAATGACGGCGTGCTGACGCTGTTGCGATCGGACATCGGTGCGGTCAGCCGTTTGGCAGCAGCGATCCCGTATGTCATCGGCAAGCTGCAGAATGACGTCCTCTCTGGAGGCACAACCGTCACGCTGGTCAACGCGAGTACGTTCCCCACGACGACACCGTTCGTCATTCAGGTGGATTCGGAATTGATGCTGGTCACAGGTGTCGCCGGAAACGTGTTGACCGTGGACCGCGGCGTGAATGATACGACCGCAGCCGCACACGCCGCGAATGCAACGGTGACTCCCAGCGTGACAGTGACGGTTTCCAATGTCAGCGACTTTCCGACAAGCGGCCCGTTTGTCATCCAAGTCGACTCGGAGCGGATGCTGGTCACGTCGGTTCTGGGCGATGAGTTCACGGTCACTCGCGGCTACAACGGCACCGTCGTGACCACGCACTCGGCGTCCGCCTTCGCGACGCTGGGCAACACCGCCAACATTCACGGCGGCGGCCTGTATAACTTGGGCGGCGCGACCATCACGCAGTCTTCGTTCAGCGGCAACTTGGCTCAGTCGCGCGGCGGCGGACTCTACAACGCGGCCCTGACCGGGCAGCTCGCCGCTGTCGCTGGCAACCTGCAAGTCGCGGCCACGAACGCCACGCTTCAGATCCAACTGGTCAACGTCGCCAGTTTCCCCAACGTGACGCCGTTCACGATTCAGGTCGATTCCGAGCAGATGGTGGTCACGGCTGTGGCCGGCGGCAACGTGTTCACGGTGACACGCGCTGCCAATGGCACCACGGCTGCCGCTCACCAGGCGAACGCCGTCGTGACGCTGCTCTCCATCCCGGCGACTGCCACGACAATCACGCTCAACAGCGTGGCCGCGTTCCCCGCGACAGGCTCGTTCACAATCCAAATCGATTCCGAAAAGATGACGGCCAGCGTCAACCTCGGAACCAACACGCTGACGGTGCAACGCGGAATCCTTGGTACTACGGCCGTCGCGCATCTCACTGGAGCGATCGTGACGTCGGTGGGTCAGAACCAAGCGACCATTCAGCAGAGCACTTTCCTGGACAACTTCGCTAGCTCACGCGGCGCGGCCATCTACAACGAAGAAGATCTGACGATCAAGAACAGCACGCTCTCGAACAACGATTCTGGAACGAATGCCGCCTTGGGGAACTCGGTCAGCGGCAAAGTGAAGATCGAGAACAGCACGGTGGTCGACAACGTCGCGTATCGCGGCGGTGGCTTATCCAACAGCTTGATCGGGACGGTCGAAGTACACAACACGATCGTCGCGAACAACGCATCGACCGCAATCACAGGAGCGAAAGCTCCGAACGTCCGTGGCACTTTTACCTCGAAGAACAACAACTTCATCGGCAACAACGCCGACAGTGGTCTCAGTTTCGTCAATGGCACGAACTTCGATCAGGTTGGCTCTGGAACCAGCCCGTTCGATCCCGTGTTGAAAACACTGGCGAACAATGGCGGCCCGACTCAAACGCACTCCGCCCGCACAGGCAGTCCGATCATCGACGCCGGCAACAATGCTGGCGGAGACCCGTTCGATCAGCGCGGAGCCATTCGTCCCACCAACAGCGACAGCGACATTGGTGCGGTCGAGCTGCAAGATGTGCATGTCACCATCAACGACGTCACCCTGAAGGAGGGCAACAGCGGCTCGACGATCTTTACCTTCACGTTGTCGCTGACGAAGCCCAGCATTCAAGAAATCCGCGTGCATTACACCCTGCAAGGGGACACCGCATTCGCGGGTGAGGACTTCGTCGATGTCAGCGGTGACGTGGTCTTCGCGCCGAATCAACTGAACCAGACATTGGAGGTCTTGGTCAACGGCGACCCGACTATCGAGCCGGATGAGCAGTTCCTGGTCAACCTGTCGGTTCCGGCCAACGCCGCGTTCACTCCGACGCTGGATCGCACACAGGCGATCGGCACAATCCTGTCCGACGACACCGGCATCCGGATCACCAATTACAACAAGGTCGAGAAGGATCCGACGGCGGCGGACCAGGATTATGACTTCTCGGTTTCGGTGGTCGGTGCCTTACTGACCGCGGTGCCCGGAACCTTACAGCAGGCCGTCGATTCTTCAGCCACATCGACCACGCTGACGTTGGTAAGCGTCTCTGCATTTCCGACCACCGTTCCATTTACCATTCAGATCGATTCCGAGCAGATGCAGGTCACGTTTGTGGATGCGGGTACCAATGAATTCACGGTCGTTCGCGGATTCAACGGCACGACATTGGCCGTGCATGCGGCGAACGCCAGCGTCAACCGAACGTTCCTCGTGAATTACACGATTGCGGATGGCACGGCGACGGTCGCCGGTTTGGACTATGCTCCGGTCGGCTTGGCGACCGGAACGCTGACCTTCATCGCGGGTTCGAACGGCCAACTTCCTGTCGCCCAACATATCCACGTCAATGTCAAGGCCGACCAATTGGTCGAAGCGAATGAGACGTTCTTCGTCAATCTGACTTCAACGGATCTGCCGTTCGAGTTCGACAAAGACAAAGGTGTCGGCACGATCTTCAACGACGATTTGGGCTTCAATGTCTCGTCCCCATTGCCTCCGACACAGGAAGGGATACCGGCTCCCAACGATGTCGTGAACTTCGTTGTTTCGCTGCAAGAGCGAGTCTACACGGAAGTTGGTGGCGTCCCGGTGCAGGCGACGATCAAGGCCAACGTGGAGACCACGGATGGCTCGGCAACCGCCGGTTCAGGCGACTACACCTCGGTCAGCCAGACGCTGACATTCTCGGGAACCAACACGACGGCGAACGTTGCCGTCACCGTACTGGACGATTTGCGGTTCGAATCGAACGAGACCTTCGAACTGCGCGTCACGAAGGGATTCATCAACGGCATTGAGGACTCGAACGCGGTGCTGAACTCGGTGCAGGGCGAGGGCACGATTTCGGATGACGATGATCCGCCGGATATTTGGCGCGTCTATCTGGACTCGGTCACTGGGAATCTCATCGTCGATCTCGTCGAAGCAGGCGGGGTAGTCACCACATTCATCGACACGCCGGTCGATAATGCACCTTTGATAATCGATGGTGATTTTGGTGGACCGGCTCAGGACGACTTGTTCATCGTCTTTGTCACGAACGGAAATCCGATCCCCACCGGTGGCCTCACAGTCAACGGATTCGACCAAGTTGGAGCGGACACGTTGAAGATTCTGGACTCCGAAGTGGACCTCAATGACAACGGAACGGTGGAAGCCTTCGAGGATTTGAACGGCAATGGCGTTTTCGACGAGATGATCGGTACGACGTTTGGAACGGTCGATTATTTCTCGACCGCTGCCGACGCAGGGTCCGTCGTGTTCGATGGAACTTACATGGTGACTTACAGTGGCCTGGAACCAATTGCGGATCTCACCACGGCGGACAGCCGCACGTTCCATGCTCCCGACGCTGACTTGGCGGACGACATCATTCTGATTTCTGTTGGCAATACGTCAACATCCATCAGTGGCACGACCACGGGTGGCGCGAGAGCGTTTGAAGACGTCACCTTCCGGAATCCTACGACGCTGTTGACCGTCATTGGCAATGACGACAAGAACTTCATCCAGCTCAGCGGCGGTGCTGCGGCATCGACGTTCGCGTTGATCGTTGACGCAGGAGTTGGCGATGACACGATCAACGCGGAAAGCGCGACGTTGCCTGTGACTCTGAATGGCGAATCGGGAGCCGACTCGATCACCGGCGGCGACGGCAACGATTTGATCGATGGCGGTGCCGACAACGACACGATCGTGGGCGGACTCGGTAACGATACACTCTTGGGCAATCTCAATGACGACAGCATCATGGGTGGTGGTGGCGACGACTCCATCGAGGGCGGTGACGGCAAGGACACCATCCTGGGCGAAGCCGGCATCGACAACATCAACGGTGGAGTCGGCGACGACAGCATCGATGGCGGAGCGGATAATGACACGGTCAATGGTGGTGCGGACAACGACATTGTCAGAGGCGGCGATGGCCTCGACACAGTGTTGGGCGATGCCGGCAACGACAGCCTCTTTGGCGACAACGGCGTCGATTTGCTGATCGGTGGATTCGGTGACGACACGATGTCCGGTGACGCCGGCAACGACATCATCGACGGTCTGGGAGGTGATGACGTCATCAGGTACACGACGAATCCGTCGGATCCGTTGGCCCAGAATGACAACATCACGCTGACCAGCACACGACTCTCGATCAAACGGCCCACCACCGAGATCGAATTTGATCTGGTGAGCAACACGGAAAGAGCCGAACTCACGGCTGGAAGTGGCAACAACAAGATTGATGCTTCGACCTTCGGCGGTTCCGTGACGATGAACGGATTAGGCGGCAACGACACGCTGCTGGGCGGCTCCGGCAGCGACAGCATGACCGGCGGCGCTGGGAACGACACGGCATCCGGCGGCATCGGCTTCGATACGATCAATGGCGGCGATGGTAACGACACGATCAACGGTGATGCCGGCGACGACGTCATCACCGGCGACGACGGTGTGGACTTGATCGACGGCGGGACCGGCAACGATAACGCTTCGGGTGGCACGGGCAACGACGTTCTGACAGGCGGAACGGGCATCGACACGCTCGACGGTGGTGCCGACCAAGACACGCTCTTCGGGGGTACTGAAGGCGATAGTTTGTTGGGCGGAGCCGGTCAGGATCTCATCAACGGCGAAAAGGGAGACGACACCATCCACGGTGACGACGTAGGCGACTCGCTCTTTGCTGGCGACGACACTGTGTACGGCGGAGAGGGCAACGACTACGTCGGTGGTGGCCGAGGGAACGACACCCTGGAAGGCAACCTCGGCGACGACACGGTCAACGGCAACGACGGCAACGACACGCTCGACGGCAGCGGCACAGGCAACGGCAACATCACGCTGGCTGGCAACGACGGCCTCGACACGCTGTACGGTGGTTCCGGCGACGACGAGTTGATCTCCAACGATGGCAACGATCTGTTGATCGGCCAAGGTGGCTCGAATGACAAGTTCACATTCAACGGCGGCGTGACGTTGGCCGACATCTTCACGATCACGCTGGCGGGCAATGGCGATCCTTTGGGAACTCCGACAGGCATCGCTCTTGCTCGTCTGAATCCAGGCCTGACGTTCACGACGATTCTGCTCGGCGTCGAAATCTTCACGCTGAATCTGAATGGCGGAAACGACCTCGTCACGCTCAACGATCTGGCCGGGGTACTCGACCTGACCGTGCTGAACATCAATGGTGGCGACGGCAACGACACGATTGACGGTTCGCTCTCGACCAGCGAAACGGTCGCGATTCGAGCCTTCATGGGTCTCGGCAACGACTCAGTTCAAGGCACAGCCGCCGGCGATACGATTCAGGGCGAAGCCGGTGACGACAAGATCACTGCCAACGCTGGAAATGATTCAGTGGTCGGTGGCGACGGCAACGATAGCCTCGATGGCAACGACGGCATGGACACCATCAACGGTGGACTTGGCAATGACACGATCTGGGGTGGAGCCGGTAACGACTCGCTGCTCGGTCTCGACGGCCTTGACACCATCTGGGGTCAAGGTGGTAACGACACCATGGATGGCGGCATCGGCAACGACTTCCTGGATGGCGGCTACGGCAACGCGAACACGCCCGACAGCGGCGACGATTCGATCCGCGGTGGCGCGGGCAACGACAAGATCGCCGGCCGCGACGGACTCGATAAACTCTACGGCGACGCCAACAACGATACGATCACTGGCGGAATGGACAACGACACCATCGATGGTGGAACCGGAGACGACCTGGTCGATGGGGGCGATGGCAACGATGTCATCAACGGTGGTGCGGGTAACGACATCCTGCTGGGTGGACTCGGCAGTGACAGTATCCTAGGCGGAGCTGGCACCGACAGGCTGGTCGGAGGTGGCGAAGACGACACGCTCGATGGCCAAGGCGGGACGGATACGGTACTCGGCGGAGACGGTCTTGGAACCGATACGCACACCTCCGGAGACAAACGCATCGGCGAAACGATCAACGAGCTGTTTAAGCTCACAAGCATTCGATCGACGATCTTCAACGAACTGAACTTCTAATTCCACAGGGACGAACTGATCCACGGCGGGCCAACGCCATCGCCCGGCTTCGACCTCCGAAGCCGGGCATTTTTGTTTTGAAGAGGTTGGGAAATGGGAAAACGGACTCGAATCGCGGCTTTCATGTTGCGCTCTGTAGCCATCATCGCTCCGCGTGATGAGCCGGATGCTTACCACGATTTGATTCGTATTTGGCTGCCAACATCGATGAAGCGATCGGCTCGTCACGCGGAGCGATGACGGCTACTTTCACTTCCGCAACCGCGTGTGTGCTTCGACTCCCGCTTTGATTCCGACGGGATCGGAACCTGCCAGCACAATCGCGTTCTTCTCGACGGCGAACGGACGCCCACACAGGCTGACCAACGCTCCACCTGGGCCGGGATATTTGTCGTCGGCGACCTGCGGCAGTTGCAACACGGCGACGGCAAGGCTGGTCGTGCTGCTGCCCAGCACGATCAAGTGCAAATCGGTCGTGTACGCCTCCAGCAACTGCGCCGGGCCACTTCAAAGACAAAGAGCTGCGCCCTCTTTTCCATCCCCATTCTGTACCTCAACCGATTCCGGATGAGTTGATTCGATGGCCCGAAGAGACATTTCCAAAATGATCGTTGAGACCGCTGCACCGACGCTTGTGACAATTGGGTCGTTCAGTGCGTAGCGGACAAAGTCAGCCAATACGCTGTCGGTTCGTGGATAAAGAAGAACATATTGGTGGGCACGCAAATGGCAGATGGGCTTCCCCGCGTTTGGTGGGCGCTGGGTTAGGGATAAAACAGCCAGGGTGACATGATCAGGAACTCCGCAGGAGTTGGTTGTTGCCGTGGGGAGTCTTTTTCGCCGTGAGTGGACGTGGAATTCAAAACAGACGCTCACGGCGAAAAA
>CAMDPK010000008.1 GCA_945904015.1 Candidatus Kuenenia stuttgartensis | reverse complement strand
AGCCTCGTCCGTCGCGCCGCGCTGAGCCTTCTAAAAAACAACACCACCCAAAAACTCGGTGTCAAAAACAAACGCCTCAATGCCGCCTGGGACGACAACTACCTCCTGCAAGTCCTATTCAATTCGTGACTTCATGTGCGTTCGCCCTGACTCTCCGGGCCATTGGGTTGGATCTCCGGGCCGGTCGTAATCCGCACAAAGAGTTCCGTGCGGTCGGGGTACTCAACGGTCACCGGAAAATCGATGACTCCGGCATCTTCGACTGCGGAGGCGGACGCGATCGAAACACTGGTCGGCGACGATTCAATTCGCGCCTCCGGAACTTCAACCGGTGGAGCCACGGAAATCCGCCGCCTTGAAGGTTTAGAGAACCGGGGAGGGCAGGGTAGTTTTCGAAGTGAAGCCAACCGAGCACGCAGCGGAGACAACCACAACCACAACAGCTTCAGCATCACAAGCTCCTCGATGGGGGGACGATTGAGGAAACGCCGAACGAAGGCGGAGAACTACGCCCTTGATTCAAAATGTCAATCGCGTCAATGCTGTTGTGTACAAATCGAAATCAATAGAACTATTGATGGACGCATGGATTAAATTCAAAATCGCCGCAAAATTTGTAGTAAACATCATCGCTCAAGATATTTTCCGGCCTACTGAACACTGCCGGCTGGACAGCGGGTACGACTGACTGCACCAGCGACAATTGTTCCTCGTTCCTGAGGTCTGTGAGGGACGGAGGAAACCAATCTCTCGGCAACGTGAGTTCAGACTCAAAATCCGCTTCGTCCACGAAACAGCGCCGGGTTGATCCGCGAACAGCGAACAAATTGCCGGCCATGCCGTTCAGCGAGCTTTTGATTCCAACTGATAGTCGCTGATCTTCTTGTGCAGCGTGTTGCGGTTGATGCCGAGGCGTTCGGCGATCTTTGCTGCACGAACGAGGCAAAGCCGAGGCACGAATTTCACGGAGTGGCGGTTCATCCGTGCCTCGGCTTTGCCATTTTCGGTTCCTGACATCATTCCTGCTATCCTGATGCGGTTGATCCTGATGGTGGCGACGGCGAAACCAAGACGTGACAACTCGGTTTTGTTAGCTTGCGCGTCATCCGAGAAGTGTGGTCGTCGTGTGTTGTCTCGAATGGTTTGGGGCAACCGAGTGAGGATGAATTCTCGAGCATTACAAGTTGGGGAAATCCATGCGTCAGGTCGCATTGCTCTTCGTTGCCCTGGTTGGTTCGGTCTCTGCTCAAGAGATACCGTATCAGAATCTTCTACCGGCTGATCCGCCTTACTATCGAGTCCGTTACGAAGGCTCGACGCAGGCGGGGGAACTGATCTACCCGGTGAGCTTCACGGTTTGGATTCCGCCGGAAATCAAAACGCTGCGCGGGCTGATCGTGCATCAGCACGGTTGTGGCGAAGGCTCGTGCAAGTCGGGACAGACCGGGACTTTCGATCTGCATTGGCAAGCATTGGCCAAGAAACACGACTGTGCGTTGATCAGCCCGGTCTATGAGCAGCCAGAGAAAGCGGATTGTCAGAAGTGGTGTGATCCTCGAAACGGCTCCGACGCGGCGTTTCAGAAGTCACTGACCGAGCTGGGGGCGAAGTCGAAACATCCGGAATTGGCCACCGTGCCCTGGGCCATTTGGGGACACAGTGGTGGCGGGCATTGGGCCGGCGGCATGACGTTGCTGCATCCCGATCGAGTGGCCGCCGCGTGGCTGCGTTCGGGAGTGCCGCCGATTGCCGCCGCTGAAGGCAAGCCGCCGCCGTACACCATTTCCGAGGCGGTCTGCCAAGTGCCGCTCATGTGCAATCTCGGCACGATAGAAGGGGTCACGGATAAGGAGAGCCGGTTCGCGGGAGTGTGGCCCGGAAACGAAGCCTTCTTTCTGGCGGTGCGAGCCAAAGGGGGACTCATCGGCGTGTCGGTCGATCCGCTGTCGAGCCATGATTGTGGCAACCAACGCTATCTCGCGATGCCGTGGTTTGATGCTTGTCTGACCGCGCGGCTGCCTGCGAAGAGCGGCGATCCGCTGAAGCCGATGTCGAACCAAAACGGCTGGATCGCGCCGCTGAATGCCGGTGATGCGAATGTGATTGCTCCCGTACCCGCCGCGAAGTTCGAAGGCGCGTTGGAGAAATCCGTCTGGCTGCCGAATGAGTCTGTCGCTGCTGCTTGGGCTCAATATGTAAAAGACTCGATGGTCACCGATACGACACCTCCGCCCGCTCCGACGAACTTGCGTATCGCGGGAAACGTGCTGACTTGGTCTGCTGAAGCCGACGTTGAGAGTGGTCTCGCCAACTTCATCATCGAGCGTGATGGGGAGTTCCTCGCCAACGTTCCAGATCAAGGCAAGAACTCTTTCGGCCGCCCGATCTTCCAGAACCTCTCCTACAGCGACACGCCGACGCAGCCGCTGATCGAGATGCGATTCACTGACTCGAAAGCGGAAGTCGGCAAGGCTCACAAGTACCGAGTCATCGCGGTAAACACGGTCGGTCTGAAATCGAAGTAGGTGGCATGTGGAACTCATCTCCGAAGAAATCGTGCCTGTGAATCCAATGGATCGCGAATGCAAGCAGTTTCGTTTGCCGATGCAGCGGTTCCAGGGAGCAATGCTGATTCGAAGCAGCGTTGGCCTGATGTTGCTGACGGTCGCCTCGCAGGCTGCTGCTGAAGTGCTTCCCGGCACGGCACCGCTCGCGATTCGGCAACCCGCGGATGAAGTCATGGTGGAGGGAATTCAACGCTTCTGTCTGCGTGAACTGGCCGCTTCTCGGAAGAGACGCGAGGTGAGTTGGGATCAGGACCGTTCGGGCGGCAAGGTTGGCGCGGCTCGTGTCGAGGCCAGCCGAGAACGCTTTCGTGCCTTGATTGGCGCGGTCGATCCCCGCGTGACGGCTGATCCGATGCAGAAGCACCGCTTTGAACTGATCGCCTCGCTGGATCGGTCGTCGATCGTCGCACGGACCAAGTATGTCACGGTCCACGCCATCCGTTGGCCGGTGCTGGAGGGCGTGACTGCGGAAGGACTCTTGCTGGTGCCCGAGACCCAGCGAGCCGGCGTCGTGGCGCTGCCGGATGCGGATTGGACTCCGGAGATGTTCTGCGGTGTCAGCGATGGCTTGCCCGAGTCGGTGCAGTTCGTGCGGCGACTGGCGGCAGCCGGTTGCCTGGTCGTCATCCCAACTTTGATCAGCCGGAGCGACGAGTTATCGGGCAGTCCACGTGTCGCCTGGACCAATCAACCACATCGCGAGTTCATCTACCGACAAGCCTTTGAAGTGGGTCGCCATGTGATCGGCTACGAAGTTCAGAAGGTGCTGGCCGCCGTTGATTTGCTGGCGCAACACGCGCAGCGGCAAGTCAGCAATTCCAAGCCGTCCGTGTTCCCAATCGGAGTGGCCGGTGTCGGCGAAGGAGGACTCTTGGCGCTGTACGCCGCAGCGATCGACTCACGCCTTCAGGCGAGTCTCATTTGCGGGTATTTCCAGGAGCGCGAAGGAGTCTGGCGGGAACCAATCTATCGAAATATGTGGGGCCTGTTGACCGAGTTCGGTGATGCGGAACTAGCCGTTCTGATTGCGCCGCGGCGACTGGTGATCGAAGCCAGCGGCGCGGTCGAAGTCGCCGGACCGCCTGTCGTTCGAGACGGACGCAGGGCGAGCGCGGCACCGGGTCGAATCCTCAACAATCGGCTCGCTTCGGTTCGCGCCGAATTTGATCGAGCGACGGCGATGAATCGACCACTCGGCAAGGAGCAGGAGCTTGTGCTCGCCGTCAGTGGTCCAAGTGGAGACGGTCCGGCCGGAACGGATGCGGCGCTGCGGGCCTTCGCCGCTGGATTGGGACTCGACCAAGGACTCGCCGAGAAACTGGAAGTCTGGCAACGGGATGCTTCGCGGTTCAGCGAACCGAACCCCGCTCTTCAAGATGCGACCGCTCGCCAGAAACGGCAATTCGAAGAGTTGCAGATTCATGTGCAGAGCCTCCTGCGACGGAGTCCTCAAGTACGCGATGCGAAATGGCTGCGGAATCCAACATCGGCGGACGAATGGAAGCGAAAGCGCGGGTCGCTTTGCGAAATGGTGCATGACGAGTTGATCGGCCGTCTGGCACGACAGCGACTTCCGCACAATGCACGAACGCGGCGGATCCTCGATACGGATCAGTATTCCGGATACGAAGTCGTGCTGGATGTCGTGGACGACGTGATCGCATCCGGAATCCTACTGCTGCCGAAGAACTTGGCGGCCGGCGAGAAGCGTCCGCTGGTCGTGTGCCAACACGGTCTCGAAGGGACGGCGATGGACACGATTTCGCGCGACCCCAAAGCCTTCGGATATTACAAGGCCTTCAGTGAGGAACTCGTGAAGCGTGGCTTTCTGGTCTACGCACCGCAAAACCCCTATCGGGGAGGGGATCGCTTTCGTGAGATCCAGCGGATGTCGAATCCCCTCCAGCGATCGCTGTTCAGTTTCATCATTGCTCAGCACGAGCAAACGCTGGACTGGCTCGCGACGCTGCCCAACGTGGACGCGAACCGGATCGGCTTTTACGGCTTGTCCTATGGTGGCAAGACGGCCATGCGCGTTCCGCCGCTGGTCGATCGATATTGCCTGTCGATCTGCTCCGGAGACTTCACCGACTGGGTGCGAACGATCGCCACCAACGAAGAACGCTGCGGTTACATTTTCACCAGCGAGTACGAGGTTCCCGAGTGGAACATGGCACATGTGGCGAGCTACGCGGAACTGGCGATGCTGATGGCTCCGCGACCATTCATGGTCGAAGCGGGACATCGCGACGGCGGCCAACCGACGGAATGGGTTGCCGGCGAATTTGGCAAGGTCCGCCGCCACTACGACCAATTGGAAATCGGCGACCGGACAGAAATCGAGTTCTTCGACGGCCCGCACACAATTCACGGCCAGACGACGTTTCGCTTCCTGCACCGGCATCTGAACTGGCCAGCGAACCGATCGGATTGACACCACCTGTGGTGGAAAACGAACGATCTCGGCCATTCATCGCTCAAGCTCGCTCGTGAATTTTGGTGGTCGTCTCGGTCGGGAGATTTCCCGAACCCTCTCTGGCCGTGCCCAGATCATCGCTATTCACATGAGCGTTTTCTTGATATCAGTTGTGCTGTCGGGACACTGATAATTTTGCCATTGCAATCTGGACAATCTCTCGATGCCTTACTCACTTTCTGCTCCCGACGTTCCGTCAACGGACTTCTCCGATCTCAAATCCATTCTCGACGCAGCCGGGACGATGATCGTCGCCACCGATGCGGACGGAATCGTCCGGATCTTCAATCCGGCGGCCGAGCGTTTGCTGGGCTGGCGCGCGGACGAGGTGGTTGGGAAACAGACTCCCGCGATCTGGCATGTCTCGGCGGAAGTGGCAGCGCGTGCTGCGGAATTGTCTCACAAACTTGGACGCACAGTGAAACCGGGGCAGGATTTTTTTCGGACGAGTTGTCTGGAAGGCAACGGCCAGCCGAGTGAATGGACTCTGGTTCGCAAAGACGGCAGCACTTGTCCGGTGCAACTCTCGGTCTCGGCATTGCGAGACAGTGTGGGACGAGTCACCGGGTTTGTCGGGACGGCTCAAGACTTGACCGATCGCGTTCGGGCCGAGGAAGCCTTGCGGCGCAGCGAGCAGAATCTCGCCATCACGCTCGACGCGATCGGCGACGCAGTGATCGCGACGGATGCCGCGCGTCGCGTCGCGCGGATGAATCCCGCTGCCGAGCAAATGACCGGCTGGACGCAGTCCGAAGCTGCCGGCCGGCCGATCGACGAAGTCTTTCACATCATCAATGAAGGGACGCGGCGGCGGGCGATCATCCCGGTGGACGCTGTCTTGGAATCCGGAGTGATTCAAGGTCTGGCGAATCACACGGTGCTCATTTCCCGCGACGGCACCGAGTGGCCGATCGCAGACAGTGCCGCTCCCATTCGAGATGCCGCCGGAAAAATCGCTGGCATCGTGCTCATCTTTCGCGACGTTGCTGACGAGCGCGGTCTTGAACGAACGATTCAACAGCTCAATGCCGACTTGGAGCGCCGCGTGGAGGAACGCACCGCCGACCTTGTCGACAGTGAGCGGCGTTTCTCCAGCCTCTTCGAGTTCTCTCCCGATGCGATCGTGCTCAGCAATAGTGACGGCATCATCATTCAGGCCAACCAGCAAGTCGCCACCCTTTTTGGTTGGCTGCCCGATGAGTTGTTGGGGCAGCCAGTCGAAGCGCTGATGCCCGCCGAGCTGCGGACTGGTCATCCCAGTTTGCGTAAACGCTACCTGGATTCCGCCGTGCCCCGCGCGATGGGCAGCGGACGCAACGACCTGCTCGGCTTGCGGAAAGATGGCAGCGTGTTTCCGGTCGATGTCAGCCTCAGTCCCATGCAAACTCCGAAGGGCCTGCTGGTCGCGGCGGCCGTGCGCGATGCCACCGAGCGTCTGAAGGTTCTAAGGGAACTCCAGTCCGCCGCCGAGAAGCTGCAAGAGGCCAACACCGTCATCGAACAAGACCGTGCCCAACTCGCCGACCGCGTGGCCGAACGGACCGCGGAACTGACCGCCGCCAACGACGAACTCATCCAAGCCAGCCGGTTCAAAAGTGAATTCCTGGCTTCGATGAGCCATGAACTGCGGACACCGCTCAACGGCGTGCTGGGGATGAATGAGCTGTTGCTGAAAACTTCGCTGACCGACAAGCAGCGCGAATTCATTGATGCCAGCAGTACCAGCGGCAGAGCCTTGCTGAGTCTCATCAACGACGTCCTCGACATCTCCAAAATTGAAGCCGGAAAGATTGAGCTGGACCTCCACGTTTGCGACCTCGAGGCTATGGCCTACGACGTCATCACGATGTTCTCGCATCGAGCCAAACAGAAAGGAGTCTCGCTCTCCTGCCGGCTCGATCCGGAAGCGTGTGTCACCGTGATGTGCGACGACACGCGCGTGCGACAGATCTTGGTGAATCTGCTCGGCAACGCATTGAAGTTCACCGCGTCGGGCAGCGTGACCCTCGAAACAACGTGCGTCCAACGCGACGAGCGCCGTATCGTGGTCCGATTGGCAGTGACCGACACCGGCCTGGGAATTCCCGATGACAAGCTGAACCTCCTGTTTTCACCGTTCGCGCAGGTCGATCGCTCGACGGCGCGACATTTCGGGGGAACCGGCCTGGGACTCTCCATCACCAAGCAGTTGGTCGAAATGATGGGTGGAACCGTCGGAGTGACGAGCCGTGCGGGCATCGGTTCCACGTTTTGGATTGAACTTCCTCTCGAACTCGTCAAGTCCGAGATCAGGGCGGTCAAGCGCCGGCAACGGCTCGAGGGAACGAAAGTGCTGGTAGTCAATGGCGTGGAAAATGAACGCCGCCAGATCGCTGTTTGTCTGAAGGATTGGGGATGTCCCTGCGAGCATGTGAGCACACTCCGGGAAGCGATCGACGCCGTCACCAAAGCGGAGGCCACCAGCCAACCGATTGACGTTGTCCTGGCAGAGTGCTCGTTGGCTGTCGGCGACGAATTCGTCCATCTCCAAAAATTGGCACGGCGTCGCTATCCACCGGTCATCGGATTGGGAATCAGCGAAAGTAATGACATTGCGAACCTGCTGCATCTCTTCGGATTGCGACACCTTCTGGACGACCCAATTCGTCCCAGCGCCCTTTTCAATGTCCTGACCTCCTTATTGGCCGTCACGCCTTCGACCGCGACTTCAGGTCCGAAGCCTGACACCACTGCCAACGAACAGGCCACCACGTTCTCCGGCCACATTCTGGTCGCCGAAGACAACAGCATCAACCAGATGTTTGTCCGCGAACTCTTGAAACACTGCGGCTGCACCTGCGACATCGTGAACAACGGCGACGAGGCTCTGACAGCGCTGCAACAACATCGCTACGAGCTGGCTCTGATGGATTGCCAAATGCCGGAGATGGACGGCTTCACAGCCACTCGCGAAATCCGCCGCCGCGAAACGGTCGGCGAACTCCCGGGCCATTTGCCGATCATCGCGCTGACCGCCAACGCCCTCAAAGGGGACCGCGAACTCTGCCTGGAGGCCGGCATGGACGAGTACCTCAGCAAACCGCTCCAGGCGAGTCAGTTGCAAACGATACTCGCGAAATATCTCACGTCCCGCTTCGCCGAGTTGATGCCGTAGCCATCGGCACGGTTGGCACAATCGGCGCGAACGTCGCACGACGCGCGCCGCCGGCTCGATTTTCACGCCGTGATCCCGCATTCGGTGAGAGCGGCGAGCTAGAAATTCCTTTGCCGCTCATCACTGGCAACCACACCAAGATTCGACACCGTTTGCAACTTGAGACGACCTCCTCATGAATGCCATCTCCGTCAGTCCAACCGAATGCTCGACCGATCCGTCGTACCGCGCCTTTGAACTGCCCGCGCGCGACTTCCAAGAGTTGCTGCCCGCACCACCGATTGATCGCGATCGACTTCTCGAGCGATGCCTGGGCAACTTGGACTTCGCCCTCACTCTGTTGGGTGAATTTGAGAAGACGAGCCAATCGAGTCTCGATGCCTTTGCCACGGCGCTGGTCGAAGGAGATCACGCCACGATCTCCGCCAAAGCCCACGGCCTCAAAGGAGTTGCCGGCGTCCTCACTGCCAACACTTTGATGCAGATTTGCTCGAACCTGGAATCCGCCGCCAAGGACGCCGACTGGAACCAGACACGCAATTTGACTCTGCAACTCAACCACGAAATGCAGCGAATCGTCGACTTCATCCCGAACATCCGCACGCTGGCGTGAGGCTACCAATTGAAGTCGAACCGCATCGCCAACAAGTCGGAGTTGGTGTGGCCAAAGGTTGTGCCGCTGCTCGTCACGGGGTGAATCCAGTCGAACATCAGTCGTGTGCGATCGCTCCAGTACCAGTTCATGCCGACGGTCAGGTCGTTGTATTCGCCTTGATTGACGTCGTGCAGATTCAGGTGCGACCAGCGAGCCTTCGCTTCCCACGCTCCCCAGCCCGAGCAGCCTTCACCGTGAGCCAGGAAAAAGTTTGTCTTTGGGACGTTGCGACCGAACTGAGCACCGTGCTGGCCGAAGCGCTCGTAGACGCGGTTCTCTCCCGTCAAGAAGTAGCTGCCGTGGATGTACGCTCCGCCGACCGTCGCGGCTCCGCCCACGTTGCGATTGACGCTGGATAAGAATGCTTCGCTTTGCACGGCGACATGTCCCCAGACAACGGCCATTTCGAGATTGCCAGTTGTGTAGGTGTCGGCGCTGATCGCGCCGCTATCGATCAGACGCGGACCTTCGTGAATCTGTGGTCGTGCTCGGAACCGGACGCTGTCGTTCTGGTCGTCCGTGTGCAAGACACCGGCTCCCAGATGCACGAGATAGCGGCCATTCGAGGCTTCGTCGTAGTACGGCAGCCAGGTCACGCGACCGCTCAGCCGATAGCCTTGATTGTCGTCGATTCGCTCTTTCAGCGCTTCACTGATGCTGTCGAAGAACGCGCCGTAACTCCAAGTGACGTTTTTGTCTTCGGTGCAGTTGTAAAACGCGATGCCGACCTCGCGGTCCGCCGTAAAGATGCCCTGCGTCGGAATGGATCGTTCCATGAAAACGTTGAACGTGTCGTTGGTCACTTGTTCGAGACCGAACGGCACGAAGAAGTTTCCGATCCGCATCCGTCCCAGCCACGGAATTTCGTTCATCGAGAGGTAGGCGTCTTTGACTTCGGGCGACGTCACGGTGCCGGCTGGACTTTCGCCGACCGACTCCGGTTCGAGCGTCATCTGCAGACGAAAATCAAAGACCCCATATCCCTTGCCATCGGCCGTGAGTCGCAGCCGGCGGAACTCGAAATAGTCCTTCGTGCCCGGAGCGGCGGCCGGGCCGGTGATCGCCGAATCGGCGTTGGCCCAATTGATGTAGTCCATCTGCACGTGACCGCCGAGCTTCACCGTCCACTGATTGGGATTGTCGATCGGCTTTGCGGTTCCCTTTTCCAGCTTATCGAGCCGGCCGAAGATCGTGTCGAGATCGCGTTTCTGTTCGCGGCTCTCCAGGCGTTGGACCGACTCGCGCAGCGACCGCAGTTCGGCTGCCAGATCGTCGTCAACACCAGCAGCAAAGACCGTCGCCGATGCCCCACTGTCATCGACTCGTGGAATCGCCGCAGTCGAATCACTCTGCGCGCGAGCCGGCGCGAGATGCGTCGCCAGCAACGCGATGAAGACAAACCAAACAACTCTGACCTGACCCATGACACCCTCCTCGGTGACGTTCGGTCCCAAGACCAAAAAGAAAACGGAGGCTTACGGAGAAGCCCTTCAGCCTCCGTCAGCCTCCGGTGGTCCGGTCAGCTTCGATTGGAATTCCGATGAGATCAGCAGTTCGCCGTTACAACTTGAATGATTGTCAAACTTCACGAAATCGTTGGAGTCGCGACCGCTCTTGAGAGCGATCAATTTCAGGGATGGGCCAATGGGTAGACCACCAAACCCACGATCGCGGCTCCGAGGATGATCAATGGCTCCGGTAGCTTTTTGAATTTCAGCAGCAGGCCCAACGTCACCAGCAGCAACGCGATCTTCGGCCACTCCGGCGACCAGCCGTCAGGGAAGATTGTGCGACGGCCAAGCACCAGCACCGCTCCCGCGATGGCTCCGATGGCGGCGGCTGTCACGCCATCGACGAATGCCACGATGCCCGGTCGCTTGCCATGCTTCTTGAAGTACGGAGCGGGGATGATCGTCAGCAGATAGCACGGCAGAAACGTCGCCAGCGCGGCCACCGTCGCCGCCTCGAACCCGCCGATCGTTCCTCCAGACTTATCACCCACGAGGTAGCCAATGAAGCCGACCGTGATGACCACCGGACCGGGTGTGATCATCGCCACCGCGACCGCATCGAGAAATTCTTGCTCGTTGATCCAGCCGTAATCCTTCACGACCCCGCTGTAGAGAAACGGCACGATGGCCAAGCCACTGCCGAACACGAACGCTCCCGCCTTGGTGAAGAACAACGCGATTTGCAGCAGCAGCGTATTGCCCGTTGCGATCGGTAGCGCAGCCAGTGGCGGAAGCAGCATCGTCGCGGTTGTTGTTCCGGACGAACTGGGTGGCGAACCGGAATCAGACACCGGCTTCAAGGGCGACTTCGGCGTCTTGACGAACCACGTCAGCACACCCGCTCCGAGAAACAGCGCAATCCATTCCGACTCCGTGACAAGCGTGACAGCGCCGCTCACCAGATAGATCGCCCACAGCAGCTTGTCCTTGCCGATTGTCTTGAGCGTCAGCTTGTAGGCACTGATGAGGATGATCGCGATGACGCTCGCGCCGACGCCGTAGAACACCGACTGCATCCACGTCAGCCCGCCATAAGCCTGATAAGTCCAGCCCAACGCCACGACCATCAAGAACGACGGCAACACGAAGCCGACTCCGACCAGCGTCGCGCCGAGCACTCCGTAATGCACATAGCCCAGATAGATCGCAAGCTGCGCCGCCAGCGGCCCCGGCATCAATTGAGCCAGCGTCAGCCCTTCCTTGTAGTCCGCTTCGGAAATCCATTTCCGCTGTTCGACGAGATCGCGGTGCATGTATCCGACCAGCGCAACCGGGCCTCCAAACCCCAGCGTCCCCAGCCGCAAGAAATACGCCGTGATCTGCCACAGCGTGTAGCTCGGCAAGTTCGCCGGCAGTGGTTGAGCAACGACATTCGATTCTTCAGTTTCCGATGACATGATTTTTCTCCTCACTTCCGCGCAATCTGCGTTTCTCCGTGCGGTCAATCTGCACCACTAGGCCATCTTGAATAATGATGTGTACCGTTCCAAATCGCAGGCCACGCAAGGCGTCACGAATCGGTTGAAATTCATGATCCGTTGACGACTCGGAGGGTTTTGGTTCGTCAGTCTTCATTTCATTGACTCCTTTGAGTAATCCATTTCTCACAGCGTCCACACGAGAGGAATGACGACGATCGTCATTGTCCAGCAAATCAGGTCCAGCGGGATGCCGACGCGCAAGTAGTCCGCGAAGCGATAGCCGCCGGGGCCGAGGACCATCAGGTTGGTCTGGTAGCCAATCGGCGTTGCGAAGCCGTAGCTCGACGTGACCGCGACGGCGATCAGCAGCGGGCGCGGGTCCATGCCGAGTTGCTTCGCGGTCGCCAGCGCCAGCACACCCATCAGCGCGGCGCAGGCGTTGTTGCTGAGCAGTTCCGTCAGCAGACCGGTCAACACGACGATCACCGCCAGCACCGCAACTTTGCCATACGGCTGCGCCCAGGCCAACAGATGCCCGGCGATCCACTCGGCCGCGCCGCTGGTGTCGAGCGCCTTGCCGACACCGAGCGCCGATGCGATCAACAGCAGCACGGGTATCTCGATGGCTCGATGAGCGTCCCGCGAGGGCAGGCATCCGGTCAACACGGTCAGCGTTGCGCCGATGAGCGCGACGAGTGTGGCTTGCTCAGTGAAGGCCGTCATGCCGACCACGACACCGACGAAGATCGTCAACGCGAGCCAAGCGCGGCGATGTTCGACCGGGGCTGAGTCTTCCAGTCCCGAAACCAAAATGAAGTCGCGCGAGTTCCGCCATCGACGAGTGAAGTCGTCGGGGGCATCGACAAGCAGCGTGTCACCCGGTTGCAGCACGATTTGGCCAATCTTCTGCTGAAGTTTCTCGCCGCTGCGATGCACAGCGACGATCGGCGCACCGTAGTGAGCGCGGAAGTTCGCGGCCTTCACGCTATGCCCGATCAACGGCGACGCCGGCGAGATCACGACCTCGCAGAGCTGATGCCCGGTGCGCGGCGCAGATTGGGGCGATGCTTGTAACGACTCGTCGCTCGCAGCTCCCGTGAGAGTCGGCGTGTGATGGTCCACCGGTTCGAGGCCGCGAATCTTCTGCGCATCGACGATCGTCCCGACGACACCCGAAAAGCACAGGATGTCATTGACCTGAATCGCTTCGTCCGGGGAGACCGGCACGAGCCGCTCGCCGTTGCGTTCGATCGCGTAGACGTACAAGCCCGGCAGATCGCGCAGTCCCGACGTCCGAATCGTCCGGCCGATCAGCAAGCAATCCGGCCGCGCGATGAGTTCCAGCGTGTATTCGCGCGGATGCGACTCGGCGTATTCGAGCAGGTCTGTGCGATCCGGAAGCAGCTTCTGACCGACGGTTGCCAGATAAATCAGTCCCACGATCGTCACCGGGATGCCAATCCAAGCCAACTCCCACATGCCGAGTCCCGGCATCTTCGCTTGACGCAACGCGCCGTCGATGACGAAGTTCGTGCTGGTCCCGATCAACGTGCATGTCCCACCCAGCACGGCCGCATACGACAACGGAATCAGCAGCTTCGACGGCGAAACGCGGAGCTTCTTCGCGACATGTACGAAGATCGGCAGAAAGAATGCGACGAGCGGCGTGTTGTTCATGAACGCCGATAACACCGCGACCGGCCCGATCAACCGCAGCAATGGCGTTCCCTGTTTCGGCCGGCCCAGCAGCAACCGACTGAGTGTTTCGATCGCGCCCGTCGCCTGTAAACCCGCACCGACAACGAACAGCGCGGCGATCGTGAGCATCGCGGCGTTCGAGAATCCTTTCAGCGCGTCATCGAGCTTGATGACGCCGCAGCACACCAGCACCAACAGCGCCGCCAACATCACCAATTCCGCCGGCCATTTCTCGACCGCCAGCGCGGCAATCAGCCCTACCAACACGAGCAACGTCACGATCAAAGCAAAGGACACGATCCATCTCCTGAGGTGGACCCGGTCCCGAAGTGACGCCGCCCGAAAACAAAACAGGCCCGGAAGTCACTCCGGGCCTGAGTCAGTTCTTGTGCAATTCAGCCTGCTCGCATCACGCGCGAATCAACGCTCTTGCCGCCCGGTATCTCGTTCCGAGACAGCAACAACAAACGGTGATGACGCGGCTGGTATTCATGGTGCGAAAGGTATCGGCGGTGCCATTCAGATTCCATTACCAAAGCCATCACAGCCCGTACAGGTTCACATTGGGGCTCGACGCCGTGGAAACCGATTTCGTCCGTGGCTCCGTGAACAATCCCCCGGTGATGCCACTACCGACCATCGCGCAGTTCGATGCCGCTGCCGCCGTGCTTCCGAAAGTCAACTTGCTAGGGATCAAGCGTGTGTCGTAGCTCGACGTTGAAGGCGAACTCATCGGCTGGACGGATTGGCCCAAGCTTCGTCAAAGAATCCGGAGTTGAGTACCGTTTCCTCAACGGTCGGGGCGGGCACGCTCGGGGAATTGTCGCCCACTTTCACAATCGCCCAATCACCCAGGCGCGGGAAGACCATGTAGCTGAAGCGCAGTTCCGAGTCGTGATAAGTGTGTCCGCTGTTGAGGACGACGTAGCGGCCGGCGGCACCGGGCAGGGGATTGGGGCAGATCAATTGCACTCCGTGATCGGCGGCTGGGTGCCGATCTTTGCCGAGTTGGAGCGTGTCGCGAGTCCACTGAATCGGGAGCTGGGGCAGGATCTTGCTGATCCAGCGATTGCTTCCTGGATCGCCGAAGAGAATCAGATTCGCGCGGCGCACGTCATCCTGAGTCACCTCGGTGTCGTCCTTGATGGGCAGGTCGCCACGGTAGTGACGCCGCCACTCATCGGCGAAGCGTTTCAGATTGGCGTCCGCCCACGCACCGACCGCCAGGTTCCAGGCTTGGCCCGTGCCGCGGACGCACAGGAACGGACGCGCGAAGGCGTCGTCCAGCGGACCCTGAAGTCCCGGTCGTTTGCCGGTCAGGGCCATCGCATCAAGGGTGCCTCGGCATTCCCATTTTCCGTTGTGCCGCTCGATGACAACCGGGCGAACGGTTCCCGTTGATTGCGCGGGCAGGTCAATCTTCGTTCCGCCAACAGTCACGGATGCGCCAGGGGCTTGGACCGCCGGGGGATGAATCGCGAAGCGGGTGATGTTCCGCGGTTCCGTCACCGTGATCGAGCCATCGGCGGCGATGCGGGCCTCGATCTCGGCGCGCTGGTAGTGCGCCTCAAGACCGAGCACATCGAGCCAGTCGCAGCGGCTGAACTTGAGTGTCCAAGTGACGAAGCGGACGTGTTTGGGGAACGGGTCGCGGCCCTTGGCGGCGTGCTCCCCCAGCAGGCGGAGTTGCTCTTGCATCACTTTCGCGGTGACGCCGTGGCCAGCGCCGACATCGACGAGGCCGACGAAGGGAATGCCTTCCTTCGCGAAAGCCTTCTCGATGAGCAGGTGCGACTCAAAGTAAGGATCCTGGTCACCCATGACCGCGACCACGGGCACCATCCCGGCGTTGGCGGTGTAATCGATGGCGTCCACCAGATGGAGCATGGTCTTCTGCCACGGGGTCAGCGGGTCGAGGCGCACAAAATGTTTCCACGGCGAGTTGGCGAACACGAGCGTGTCCACCGGTCCCGCAGCCGGACCCAGAGCCACAAAACGATCCGGTCGCTTCAAGCCGAGCTGCCACGTCCCCACGCCACCGAGCGAACTGCCGCGCAGCACGATCCGCGAGCGATCAATTCGGTAGTCGCGGCAGACCGCCTCAATGGCTTCGTCCACGTCGGTCTCCCCCTCGAAGCGATAGGCATTTTCGCCGAGCCGCCCCATGGGATGCACCTCGATGAAATTGTTCGAGGAGATTGCTGATCCAGCGGCGTCACCCACGTCGGCGGCGTTGATGAAAATCAATTCGCCAATGCCTGTCGCTGCGGTGCTGCCGTGGAGCACGACATCCAGCCGCATGGGTTGAGCGGGGTCATAGCTCGCGGGCACGACGAGCATGTAAGGCTGCACTGAGCCATCCACGGCGGAGATGAAGCCACGCACGCTCCTTCCGAGTCGTTCCGCCCACAGCTGCCGACCTGCGGCGAGGGCGTCAATTCGCTCGCGCGCCCGGCGCAGTCCCTTCTGCACCAGTTCACGACCGTTGGCGTCGGCGACAGGTCCGAGGTCGAGCGCCCAGACAACCCCTTTGACAAAGATCTGGGCGTCGGCCCAACGATCCGGCTTCACGTTCGGCGCATTCCGCAATGCGGCGAGCCGGTCCTGGAGTGGTTGCAGCTCGGCGAGGATTGCTTTCCGCTCGGTCTCAGTGAGCGGTTCGGCGGCACGAGCGATGGAAAGTTGTAATGCCAGCAAAACGGCGAACAGAACGACCGCCAGTCGCAAAGCGCGCCGGGAAGTTTGGATCGTCACGCGATGATCTCGTCGATGGGTTTGCCGTGGTCGATGTCGAGTCGCTTGCGGCCGGGGACTTCCAGCTTGCGGGAATCGAGGCCGAGTTGCTTGAGGATCGTGGCATGAATGTCGGTGACGTAGTGCCGATGCTCGACCGCATGGAAACCGATCTCGTCCGTCGCACCGTGAGCGATCCCCCCTTTGAGTCCGCCGCCAGCCATCCAGACCGAGAAGCCGTAGGGATGATGATCGCGGCCGTCGGTCCCTTGCGAGGCAGGTGTCCGACCGAACTCGGACGCAAAGATCACGAGCGTCGAATCGAGCAGGCCGCGCTGCTTGAGATCTTTCAGCAGCCCGGCGACGGGCTTATCGACGGCTTTGAAATTGGTTTCGTGATTGTTCTTCAAACTGCTGTGAGCGTCCCAGGCTCCAGCACCGCCGGCTCCATGTTGAACCTGGATGAAACGCACGCCGCGTTCGATCAGCCGTCGAGTTGCCAACATCTGCGAACCAAATTCGCGTGTCGCCGGTTCGTTCAGACCGTACAGCTCCTGAGTTGCCTGCGTCTCGGTGTTGAATCCGAGGACTTCGGGGACGGACGTCTGCATGCGAAAGGCGAGTTCATAAGCCTTGATGCGAGCCAGCAGAGCGGGATCGTTCGGGTATTCGATCGCCTTCAGCCGGTTTAGACGTCCCGCCAATTCGAAGCTGAGTTCCTGCTCATCGGCACCCAGTCCGCTGGCCGGTTTTCCGTAGTCGAGCGGGTTATTGGGATCGATCCGAATCGGCACGGCATCGTGAGCAGGACCGAGGTAATGCCCGTCTTTGGCGTTCCAGTATTCGCGGTTGCCCATCGAAATGAACTGCGGCAGGTTGTCGTTGATGGAACCCAAACCGTAATGCACCCACGCGCCGAGCGTCGGGAATTCGCCATCGAGCATGTGCCGCCCGGAGTGAAATTGCGTCTGTGCTCCGTGATTGTCGTCGGTCGTCCACATCGATCGCACGACCGCGATGTCGTCGATGCAACTTCCCACATGCGGCACCCAGTCGCTCAGTTCGATGCCGCTGTCGCCGTACTTCCGAAAGCCAACCTGCAACGGGTAGAGCTTCTGACGCAATTCGACGTTGAAGGCGACTTCACGCCGGTTCAGCCGTTCGGGCTTCAGTGCGTCGGCATACTGAGTCTCGCTAATCGACTTGCCGGCATGCTTGGTCATCTCCGGTTTCGGATCGAACGACTCGGCGTGCGAAACGCCTCCATTCATGAAGAGCCACACGACGCTCTTCGCTTTCGGAGCGAAGTGCGGCTTCCCATTCGGCGGCTGCCAGACGTCCGGCTCATTGGCTCGCACGACGCCGTCTTTAGCGAGCATCGCACCGAGAGCCAGGCCCGTGAAGCCGAGGCCGAAGTCGGCGAGAAACGTGCGACGAGTGGGAGAGCGATGAGGATTGGCGGCCGTGATTGTCATTTGAGGAGTCCAATCGCAAGGTCAACGAATCGTAATGAAGTCGTTGTGATTGAGCAGCGTCTGAACGAAGTTCGTCCTCGCAAGAGTTTCCGGGTTCGGCCGCTTCTTGGCGCGTGCGAGTTCGGTCATGCGGTTGAGGATCTCGGACATTGTGCCGAGTTCATCTGCGGTCGGTTCGACCGACAAGATGGTGACAAACGCCGCGCGAATGAAATCGGAGTCAGCCGCATTCGGGCGAGCCTCCGCAAGGCGCACACTGATCTTGCCGGCCATCGCGGTGGCGAGCGAGCTGTTCTCCAGCGCGAGGGCTTGTTGCGGAACGATGCTCTCGCTTCGGCGATAGCAGTCGAGCACGCTGGCGTCGTCGAAGGTCGAGAGAAACTTCTGGTGGTCGTTGTGCGAATGCACAAAGTACAGACTGCGGCGGCGCGAGACTTCGTCGTTGATCGCAATCGACGGGCCGCCCAACGACACATCAAGTTCACCGGCCAGAGACAACAGGCTGTCGCGCACGATCTGAGCTTCCATGCGAATGGGATTCATCCGCCAGTAGAAGCGATTTTCTGGATCGGCAGCGTAGGATGGGCACTCCTGCCCGTCCGCATTCGATTGGACGTTTGTCGTAACAGGACGGGCAGGAGTGCCCATCCTACTCGATGACGAAAGCCGATACGCCTGCGACGTCACGATCAGCCGATGGATGTGCTTCATACTCCAGTTGTGCTCGATGAGTTCGACGGCCAGCCAATCGAGCAGTTCGGGATGAGTCGGCGGTGTTCCCTTGCGACCGAAGTCGAACACGGTTGGCACCAGAGGCTTGCCCATGTGCCGCATCCAGATGTGATTGATGGCGACGCGAGCCGGCAACGGCTGCCGCGGGTCGGTGAGCCACTTCGCAAATGCCGATCGTCGCCCCGTGCTGGTGGTCAAGAACGGTTTTCCGGCGTTGCGATTCTGGTAGTCCTCTTGAGTCTTCTTCGCACCGGGCAGAGGCGTGTAAGCCTCGCTGGGCATGTCGATCGCTTTTTGAGCCGTCTCCAGTGCGGTCTTTACGGCGGCGAGCTTCTTTTCGACTTCGGCCTTCTTGTCGGCAGCCGCTTGCAGCAGAGCGAGTTCCTCTCGACGAAGTTCTTCATCCGCGCGTGCCACTGCGACGATTCGTTCTGACTTTGAGGCCGCGAGCGCGAGTTCCTTGGCGGTGTCTGGCACGTTGGAAGCGTGCCCCACGAGCGCCGCCGCTCTCGCTTCGATCGAAGCGCGCTGAACTTCCGCAGACTTCAACGCTTTCTCGGCGATCATCACCGCAAGCTGCGCTTGATCGACCGGCAGCGGTCCCGCCGGAGCAGCCGTCGCGGCGGGCTTCGCTTTCGGAGAGTCCACTTCGACGAGTTTCAACTCCGCCGGCAGTGGTCGGAGTTCAAATGAGACGAGCTCGACCTTCGCGTCGTAGGTGATCAATTCCAGAAACCCGCGCTGCCGCTCCAGAGTTGTCGGCAAGCGGAATGCGATCGAGTGTTCGCCGTCGACCCGCATGTTGAACAACGTCCCGCGGACTCGCAGCACGATCTCGTGCGGTTGGTTGAGTTCGACTTTGCGAGCCTGTTGCGCAGTCGGCGGATAGACGTAGTTGCCACCTTCCTTAAACGCGACCTGTGATCTCGGCCCGCTCGCGACGGCGCTGACATACGCCAGCAACTCATTCCCCGACGCTGTGACGTCGCACGAAATGCCGACCGACTTCCACATGTCGCCGCCGGTCGGAATGTATTTGAGTCGGGCTTCAAAATCAGCAGGAGGCATTTGCTTCAATCGCAAAGCACCGCGAATCGCACCGGTCTGCGATTGAATGAGCCGCCCGTTCTCGTAACTCCACTTGCCGGTGAGTTGTTCCCACAAGTCGGGTTTCTCTGCCGAGAAATCGTCAAGCACGAGAACATCGGCCGGTAAGTCGGCAGGTTTCGCGTCGTCCGTCGCTGGCGCTTCTGGCTTTAATGCAGCCGCTTTCGCGGCCATTTCTTTTGCCGCTGCCTCGGATTCAACGAGTTTCTTCTTGGCCGCTTCAACGGCCGAGCGAGCGGCCGCGATCTGTTGCTCGGCCGATTGGCGATGCGTGTTGATCACGAACTCGCGCAGGCCGGGATGAGTCGCTTCAGCCGGGAGCGCGACCGGCTCGATCGCCAACTTCAACTCGTCGGACGACAAGAACGCGGGGACGGCGGGGTCCATCACACGGCTCTTGTCCGGGTTGCGATCGTCGCCGCGCACATGCAGGTGGGTTGGCACGTCGAGATGGGCATCGAACGCACGAGGGATGCCGTCCTTTTCGAAATCGATTTCACCGGTAACCATCTCGGTGCGAATCTGATACGGCTCGAAGATCGCTCGCAGCTTGTAGTACTCGGCCTGCGAAAACGGGTCGTACTTGTGGTCGTGACACTTCGCGCAATTGAACGTCAGGCCAAGCATTCCCTTCGCGGTGTGCTCGATGGTCTCATCCAGCCACGCGGTCCGATTGAAGATGAAGTACTGCCGAGCCAGATACCCGGTCGCTCGCAGCCGATCGAGGTCATTGGGGTAGAGTTCATCCGCCGCGAGCATCTCGCGCAGCATCTGGTCGTAGCCTTTGTCCGAGTTGAGTGACTCGACGATCCAGTCCCGCCAATGCCAGATGTGTTTCTGAGAGTTGCGGACTTCAGCCCCCAGCCCCCACCAATCGCTGTAGCGCCAGATATCCATCCAATGCCGGCCCCAGCGCTGACCGTACTGCGGACTGTCGAGCAACCGCGTGACGACTTTGTCATGCGCCTCAAGCGATTGATCGGCCACGAACGCGTCGAGTTCTTCCGTTGTCGGCGGCAATCCAATCAAGTCGAGCGACACACGCCGCAACCAAACTCGCCGATCGGCTTCCGGTTGGGTCGTCAGCCCGCGCTGGAGATGCTCGCGAGCGATGAAGGAGTCGATCGGATTTGAAATCTGAGATTTGAGATTTGAGATTTGAGATTTGAGATCGGGCACCGCCGGCCGCACGGGAGTCTTGAAGGACCAATGCTCGCGCGGGTGTCGTTCCGGTTGCTCATCGGCCGGAGCTTCCGCCTTCTGAGTAATCCAGTTTCGCAGTGCCGCGATCTGTTCGGGCTTGAGCGGTTCACCTTCCGGCGGCATGCGTTCGGACTCTTCGGTCGCCGTGACGCGCTTCAGCAACAAACTCGCGTCGGCATCGCCGGGCTTGATCACCGCTCCCGACTCGCCCCCTTTGATCGCCAACGCCGCCGTGTCGAGCCGCAAGCTCGCTTCCTGCTTGAGCGCTCCATGACACGCGAAGCAGCGTTCCCGCAACACAGGCTTGATCTGCTTCAGATAGTCCACCTGCTCATCGGCCCGGAGCGACAACGTGCTTGAGACGAGCGCGAGACAAAGCCATGCCGAAAGTCGATGTCGTGCGATCATCAGCGATGCCTTCTGAGCCAAATCAGCCGCAGGGCGCTAGCCCTCGGTTCAGAGCCCCAACCGGGGCTAGCGCCCTGCGGCTTGTGTAATGCGGTCAACCCATCAACTCCGGGATCGGCTTTCCGTGATCGACGATGGGGGTCGGACGTCCGTTGAAGTCCTTGATCAGCGTGTTGGCAGAATCAATTCCCAGGTGATGATAGATCGTCGCGAGGAAGTCACCGGGACCGCAGATGCGCTCGATCGAATCTTCACCGCGCTTGTCGGTGCCGCCGATGAATTGTCCGTGGTCGATCCCTCCGCCCGCCCAGATGTTGGAAAAGGCTCGCGGCCAGTGGTCGCGGCCGGGTTGGATCGTGCCGGCGGGAGCACTCGCATCGCCCGCGCCTGTGCTGGCGGCGTAACTGATCTTCGGAGTACGGCCGAACTCTCCCGTCACGACGACGAGCACGCGCTGATCGAGACCTCGGTCGTAGATGTCTTCGATCAACGCGGAAACCGCTTGATCGTAGGCGGCCGAGCGGAACTTCATGCCGTCGAAGACGTGCATGTTGACCGCGTGATCGTCCCAGTTCCCCACTCGTCCGCAGAGCGGCCCGGTGAGGCTGGTTGTTAGCACTTCGACGCCGGCCTCGATCAATCGCCGAGCGAGCAGTAGTTGCTGGCCCCACTGGTTGCGGCCATAGCGATCACGGGTGCGCGGGTCTTCGCGGTTGAGATCGAACGCTTCCTTGGTCTTGGGATTAGTCAGCAGCGTCATCGCCTGTGATTCAAATTCATCGAGCGCTGCCAGTTCCTTTTGTTGATCGAACGTGCGTTCAAGCGTGTCGAGGTTTTGTCGCAACGAGGAACGGCGTCCAAGGCGTTTGACCTCATTCGTGTCGGAGAGGCCGATGTTCGGCACCGAGAAAGTTGGCTGATTCGGATCGCCGGAGACAACGAACGGCGAGTAAGCATCTCCGAGATACGCCGGGCCGTTGTATTCGACCGGCGGATTGATGCCGACATACGCGGGCAACGGATTCTGACGCGGCCCCTTTTGCGACCGGACGTAATTGGTGACCGACATCCAATCGGGCAGGCGCGGCTTCGGCTTGTCGCGCGTGTCGGAATCGCCGGTGAGCAGTTGCATCGAGCCTGCGGGATGACCACCCGCCGTCCCGCGCATCGACCGCAGCACTGTGAACTTGTCGGCGATGGCGGCTTGTCGCGGCATGAGTTCGCAAAAATTGAGCCCCGGCACCTTCGTCGGGATGGTCGCGAACGGACCACTATATTCGCTGCCGGAATTCGGCTTTGGATCATACGTTTCCAAGTGCGAACAACCGCCAGGTTGCCAGACCATGATCACGGCGTTCTTGTCGCGACCGGCTGAAGCTCCCTCGCTGGCGTGCAGCGCGTTCTGAGCCTGCAAGCGGAGGATGCCCGGCAAGCTAAGCGTGGCGAAACCCGCTAAGCCGGTTTGAAGAAAACCGCGCCGGCCTGAGCAGATGCTTTCGGGACCAGAGCAGAAGGCGGTGTTGTGGTTAGTCATGGCGAACTCCATAGCCGAAGTCGTGAGACTTCGGTGTGGTGGTCGTGGCGGGAGCAACCGAAGTCTCACGACTTCGGCTACCTGTTGGAGGTTACTTTCCGGCGGGGGCATTCACACGGATCTTAATCGGTTCGGACACGACAATATCAACAATGTCTCGTGGTTGGGCAGCAGCCGTCGCTTGTTTGACCTTTTCGGCGGCGGCAGCCACGGTGGCAGTGGCGACTTTCTGTTTGGCGGACGCGGCCTCGACGGCTTTATCGGCTTCGGGCTTGGCCTCGGTCGCTGCGGCCTTCGCGGCTTCGGTCAATTTCTTCACTTCGGCTTCGATCGCCATCAATTCCTGAACGGCTTTCTTGTGAGTCTCTTCAGCGGCAACGATCGCTTCCGGTTGATGCCGGTATTTCGCGACGGCACCGCCGTAGAAGGCGATCAAATAATCTCCCGGAGCCGTCTTCAACGCAGCCGTGTCGAGGACCGCTTGCGACTGATCAGCGGTCAGCGACACATCGAACTGCGGAGTACGGTCGAAGCCGGCTCCCATCGTCTTCAGTTGCAGAGTCCCTCCGGAGAATTCGCTGCGGCGAGTGTGCAGCAGCGGGATCGTCAACTTCTCGCCAGCGGTCACGGTTTGAACTTCTTTCGGTGGCGTGAGCGTGAGCGGCGAGAACTCACGACCGCTGACCGAGACTGGTACGTCGGCCATCAGACGCGGGCTGGGAATCTCGCCCCACGAATCGGGGATCGGCCAAGCGTGGGAAGCCAATCGACACGGCCGAGTCATGACCTCGCCATTGATGGTGGCACGGCCGAAGAATGTCGCGCTGCCAACCGCTCGCGGCGCGTTCTGATTCGCCGTCACGAGTATCAGGCCGCGCGATTGACCGGCCGGAATCTTCAAGCCGCTCGCCGTGACTCCTTCCGGCAGACCTTCCATCGCGAGGTCGATGTCGCCGTCAAAACCGTCGCGACGAATGGTGACGACTTCGAGGGCCATCGTTGCTCCGCCGCGCAGAGCCAGCGGCTTCGAGACGGCATTGCGATCGCCGTTCCGCAGTTCCATGTGCAGCGCCCACGCGACGACGGCGAAGTCGGGTGCCGCTTTGCGAATGACGAGTCGATAGATGTTCTTCGGATCGTTGCGTGTCCCGCCGAAAAGGTCGGTGATTTGCAACCGGTGCAGGCCGTCTTCCTTGATCTCCAGCTTGCCGAGGATGTCGGCTGATCCGGCGTTGTACGGCGGGCCGTCATACGCATAGCCGTTGCTTGACACCTTCACGGGACTGGGGATGTCGCTGAACTCAGCGACGTCAGTGGCCTTCTCGGTATCGCCGGTGCGAGCGACATGCTGCACGAGGATCGACGGATCGGTCGGCAAACCGAATCGCTCGGACGCGACCTCGACCCACCAGACGTCTCCCTTCTTGGCCTCGAACTCGAAGACATCGACGTCGGCGGCCGGGAAGAAACTCCCCGCGATGTCGCACGGCAGTGAAATCTTCTGAGCCTTCGTGCGATCGTTGTTCGGTTCGCTCTCAGCCAGCTCGGCCTGACCTTTGAGACCTTGCGGCGGCCACGAGAACGAGTTGACCGGCTTCGTCGACGGCAGCCGCACGATCGGTGCTCCGACTGGCAACTCCGACACGGCCAAGCGGTAGTAATGAGGTTGCCCCCCCTTGAAGGTCAGTTCGTGGACCTTGATCACATACTTGCCGTCAGCCGGCACGCTGAAGTCGAGCACGCCCCCTCGGCGCTCCACCAACAGATCGCGACCGGCGGCATCCGCTATGATCACGACCGCATCGAGCTTCGAATCAATCCCGCGCGTTGCACAATCAACGATGATTCGCTGTCCCTTGCGGCCTTCAAAGACGTAATGATCGACCGCCCGCTGAGTCATCGTGGCGTTGCAGATCGAATTGACCTTCAACTCCATCGCGGTCGCCAGCGTCGTGTTCGCCTTCGTCTGCACGGCTTCATCGAGCGTGCCGACACAGAACGCTCGCGAGGACGAAATCCCCAACCGCGTCATCACGCGAGCCTCATGAATCCCAACCGGGCAATCAGCGGCAATTGTCACGACATACTTATTCGGCTCCGGCTGTCCCGCCGCGTTCAACTTGCGAGCCGCCGTGATTCGCCGATCCGAGAACGTCAACTCATCCGCATCCTCAATGTGCTCGCCACTGATCGTGACCTCGACCTGAGTCCCAACCTTGGCCCCCATCGGAATCGTGGTCAGCAACCTCGGAGCCGGTAGTCCGACCGATTGACCAAACAAAACCGAGGTCAATGACGCTCCGCAGATCAATGTCGCGAGAAGCATCGAACGGTAACGCGAGCAATAAACGACGTCAGTCATCATGTGCCTAATGGTTGAAGAGGAATTCCTTGGTATTGATCAACGCCCAAATCAAGTCTTGGTAATTCGCATTCGCGGCCGTACCGGGTTCATTCAAATAGTCGATCGCTGTCTTCAGTTCTTGCGGGCGCGGTTCACGCGAGAACGCCGCCAAATACAGCTCGCGGACTTTGGCTTCGGCCGGTTTGTCTTCTTTCGCAAGGCGTTCGGCTCGGCCGGTGGCGGCGGCGAGTTTGGCTTTCAGTTCCGGCGCGTTGAGCAAGTGCAGGCTTTGCGCGAGGCTCGATGATTGGACACGCTCGCATTCGCAGACACTCTCGGCTTCGGGGCGGCCGAAGACTCGCAGGAATTGCGACGAGCGGTTGTAGCTGTTGTCGGGCAGAGCGACGGCTCGCGTCCCCGGCGGGAGATTGGCGAAGTCGGTCTGAGTCCCCGCCAGCCGGTCGATCGCGTCGAGCAGCACCTCGGCTTGCAAGCGGCGCGGGTAGTAACGCGAGTAGTTCTGGCGATCGACGATGTTGTGCTGGTTCGGGACTTCACTGAGTTGATAGGCGCGAGATTGAGTGATGACTCGCACGAGTTCCTTCAGATCAAACCCGCTGGCCACAAAATGCTTTTCGAGAGCCTCCAGCAGCGCGGGATTCGTCGGTGGGTTTGTATCGCGGATGTCGTCTTCCGGCTCGATCAGCCCGCGCACGAAGAAGTGTTTCCAATACCGATTGACGAGCGACTTCGCGAAGAACGGGTTGTTCTTCGATCCCATCCAATCGGCGAGCTTCAGTCGCGGGTCTTCATCGGCGGCGATTTCCGGAATCGCATCGCCGAGCGCGCCGGGCTTGAGCGGCACTCCCGTCTTCATGTTCGCGGCGGTTGCGATGCCGCGCTTGTGGAAGATCAAGTCCTCGCCGCGCGTCCCCGACGGCTTGCGTCCGACCTGACTGAAGAACGCCGCCAGCGAGTAATAGTCGTCCTGGCTCCAGCGCTCGAACGGATGATGATGACACTGAGCACACTGCATCCGAACGCCGAGAAAGAGCTGCGCCACATCTTCGATCTGCTGCTTCGGCTCTTTGACTCGCTTGTACCACGCGACCGGCGGATTGCCGATCACAGTCCCGGTGGCGGCGAGCAACTCGCGGACGAATTGATCGTAAGGCTTGTTGGCGAGAAAGCTGTCTCGCACCCAGGCATGAAACGCGAAGTTGGAAACCGTGTCACTCTCATCGTCGCGGCGATTCTTCAGCAGCGCCGTCCACTTGTTGGCAAAGAAGTCAGCGTAGTCGGGACTTCGCAGCAACTCGTCAATGACCTTGTCTCGTTTGCCTTCGTCCTTGCTGGCGAGGAACGCGGCCGATTCTTCTTCGGTCGGCAACCGCCCGCCGATGTCGAGCGTCACTCGCCGCAAAAACGTCGCGTCATCGCAGATCACCGACGGCGGAATGCCAAGCGCCTTGAGATTCGCAAAGACATGTTCATCGACGAAGTTCTTCGACGACGGCAGATTCTCGACCGGCGCACCAAGCGGGACCGACGCGCTGTAAACTGCCACCTTCGCTTGATACCGAACCATCACGGCGACATTGCCGACGATATCGGAAATCTTCACCAGTCCGCGTTCACTGACATCGGCCATCGCCTTGTCGTTTGACTCGTAGAGCGCCATTCCGGAGACATCACGGACGCTGCCGTCCGAGTACTTCGCGATCGCCTTGAGTTTCTGCTCAGCCAATCGCTGGATCGTGCCGCGAGCCGGCTGAACCTCGAACGACACGAGCTTCGGGGCCACGCCGCTATCAAACGTCGCACCCTCGCGAATCCACTGGCGAAGCAGAGCGTAGCCTTCCGAGTTCGCGGCCAGACGAACCCCACCGCCGTGCGGCATCTGGCCGGAGGCTTTGAGCAGCAACAGGCTCTGATCCGGAGACCCGAAGAACAACCGCCGATTGCGGCCCTCTTTCGTCAGAGACTCGAAGTCTTCCTGCGGCTCGAAGCCGAGCAACGACAATTGAAATCCCTTCTGACCGCCGCCCGCCTTCGCATGACAGACGCCCACGTTGCAGCCGGACTTCGTCAAAAGCGGCACGACATCATTGACAAAACTCACCGGTTGCTCGGCGGCGTCGGTACGAAGCAGCCCCACAGCCAGGAAGAAAACTCCGATTAGCAAACGGAGCAAACATCGCCGCAGAAACCGTCGTCGAAATTCTTTTTCGGAGCAGGACATGTCATTCACTCTCAAGTCCGCGATCCAGTCAAAAGGTTGCCGGGGAGTTTAACACGCATCGGGCCGCAATCCGACCGAAATTGCCATCGGCACCGGCCAGGATCCGTCGATGACCGAATCGGAACCAATACAGGCTCACAACAGGCATAACTGTAACAACTCGCCCAGCGCCGGTTGATGCGGCGGCTGTTCAACGCCAATGACGTACCAGGAAATTGAAGCCTGAAGCGCAAGCGAAGGTGGGCACGACGATTTGCTTCAGCCTTCGAATTGACACGCTGTGCGAAAACGATCAGGACTCGTGTGCGATTCGGGGCGAGCACCACAGCCAATGCCGCGAATCCCTCAATCATTCGGTGAGCGCCGCCGTCTGCCAGTGAGCATGCATCGCTGCGTGGCCGGGAGGCAGGTCAGTTAGGCGATGCTCGAAACGATCCTTTAACCGCATCAGAAAGAGGTTCCGCACACCGTTGCGTTTTGAGCCGTACAAAATCCATTTTCCATCGGGTGACGGCTTCAAGTGGTAGTGCAGTGTTCCCTCAGCGGACTTGGTGAGTTGTTCGCTCGTACCAGCGAGCGTGACTTGAAACAACTCAACGTTGTTGCCGACCTTGGCCGTGTAGAAAACCGACTGGCCATCCACAGACCACACCGGAGTATCGCTGCTGCCGCCGTGAAAGTCGGGGACGTCGAGGAACTCGGTCACGCCGCGGTAGCCGGCTCGGTCGGCGAGTTTCTTCAGCCCCGTCCCGTCCGCGCGAACGATGTGCGGATGACAGTTGTAGTGCTCGCCGGAAACGAACAGCACCCACTGTCCATCGGGGGACCACGTGGGAGCGAAGTTGAAAGGCTGCCCAGTCTGCACATGCACGCGATGCGAGCCGTCGGCGTCAGCCAGAAAGATTTGATAGTTCTCGTGGTACGAAATCCGCGAACCATCGCGTGAGCTGCTGAAGCCGTAAGCAAAGCCGTTGGAATTCTTCGTCAGATCGACCTTGTTGCGGCCATCGCGATCCATGCTGAAGGGCTGCGAGTTGCCGCCGATCAGCGCCGTGAAGCCGAGCTTTTGCGGATCGTTCGGCCAGAAGAACAAACCCGAGTTGTAGAAGCTGACCCGCTTGACCGCCGTGACGTTCTCCGCCTTGCCGGTCGCGACATCCACGAGGTACGAGTCGTACAGCCAGCCTTCCGGCGTGAAGCGGAACGTCTTGTGTTCCTCTTCCCACTTGGCGTTCTCGAGGCTCTCCCAACCGCGGCCGATGATGGCCGTCTGGCCGTCCGGAGACCAACCCGCAAACTGCGTCCAAGCACCGGACTCGTCGGCGAGGTCGGTGGCCAGCAAACGACGATCCGAACCGTCCGCCTTCACCAGCATCGCTCGGTTCGTGCTGACATTCGGCTGCCGCCCACCGGGCAGGTTCGTGCGGTGCTCGTTGTAGCCAATGAGCAGGCTCGGCCGATTCGGTTCCGCCGGGTCAGCCGCGCTGCAAAGACTCCAAAGCCAGAGGCCAATGAGGATGCCGACACGGATTCGCATGAAACGTCCCCTCAAGAATTTGCAATTCACACCGTCCCGCAAGCCAGCATCCTGAGCCAATCGACGATGATGGTCGGCAGGAGCCAACCCGACTTGACGGATCGTCGCTCTCACTTCCAGTGTTCGATGCGCTGAGTGACCAGACGCAAGCACTTGGCCGTGATCACCGCGGACAAAAGCGCCACCAAAAGTCGGAAGACGAGCGGTCCAGGCAATCGATGCAGCACGCCGACCAAGAAAATTCCATGCAGTAAATAGTACTCGTAAGACACATCCGCCAGGTCTCCAATGAACGGAAGCGCTGATGAAACTCGCAGCGCCAGGCCAACCGCGATCAGCGACAGCCCGGCTCCGAGGAACAGCGGCTCAAGGCCGATCCCTATCGTAATCGCCAAGCCGCCGGTCACCATCAAGAGTCGCGAGACCATTGAGGTCTGCATGATTTCGCCAGCCACAAAGGCCACGCTGAATGTGAAAACATGCACGACAAACGACGGATCAGGCACCCAGAATGCACACGCCAGAAATCCCAAGCTGCTGGCCACGCCAATGAGGATCGGAGCCTTCACGGCCCGCGCGACGAACGCGCCCACATAACACACCAGCAGCACCGAGATGAACCATGTGGCCGTATTGACCAAGTGGTCGGGATGGGTGAAGAAACCCAGTCCCAGCATCTGCGAGAACACTTGATAGGCATCGAACTGCTTGTAGCCGCTCAGCCATGTCAGCCAGAAGCTAATCACCATCACGATCCACAACGCCGGATAGATGCGCCACAATCGCTGCACGAGCCACGGCCACGCGGCCTGCCGACTTTGGCTCGCCAAGAACCCGCTGATCGCCAGAAAGATGGCGACCCCCAACTGCCCGACGTTGACTCCGCGCCACGTCATCCAAGTTCTGTCGCCCAAGATGGCGGCGGCATGTTGGATGGTGACCAAGACCACGGCGCTGACTCGGAGATAATCCAGTCCGCCAAAGATCGGTCGCGAGGGCTGAGTTTCCGATACCGTCATGAGCGCGGGGCTTCGTCCAAAGAGCCTGTTGCAGGGAGTGGGGGGATTGGACGCGGAACCGCTTAATCTAGCAACGCCATTCGTGACTGCCTCACGGGACGTTCGGCGAGATACTCGCGAACGGCGGCGGCGAGGTTGGAGCCAACGGCTCGGTAGCCCTCGGTCGTGCTGTTCTGGTAATTCCAGATCGTCTCCAAGGTCAGACTGACGGTGTGAGGATTGCCGTTCAGACTCACCCAGTTGGCGCTGATTTGTCGCCACAACGGATGGTAATTGGCTCCGGTCACTTTGGGTTTGTTGCTCATCGGGATCAGAGGCTTGATCTTGCTGATCCGCGAATAGGCCAACTGAATGAAGCGGTCGCGCAGGCCGATCATCGGCTCCTTCAAGAGTTCGGGCGACAGGACATAAAAGAACGTCGGATCATCGGGCGCGGGATTGTGCAGATCGAGAAAGACATCCATGCGACCTTCTTCGATCAGACCGCCGACCATCCGCTGCGCCGCGATGATCTCGTTCCAGTGCGGCTGCGGGGACCAGTCCCGATTGTGATCCTGTGGCTGAGCGTCCTTGCCGCCGTTGCCCGACGCGGTGTTGTCCACGTCCATGATCGGGACGATGAAAATCTCCGCGTGCTGCCGCAGCCAAGCCGCATCCGCATCGTCACTGAGCAGCCATTCGGCGAAGCCCTGAGCCACCCAGCTTGAACCACTCTCCCAGGCATGTTGCCGAGCCTGAACCCAGACACCAAAGCGTTGCTCCTTGGTCCGCTCGCCTTGTTGCACATGCAGCATCGGCACCGCGCGATCGCCGCGCGAACGACACAGCTCCGTGGCTTTCGCGTGCGGAGACTTCTCGCTCATCTCGCGCACGAATTTCGCGGCGGTGCTCGGCGTGTAGGGCGGTCCCCAGGCGACGAACACCGACGCGGACTCCGGCTTGAGCTTGTAGATCATCCACTCGTCCTGACGCTGACCTTTTTCGGTGTGCCGCCAAGTCTTGCCGTCGGTAGAGAACGTCGCTTGAGCCGGCATCGACCAGACGGACGCGAGTGGTTTCTGCGGCGGTGCTCCCGGCTTCGTGACGGTGGCTGTTGAGCCACGTAGTCGCAAAGTGATCGTCTCACCGGGAGCGATCCCATTCACTCGAAAGTACCACCAACACGGCCAGCCTCGCACGGGATCGCCGCCCGGAATGAAGCTGATGCTGCGAGTGGCGTCGTCGATCTCAACTTCGCGAACGGAAGCTCCTTCAAAGTCCGACGTCACCGTCAGCGGATCGGCAGCAATACACACGCGGCCTTCGAGGGCGAGACCGGTTGCCAACAAGGTCACGACGATCAACAAGCGTTGCATACGAAGGTTCTCCTAACGTGGCGGAGTTGCTCCGCAACTCGGCGACAAGTGACTGCGACGGCTTGCATCCCTGAGATCGTCGGATCATTCTTGCGTTACGCCGACTTTTATTCGCGGAACTCAATGACCAACAAGCCTTGCCCCCATTTCGGAGTTCGCCATGAGCCAATTGTCTCGTCGTGGTTTCTTGGTGACATCGTTGTCGGGCAGCGTCGTCGCTCTGTCGTCGTTGGCGCGCGGGGCGGACGACGCGGTGGCTGAGCCGATCATCGACATTCACCAGCACACCAACTATCGCGAGCGAACTGCCGAGCAGTTAATCGCTCACCAGCGGGCGATGGGAGTCACGCAGACGATCCTGCTGCCAGCCGGGAGTGCCGTCAAACGGCCTTCCACCGCCGATGGCAAACACAATGCTCTCGGCGGAGTGGGTGCCGGCGGCAATGAGACCGCGCTGACAATGTCGCGGCAGCATCCGAAAGAGTTCTTCTTCGGAGCCAACGAGGTGACTGATCTACCGGAAGCCCGCGCTGAGATTGCCAAGTACCTCGACAACGGCGGAATCATCATCGGCGAGCAAAAGTTCGGAGTCGAATGTGACTCGGCCGAAAGCCAAGTCCTCTACAAGCTGGCGGGTGAGTACCGAGTCCCGATTCTCATGCACTTCCAGCACAGCACCTACAACTTGGGCTTCGAGCGATTGCACAAGATGCTCGAAAAATATCCGAAGACGAACTTCGTCGGTCATGCTCAGACCTGGTGGGCCAACATCGACAAGAATCACGCCGATCAGACTGTGCTGTATCCCAAGGGAAAGGTGACCCCCGGCGGACTGACCGATCGCTATCTGGCCGACTACCCGAACATGTTTGCCGACATGTCGGCCGGCTCCGGCCTGAATGCGTTGACTCGCGACGAAGACCACACGCGCGGCTTCCTCGACCGCCATCAAAACAAGATCCTCTACGGCAGCGACTGCGACGATCATGTCGGGATGGGGCCGAAATGCTCCGGTTCGCAAACGATCGCCGCAATCCGGAAGCTCGCTCCCAACAAAACCGCCGAGCGGAAAATCCTCTTCGAGAACGCGAAGAAGCTGCTTCGGATTGGCTGATCGGGTCGCCCAACTCACGAGAGCCTGTTGAAAATTTCGTGTAGGGTGGGACAAGCTCGCATCGAGCGCCGGCCCACCATCTTTTGATCACATTATTTCTGGTGGGCCGGCGCGTCGAAGCGCCGCTGGTCCCACCCTACGTCTCCCGTGAAAGGCTGAACGATGAAAAACACGAAGCGCATTCTTGTTTTGCTGATTGTTTGCTCGGCCGCGACAGCCGCTGAGGCTCAGAAACCAGAATCGCCTCCGCCCGACAAGAAGCTGCCGATGCCGGGCGAGGTGTTTCGCGTCGAGGGACGAACCGCATTTGTGATTCCGCCAGACAAGAAGTCCGACGGTCCGACTCCGTGGGTGTGGTACGCACCGACACTTCCCAATCTGCCGGGCACCGAAGAGCGTTGGATGTTTGAACGTTTCACGAAAGCCGGCATCGCGATCGCAGGGATCGATGTCGGCGAGTCGTTCGGCAGCCCGGATGGCCGCAAGTTGTTCTCGGCACTTCATCGCGAGCTGACCGAGAAACGCGGCTTCGCACCGAAGCCAGTGCTGCTCGGCCGCAGTCGTGGCGGACTGATGACTCTGGGCTGGGCCGTCGAGAACGCCGACAAAGTCGGCGGCTTCGCGGGTATCTATCCCGTCTGCAACATCGCCAGCTATCCCGGAGTTCCCAAAGCCAGCGGCGCTTACCGCCTGAAGCCGGACGAACTCACAGCACAACTCACTGAGCACAATCCAATCGACCGACTCGCCGCGCTGGCCAAGGCGAAAGTGCCGCTCTTCGCAATCCACGGCGACGTCGACAAAGTCGTCCCGCTCGAAGCCAATTCCGGCGAGGTGCGAAAGCGATAAGAAGCTCTCGGCGGCGAGATGCAACTCATCATTCCCGCCGGACAAGGCCACAACATGTGGCCCGGCTTCTTTCAGTGCCAAGAGCTAGTCGACTTCATCCTCGCGAACGCTAAGTCGAAATGAACGATGCAGTCTCCATCCGCCCGGCCGCGCTCGATCCTGATGTCTTCTGGAGGGTGACACTCCGCACCAAGGAAGAACTTGCCGGCACCACCGAGAGCTGCGACCAAGCCGTCAATGTCCTCGTTGGCTATCGAGAGGGGCATCACATAGCTCCAAGAGTTGCTGGTATTCTCGAAATTTGAGCCATTCAGCAGCCACCTGTTCCGCAGTAAGGCTTCCTTCGCCCGCAGCTACGGCTTTTATTTTCAGATGCATCGTCTCTGTATAGGCGGAAAGTTCGGCCCGGAGGATGCGGCGAAGGCGCAGCAGTTTGAGAAATGGGCGGTCCAGTTGAAGTAGCTTGGCTATGTAAGTTGCGGGATGCTTTTTGCAAACCAGCGTTCCATCAGCCCGAACATCAAAATACTGGCGGCGGTCGTCTGTGAATGGATCCACAAAGCCGACCGTGCCATCGTGAGGTTCGGTCTCGTGCGTCGAAGGCCATGCGGCACCTTTGAGTCGATTGCAACGTCCACAAGCGTGGTGGAAATTGGCTGGATCATTTTTGAGGTGAGCGAACTCCGGGCGTGACCAAGGCCGAAAATGGTCAAGCTCCATGGATTCACGTCCCCCGACGTGCATCTCGTGGGAGTCGCAATACACACATCGGCACGCACAATCCTCCGCAATCTCGTCGCGAAAGTGCTCTCGAAAATATTCATAGCTGTAGAATTTGTCGCCCTTCTTGGTCCTATTGACCGTGTATGCGGCGCGACGCTTCAGCGGAGCAAAGAATTCAATCATGGAAGTCGTCATTGCTGGGAGAGTTCATCGGGACGCATCCGCTTGCGAAGTTCGGCAATCGCTGCCTCAAGTGCCTTGATGTCGCCAATCTCTGCTGCTTGCTGGGGAACAATTCGCTCGTCCTCCAATAATCCGATCTCCTTTTCTTCTTCGGGCGTAAGTTTCTCGCGCAGGCTTTTCACGAGCAGGTCATGGTAGCGCTTCGCCCGCTCGTCAAGCAGATCAGCAAAACCGCTCAGTCGCCGGAGAAAACGCGCTTTGAAGACTTGAGCGGCATGTGTCGTGGGGTCAGTGAGGTCTTTCTTGGCAACGATAGACTCGACGTCGCCCTCACCATCCTCGAAGAGATCGCGGTAGTCGGTGTAGTTTGAGAGGATGAAAATCGGCAGCTTGGGTGCGATGCCGCGCAGGTGGGCAGACAATTGAGTGCCGGAATACGCTACGCCACCATCTTCCATCTTTTGGTCGAGGATGAGCGCCGCAATGTTTCCGTCTGCTACGAGTTTGGCGTAGTCGGCAGGAGTCGGAAATGGTGCCAGGGCTTTGATGACGAGGCCATCGTCCCTGAATAGTTCATTCAGCGTGCGAGTATACGTCCGACGCTGCTCTTCATTCTCATCGACTAGATAGACGGTATCTGGATTCATTTGTCGGTTTCTGACGGCAGGAGAGCTTTAGGGACCGTTATGACGAAACACGCGCCGCCCAATTCACCCGTTGCGATCGCACGAACTGTGCCTCCAGTGTTTTCTTCAACGAACGATTTCACGATATAGAGACCCATTCCGGTTCCTTCCGTCTCACCTTTCTTGTTTCGTTTGGTGGAAAAGCCTGCGTCGAAGACTTGTTCCTCCGTGCCTGCCTCCAAACCGAAGCCGCTATCATCAAAAGTGAGGACGTAGTGCGTCGCATCCGCTGTAATTGAGAAGCGGATTTTGCGTGAGCCCTGGTGCTTGTTGATAGCCCACATCGCATTCGTGATCAAGTTGGCGAAAATGCATTCCCAATCGATCGGGTACGCGTGAATTAGGCATTCGTGTGGGGGCACGTTGTTCAGATCGGTCTCGATACTCTTTTGATTCTGGAGCGATTCCCTGAAGACGGTAAACACATCGAGTGCCAATTTCTTGATGCAAAAGTCACGCTGCCGACGCTTGTCGGGCCGGACATTACCGATGGCGAACGCGGCGAAGGTCTGAAGTCTCTTCGAGTCCGTGCGAAGGTCAGTCAAAGCCTCGCGCACCTCCGCTTCCTCTGACTCTTTGGAAAAGAAGAAGTACGTCGGCAGATTACGTTCGAGCCATAGAGAGTTTGCCTGCACGGTGTTTGCCCAGCCCTCCGTCTCGTGGCCGAAGCAGGCGGCCAAGATTCCCAGCGAAGCGAGATTCGCCAACGTGTTCTTCTCATGCTCCATTTGAACTCGGTGGATGTTCTCCTGCTTTACGCTCTCCTCAAGCGCCTTCACCTTTTTCCCGAGTGTCTGATTTATCTGATTGACACGCGCGAGATTCTGCCCCAAGTCTCCATCCGTCGAAGAGATGGGAGCGGATTCGGAGGTAGGCAAGACACGCATGGCAATTTTTTTAGTGAGTTCATCTAGCTCCTTTAGTGCAGCATCCGCCTCCGCTGCCGAGTCCTTCGCATTTGATACTTCATCCGATGCCTTTGCTGGCGTTTCACTCCGTGCTCGTTCGAATTTCGTGTGGTGCTTTTCGAAAAACGTCAGCACTTTTTCAGCGAAGATGTAGAGATGCCGGAAAGGTTCTCCTATTACCAAACCTTCCCGGTTCGTCTGGTCGATTAGCGCCTCATTTTTGTCTCGACTGAGGAAAACGGCACCGACAACTTGGTTGTAGCCGACTTTCCAGTTTCCGCCTTTCTGTTTCACACCTTCCGGGTTGATTGTGCGGCGGTATCCCAATTTGAGCCAATCGCCTTCGCCATTTGGTTCGCCATAAGGCTTAACCCGGAAGCCATCGCGGTAAATACGGATGCCCTGGTTGCCTTTCAAAAAAGTTCTGAGTTGTGGGAGTTTCAAAGACTGCCCCGGGGAATCTAATTCTCCGCGATGAAAGAAGTAGAACTCAAATCGTAGCGCTCCGCACTTCGGCATCTCGCCTTCGCCCTTGATGAACTCAGTCCATCGGACGGGCTGTCGATGAAACGCCGTCTCGTGCAATTGAGACGACATCTGCATGTCCACAGTCCCGTCGTCGCGAATCGTGCCGACGACTTTCCAGTACGCGTTGTTGAGCACAGTGGAGTCAGGCGCAATAACACCATCGAGTTTGGAATGGACACCCGCTGTATCCAACTCAACGCGGAAATCATCCTGTGCGTGAAACGGCGAAATCAGCAGCGATAATTCGCTCTGTAACGCAGCAATCGCCATCTCATCCCATTTGTCTTTGAGACCCTCAAGGATCAAGCATGTGCCTTTAGCATAGTCGCGCGTAAGGCCGGTCAGCGGATCGTGCTGTAAATCGGGAATGCGAAAGAGCGGATGAGCAACTTCCTCCAAGCGAGACTGCCCAGCCAGTTCGTATTTCTGCCAGTCGACATCGAGCTCCACAGCCTCGCCAGCGCCGAGCGTGACGGATTGCAAGCGGGTCCGGCTGCAAAGTCGGTCTAGGCCTAGGCGGCCGAGTCCCTTTTCGCCCGTCATCACTCGTTTCTTGCGGTTCGACCTTCTTGCCTGCGCCTTGTTCGCTGTGCCAATGGTCATCCAGTTAGCCTTGAGTTCCTCCAACGACATTCCTTTGCCGTCATCCTCAATGGCCATCGTCACCAAAGGCGTATTCAATCCGGCGAAACGAATTCGGACGACTTCGGCATCCGCGTCGTAAGCATTCTTCACGAGTTCAAGAATGGCTGTTACTGAACTTGAAATGCTCTCGCGGCCAAGCTGCATCGCCACGCGAGCGCTCACCGAAAAAGGAGTTTCGCTGATTAGTTGGCGTGCTTCTGCTTCAACCGGTTTCAGTTCGTCAATCATGGCTTACGCCTTGCAGGCCCTGTTTTCGGTTGAAACGGTATCGCCTCGACCGCACTAACGGTCAGATGGCGGCAACGGATTCGTGCGTTGAGGAATTCGTTGACGACCTCCGTTTTCAACTCGCGCATCAACTCCTGGCAACTCTTCAAAGTCCTCTTCTTGGGTTCGCAGACAATAAGGTGGTTTTCCACGGCAACCGGCTGCTTTCCCGCAATGATTGTGGCTGTCGCGCGATAGGGATGACCGGGGCGAGACGTTCGCCGGACGACAACAAATGGGGGCTGATAAACACAGCCCTCGTGACGACGTGTCTCGCTGAATTCTCGCATGATAGTCCAGGTGGGTACGCAGCGCGGATGAATGTAGTCATATTCTGGACCAGTCTCCGGATCGCGATGCGGCACGACACGTCCGACATGCACATCGAAATGATTCGCAACCGTAGTGATTCGCCGCTTGCGCGGCACAGGCCATCGTTTCTTACGTGTCGCGTTACCGTCGGTTCTACGAATGAGTCGGATTAGGAACACGTCCACATCCGCGCTTTCGTCAAAAACTCCGTATGGTTCAACGATGTGAACTTCGGCCAATTCGCTGATGCGATCACGCCAATGCTCGGAGAATGAACCGGATCGCAAGACTTCAGGAAGAATCGCAAGAACTTCGGTTCCGGGACGAACTCGTTCGAGCGCCGTAGTCATGAAAGTTGCGGCTGCGGAAACTCGCCCTCCTGCCCACTTGCAGCCATTTGGTGCAGCCACAACACCGAACGGCGGATTCATTAGGAGTGAAGTCGCGCGTTGAAACGCAGTCTTCTCGGAAAGTCCGTCAGCGACTCGAATGTGAGGAAAGAATTTGTCGGGGGAACCAACCAGACCATTCGTTGTTTGATGACACTGCCGGGCCAACAACACCAGCCTGGTTTTCGTGCCGTCGATGAATTCAGCGTGCAGGTCGGTGCCTGCCAGCCTGCTGCCCCACTTTATGAGGGTTTCGGGAAGTGTTCTTTCAAGCGGAAATGTTTTCGCAGCGGCCAATAACAGATCGCCCATTCCACAGGTCGGATCATAGAAAGTGCGATGCTCATCGAATGATGCGCACTTCGCGAGTAGGAGTTCACCGAGCTTCGTTCCTGTGAAATACGCCCCAAACTTCCGGCGCTTTGTGAGTGCCGCAACCCGCCGCAATTCAACGCTCGCTTGGCCGTTCAGTGCCGCTACGACCCGCTCATCCCATTCGGCTTCTTGATCGGTTCCGTTCATCAGCACCTGCAAACGAGAAACGTAAGCCCGGTAGCTGCTAAACGGGCTGCGTTTTGCACTTCTATTTCTAAGTTTGTCGGTCATTGGTAAATGATCCTCACAGATGCCCCTTCTTTTTCCAAGTCAACAGCATACCGGAAGGCAAAAGAGGACCGATCAACCTGTTCCGTTTGATTTCCCTCCTGATTCATCCCAAGTTTCTCGGAGTCCTGATGACACGCATCGTCTTCGCTGCTGTGGGGGTCGTTTGCTTCGTGACGACGGCATTCGCCAACGAGCCGAGTCGAGACTGGCCTCGGTGGCGAGGACCGAATGCGGACGGCGTTGCGGACGACAGGAAGCTGCCGACTCAGTGGAGCCAGTCCGACAACATTCGCTGGTCGATGAAGCTGCCGGGGTGGGGGACGAGTTCTCCGGTCGTTTACGGAGGCCGAGTGTTCGTCACTTCGGAACTCAATCAGGAGGGCAAGAAGTCGCTGCTCACTCTGTGTTTTGATCGAACGGATGGGCGTGAACTTTGGAGACAGGATTTTGGGTTCGGTGTGAATCAGCGCGTTCACGAGAAATCGACCTTGGCCGTCAACACTCCGGCTGTCACGGCGGATGCGGTGTACGTGGCGTTTGGGAATGCAGACATCGCTCGGTACTCGCATGACGGGAAGCTGCAGTGGGTCAATCGCTACATCCCTCGGTTTGGCGATCCAAAGATGGCTTGGGGATATGCCCTCAGCCCGCTGGTGTTGGAGGATTCGATCCTGTTTCCGTGGGATCATCACACCGGTCCCTGTTTTCTGATTGGCTTGAATCCACAAACCGGCGAGATCGCTTGGAAAAACGAGCGGCCCATCGGAACCGCGCATGCGACTCCGTTGTTGGTGGAGCATCACGGTCAGAAGGACATTCTCGTTCCGGGCAAGCATCGGCTGACGGCGTTCGATGCCAAGACGCACGCCGAGTTGTGGAAGTACGGCGAAGGCGAAGGACCGTACAACGGCGAGATCATCGTCAGTCCGGTCTTCGGCGACGGGATCGTGTTCACACAACTGTGGAGGCAAAGTCGCATCCACGCGATTCGCTTGAGTCCCGACGGAAAACCTCCCGAACCAGTGTGGGTCAGCGACAAGCCCGGCGGTGTGGAGCCATCGTTGCTGTATTACCGAGGGCTGCTCTATGTGTTGATGGATAACGGCGTGCTGGTCTGCTTCGACGGGCCGACGGGCAAGGAACATTACCGACAACGGCTCGGCGGCGATTGCAATTCGTCACCCGTGGCGAGCGATGGCCGCATCTATCTGAGCAACAACGACGGCCAAACTTTCGTGGTCAAAGCCGGAACCAAGTTTGAATTGCTGGCCACGAACGAGCTCGGCGAACGGATCACGGCGTCACCGGCGATCTCCGGCAACGAGTTGATCTACCGGACGGACTCGAATCTGTATTGCATCGGGACTTCGACGGGACGACGACCTGCCCGACCTGTCCCCTTGGATTTGGAGTCGATCCGAAGTGACTCAGTGTCGAAATCCACTGATCTGAGATAAACAGTTCCGTGCTCACGGTCGCAGATGGCTCGCGATCGGACGAAACGTCGGCAGACATCACCAGGATTCGTTGCATGTTCACTTCGAATGGCCAACTCTTCGCGATGCGGTTTTCTCGCGGACGGTGCGGCGTCGAGCTTCTCGGTCTGTGTCTGTTGGGGTTCACCTCGATTTGGGCCGTGACGGAACCGACTCTTGCCCAGCAAGCAGCGACCATCACCAAGGGATATGAGGAGATTGCGAAGCCGTTCATCAAGCAACATTGCCTCGGCTGTCACGGAGCATCAGCCGCGAAGGCTGGGTATCGCATTGACCTCATCGGCACGGATTTCTCGGCGGCGACGGTGGCCGATCATTGGAAGGAAGTCATCGACCGGATCAACGCCGGTGAAATGCCGCCGAAGGAAAGTTCCCGACCCGATCCCGCGCAGAGCGTGGCGTTCGTGACGTGGGTCAGCGAGCAGTTACGGCAGGTGGATCTCGCCGCCAAGAAGGCCGGCGGGCGCATCCCGATGAGGCGACTGAATCGTGATGAGTACGCCAACACCGTGCGCGATCTGCTGAAGCTTGATGAGCTGGTCGTGCGACCGTTGATCGAAGAGTTGCCTGGCGACGGACAGGCCGAGGGATTCGATCGGCTCGGTGTCGCGCTGTTCTTCGATCAGACGCAGATCGAACGGAGCCTCAGCGTGGCCGAGAAGATCGTCTCGCGAGCGATCGTGACGACCGCTCCAAAAGAGAATTCGATCACGAACCGCTTCGACTTCCAGCGGAAGAAACCCGCGCCCGACATGGTCGAAGTCTTTCCGGGGTTTGCCCACAAGATCCCGCGCGGGGCCGTGGACCGCATCGTGCATCCCGATCACATCGAGCACATCCAGGGAGGACCGACGTATCGCCGCGATTATGACGGCTGGGGCGCGATCGAGCATTTCGCGATCAGCCAAGTGGTGACGCAGGACGGGTACTATCGCGTGCGAATCAAGGCGAAGGTCGACAATCGCGGGCGGACGACGCCGAACAAGTTCCGCCTGCAATACGCGGTCGACTCGCCGATCTTTGTCGAACAGGAAGTGGACCTCGATCCGTCGGACACGACTGAAGCCCTGCTGTTTCTGCGGGGCCCAGTCAACGGCGAGGTGAAAGGTCCGCAGGTCTTTCGGCTGCTGTGGAATCACACCGAGAAAGCGGTCATCAACGAGCCGAACTACAAAATCCTCTTCTCGAAATGGACGGCGTTGCGTGGGAAGACCGAGCAAGCAGTCAGCCGCCGCGCGCCGCAGGCGGAACTCGATGAACTGAAGAAACAGCGAGTGAAATTGGAGAAAGAACTCAACGCTTGGGAAGGCCCAGCGCACATCTACAACCCGGACATGGACCTCGAAAAGCTGCCGCGACTGCGGATCGAGTCAGTCGAAATCACCGGGCCGATTCAGAAGGAGTGGCCGCCGGCCGGTCACAAGTCGCTGCTCTTCGCAGGGGACGAACGCCACGACGACGGCTACGTCCGCGAGATCTTCGCGCGGTTTCTGCCACGAGCCTATCGCCGCCCGGTCACCGACCAAGAGGTCGACTCGAGCGTCGCCGTCGTCAAGGAGGCGCAAGCCACGAGCAAGCTCTCGTTCCACGAGGCGATGCGAACCGGTTTGCAGCGCGTGCTCTGCGCGCCGGGCTTTTGGTTCCTCGAAGAGCCGACCGGCGAGCAAGTGCTGCCTCGGCCGTTGAACGACTACGAGCTGGCGTCGCGGTTGTCGTATTTCTTGTGGAGCACGATGCCGGATGAGGAGTTGTGGACGCTGGCCGCCGTCGGCAAGCTGCGCGATCCAGAGATGACCACAACGCAAGTCCGCCGCATGCTCGCCGATCCGAAGGCGCTGCAGTTCGTGCAAAACTTCGCCGGACAATGGCTCTCGGTTCGCGGCTATGGCTCGGTACTGCCGGCGGCCGAGTATCGCGACTACGACAAACCGCTGGAGAACGCCTCGAAGCAGGAGCCGCTGGAATTCTTCGCCGAGGTGCTGAACCAGAACCTGCCGATCACGACGTTCATCGACAGTGATTTCGTCGTCGTCAACGAGCGGCTCGCTCGGCATTACGGCATCGAGGGTGTAACCGGGGCCGAGTTCCGCCGCGTGGCGATCAAGCCGGAGGATCATCGGGGCGGCGTGCTGGGAATGGCCGGGTTGATGACCTTTCTGGCCGACGGCACGCGGACGCTGCCGATGCGCCGCGGGTCGTGGGTGCTGCGCGAATTGTTCAACGACCCGCCGAACAATCCGCCGCCGAATGCCGGAGAGATTCAGCCCAACACATCGGGCAAGAATCTCACCGTCCGCGAGCGGCTCGAACTGCACCGCCGAGACGACGTCTGTGCGTCGTGTCACGCGAAACTCGATCCGATTGGTCTGGCGCTGGAGAACTACGACGCCATCGGTGCCTGGCGTGAGCGATTCAACGGCGAAGGGTTCCGCGGCTCAAACGGCCCGGTGCTCGACGTCAGCGGCACCTTTCCCGATGGCCGCAAGTTTGCCACGCTCGACGAATACAAGACGGGGCTGTTGGCACACAAAGACAAATTCGCCCGCGCGCTCAGCGCGAAGCTGCTGACCTACGCCCTCGGCCGGCCAGTCGGATACACGGATCGCGAACTGCTTGATTCACTGGTCGATTCGTTGAAGAAAGATGACTACCGCATTCAATCGCTGATCCACGGCATCGTGGCGAGCGAACCGTTCCGCACCAAATGACAAACACGACGCGCAAGCGAGTGGTACAAATCACCCACGACACAACCACTCGCTTGCGCGTCGTGCTAACTGAAATCGGAGCCTTGTCATGAACATCCTGAAACGCCGTCCGACACTGGCTCGCCGCACGTTCTTGAAAGGGGCGGGGATCAGTCTCGCGCTGCCGTGGCTCGATGCGATGAGCGTCAACTCCCGCTCGGTGACCACGGCCGGCGACATCGCGCCGAATGAAACGCCGAGGCGCGCCGTCTTCTGTTTCTTCGGGCTGGGGATCAACGGCCGCGATTTCACTCCTGCTGACACGGGTGTCGATTACACCGCCACGCCGATTCTCAAACCGCTGGAAGGAGTGCGGCGCGAGTTCACTGTCGTCTCGGGGCTGAAGCTGACGTATTCCGGCGGGCATGTCGGCGATCGAACGTTTCTCACAGGCACCAACACGCGCAGCGCGGGTGCGAAGTTGCGCGTCTCGTGCGATCAGGAGTTGGCCCAGGCGATCGGTCGTCAGACGCGGTTTCCGTCGTTGTCTTTGGGGATCAAACGGGGGACCGGCTTCGGTGGCTACTACGACCAGACGCTTTCTTGGAGCCCCAGCGGCACGCCGATTCCGTCGGAGAATCGGCCGCATGTTTTGTTCGATCAGTTGTTCCGGCAAGACACGGACGAGTCGCTGAATGCTCGCGAGGCGGAGTTCGTGCGTCGGTCGAGCGTGCTCGATTCGCTCAGCGACGAGGCGCGGCGATTGAATGGGACGCTGGGTGTTGATGATCGCCGCAAGCTCGACGAGTACCTGACCGGCGTTCGCGATCTCGAGCGGCGCATGCAGGAGGAGAAGGACTGGCTCCGCAAACCGAAGCCGAGCGTCGCGGCAATCCAGTTCGGCAAGGAGCAGTCGCTCGATCCCGACAAGTCGGGGTTGGAATATCGCCGCTATCAACGGTTGATGTACGACGTGATCGCGCTGGCGTTGCAGACCGACAGCACGCGCGTGATCGCGTACCTCGCTCGCATGGACGGCTCGGACGGCACCGGTGCCTGGAAGGACATGGGCAACCCGTACAACTACCACGGCATGACCCATCACGGCGAAGACGCCGACATGCTCAAGTGGTGGACTCAGGCCGACATCTGGTACATGGAAGACTGGGCCTACTTCCTCAACAAGCTGAAGTCGATCAAGGAGGGAGACGGCACGCTGCTCGATCACACGCTGGTCGCCTACGGCAGCAGTGGCGGTGCGATCAACGCTCACCACAATCATCACCTGCCCGCCATGCTCGCTGGTGGAGCACGCCTGGGTGTGAAACACCAAGGCCACCTCATCAAAGAAGACGTCCGCCTCGGCAACCTGTGGAGCACCGTCTTCGACCGCATGCAGGTTCCACTCCCCAAGAATTTTCAGGGGGGCGAGGCGGACGGGCTCATCAAGGAACTCGTGTAGCCTCCGTTGCGGCAAGCTCAACGTGCTCGGCGCTCATTGATGACTCAACGACTTTGAGGGGACGACATGAATCGCAGAATAAACGGCGACGCGATCCAAAGAATCGCGTTGATGCTCGTGACGGTTGCGATGTGGCTCGGCGACTCAGCGGCCGACGACACCAATCCCCATCATGCGAAGCCTGCGAGCGATTCGCTAGGCGACCCTTTGCCGTCGGGTGCTTTGTTACGGTTCGGTACGAAGCGGTTCCACCATCCGTCGTCGGTCGATGAATTGGCTGTCTCGCCGGACGAGAAGTCGATCGTGACGATCGACGATGATCATCTCATCGTTTGGGCTGCCGCGACTGGGAAAATGCAGTGGCAAGCCAATCCGCGCGACCTTGGAATCGCCTTGCCGGGTGCCGCGTATGGCGTTCGGGCGTTGGCGTTCGCTGGCAACAGTTCGCGGTTTTATTCGCCGGGTGGTTCCAATCAGATCTTTGTTTGGGACGTCGCTTCAGGCAAACATGAAGTGCTGTCTCTCACTCGCGCTCGACCGAGTGATGTGAATACTCAACCTCACAACGTCTTCAGTGACAATCCGAAAGCCATCGATGTCACGAGGGACGGACGAAAGTTCGCGCTGGGAAGTTTTCAGGGCGTAGTCGTTTGCGATGACAAAGGGAAAGTGCTGTTTGAAATCGCCAACGCGCCGGAAATTCCGGTCGTGATCGGCGGGGATAGCGATGATCGCTTGCTGTTCGGTGGGGATTACAGCTTCGGCCGTTTCTCGCCGGATGAAAAACTGTTGGCCGTGGTGACGAGCGACTCGCCGGAGGCGATCCGGTTGTTTGATGCAGAGACCGGGAAGGAACTCCGCCGCATCAAACTCAAATCGCGACTTGTTCGCTTCGCGTTCTCACCGGATGGCCGCCGGATCGTCACGACCGAGCGAGACGTTGCTGCGCGGATGTATGATGTCGATTCCGGAGCGACAATTTGGTCGACAGAGATTCCGCCAGCAAAGAATGCGGAGAGCTACCTGTCCGCTGTCGCCTATTGCCCGGATGACAACGTCATCGCGGTCGGCGCACCGATTGGTGCCGATGAATCGATCCGGCTGCTTGATGCACGGACGGGAACAGAAGTTGGCAAGCTCGTGGGCCACGCCTGGAAGCCCTGGGCTTTGGCGGCGAGGAATCAGGTTCTTTATTCGTCGGGATGGGACGGAGCCGTCCGCCGATGGGACGTCAAAAATCGGAAGCAACTGCCGTTGCCGGTAGGAATTCGCGCGACATCGGTCGTCGCCGCTTCGCCGGACGGTCGAATGCTGGCTTATGGGGACGACTCGGGAACGATTCATCTGGTTCGCGCCAGCGATGGTCATGAGCTGAGCACGATCGACTTCGCAAGCAGGGGCTTGTCAGTGCTGACGTTCTCGCCCGATAGCCGTCGGCTGGCTGGCGGTGGAGCGGCCGGAGATCAAGTGCGAGTCGCCCTCTGGGAGGCCGCTGACGGCAAGGTGGTTCGTGATTGGAAATGGCCCACGGGACGCGATCCGCATTCAAATGTTGAATCACTCTGCTTCCGACCCGATGGCCAGCAGTTGGCCGCCGCCGTCTTTCGACAATCGGCGGCCTACTTGTGGGAGCTGAGCTCAGGCGATCAGGTGGCTCAGTTCAAGCACGCCGAAGTCTACGGTCTCTCGTTCAGCCCGGACGGCAAGACGCTGGCGACCGCCGGGTGGGACAAGATCGTCCGCTTCTGGGAAACGACTGGCGGTGAACTGCAACGTCAAGTCGATGTGTCCGCAGGTCGCGGCGATCAGGACGACCATCGAATGTATACGGTGTGCTACTCCCCGGCGGGTGGATTGCTGGCGACGGCTCATCTGGATGGCAAAGTACGGATCTGGAATGCCGCTGACATGGAATTGCGGAAAGAGTTTCATGTGCTACGTCGTTTCGTCTTCGGCTCTATTTGCTTTTCACCCGACGGTTCGCTGTTGGCGACCGGCAGCTCGGGAGGCACGATCGATCTGTGGGATCCGCTGACTGCCGAGACGGTTTGGCAAGTCGGCCGTCATGAAAGTTACGTGTACACAGTCGCTTTCGGAGCCGACCAGCGAACGCTCGTGAGCGGCGGGTCAGATGGAGTCTGCTACGTGTGGGATTTACAGCCACACGGACAACCGCCAGAGCAAGACCTCAACTCGCTTTGGAAGGATCTCGCGCGGGATGGAGTTGCGGCGTATCTGGCGATGTGGGCGATGACCGAGACACCCGATCGCACGGTGGCCTTCTTGGGCAACAAGCTACGACCGATCACCAAAGTGATGGACCTAGACCGGATTGCCAAAGGAGTCTCCGAAGAAGAAGCCGCCGAGCGACAACGTCTGGCCCGCGTCCTGGCCGAAAAGAATGAACGCGTAGCACTCACATACGTCGTCCGACGAGCCGTTGCGTTGTTGAGTCAGCTCAACACCGCCGACTCGCGGCGAATCTTGAAAGAACTCGCCGAGCGCGATCCCGACGGAGAACTGGGACGCTTGGCGAAAGCCGCCCTGGAACGATCCGGTACGGAAGGAGAGAAGTAGGGCTACGTCACGACTAAGAAATGGTGTTCACCAAAAATTAACCGCAGGGCGCTAGCCCCGGTTCTCGTCACACTAACCGGGGCTAGCGCCCTGCGGCTGATGTGTCCAACCCCAATTCTTTGCTCTGACAAAACAGTTGAGCCCCATATGAGGTTTGAGTCTTCGATGACGCTTCCACTCGACACTGAGCGTCTGATGTTCCGAGACTGGTATGCTTCGGACCTGGAGCCGTTTCATTCCATCTGCTCCGACCCCAGCGTCATGCAGTTCGTCGGCGATGGCGAACCGTGGTCTCTGGAACTGACCGAGCAATTCGTCGCGCGTGCCCGCGAGATGTCGCAGACCTTCGGATACTGCCAATGGCCGGTGATCCACAAGGCTGGCTCGGCGTTGATCGGCTTCTGCGGTTTCGTTCCGGCGAGCGGTGGGGCGGAGATCGGCTGGCGACTTGCCAAAGAGTATTGGGGGCGAGGCTTGGCGACCGAAGCGGCTCGCGCGGTCCTGAAACATGGGTTCGAGACGCTCGGATTCCAACGCATCATCGCCACGGTGCAGGTGCCGAATCTGGCCTCCATTCGGGTCGTCGAGAAACTCGGCCTGAAGCCGGAGTCGAGATTTCACAGAAACGGACGGGAACTCATCCTGTTTTCGATCGATACCGACAACGATCGGTGAGGTTCGTTACGGATCACTTGGAATCGGCAACGTCATGGCGTTGATGAGGTAATTGAGTTCGTCCTGCACCTCGATGGGATCATCGACAGTGGTCGTGATGCGATCGACGACGACGTAGCGGAACCGCTTCCGCAGGCGATGCACGGCGACTTTGAAGGCACCGTCCGACAGGTTGAGCGATCGGGCTGCTTCGATCGCGGTGTCGTGGCCGGAGGGAGTAACAAGCCAGCGTTGCAGAACCTCGAAGCGCGCGAGCTCTCCGATCGACTCGGCTTCGGCGCGGAGCGTGTCGATGGCTTGTTCGACGACCGCGAGCGCCCATTGGCGGTCGAAATAAGCGTCGGGAGGCAAGCCACGCGGATCGGCGATTGTCAGAGGCTCGTCTTCGCGCACAGGCTGGTCGAGTGACTGCGTCGTTTGGCCTCCGCCGCGTTTGAGGGTCTGATCGCGATCCTGTTGATCGCTGAGAAAATGCTTCACCGCTCCGAGCAGATACGAACGGAAGCGGCCTCGCGTGCGATCCGCATTGCCGAGGCTGTCCCCTTCGAGCAGCTTCGCGAAGAACTCGTGCGTCAGGTCGCGAGCGTCATCCACTCCACCGCGATACCGTTGCACGAACAGTTCGACCGGGCCGTAATAAATCTCGCACAGTTCGCGCAGAGCTTGTTTGGCTTCAGGAGTTTTTCCATGAGCCGCGACCACCTGAGTCCAGCGTGTCGTGTGAAACGCATTCGCCGGGCGGTCTGACATGGTGGGTTCTCTCAACCGCGACGGCTTACTTCGCACTCTGCACTTCCACAGTCGTCCGATGGCCGAGTTCGAGCGAGACGTTGCGGAACTCGACCCACTGATAGCGACGGGCTTGAACGTGGAACTTGCGGATGGCCTCGAATTCTTGGACGGGCAGCGTTGTGATCGCGTTGATCAGTCCGTGTCCACTGTCTGACCCTTCGCCGCGCAGGTGGATCATCGTGTTGTTTCCTCGTTCGTAAACCATGCGAGTTTCATAATCGTCTCGCCGCGAGTAACTGAAGGCGAGCGGCACGATGTCGCCGGTCGGGCCGGTCGTTCTGGCGGTTCCTTCCCAAGAGCCTTCCGGTCCACCGGATCGCGAGGCACTGTATTGACGCTGATTCTCGTGTCGCACAATCGTGAGCATCGTGCGCCAATCGCCGTCGGCCACACCGACCTCAACCGTCATCTGACGTGCTTCGGGAGGGCAGGCGATGGCTTGAATCAACAGCGCATACGATTGCTTGTCATTCGGCTGGTGGAGTGACGTGCCCATGCCGGAGAACCCCGATTTTTCGTCGAACCGCAAGACGGGAGGCGAAGCCAGCCCTGTGTCGCTGAGGACACGGACGCCGATTTCTCTCATGACTCGTCCCGGCGAGGTGTTCGATCCACTGGATTCGGGCAAGCTCACATCGGTCAACAGTTCGCCGTTCGGTTTCCAGCTTGGTTGGTCGCTTGCTGGATGTGATCGGAGCGCGACCAGTTCCACTTTGCCTTGGTCATACGCCCCCTCAAACGGAGCCAGTGTTGGCTTGGCGGGAGGCTCGATGGTTTTGAACCGCGGCGCTCCGGCAGATTGGTTGACTGGCAACGAGTCCGGGCTTTGTCCGTCCGGCAGCACCGTCACGATGGCCCAAACTCGCATGAGCGATTCGGTAACATAGGCCAGCAGACTGGCTCCTTGAGACGGACCAATGGAGAACGCATGACCTTCCGATGGCGGCAGCGTCAGCGCGCTGCGTCCCTCGTCACTGGCCGGCAGATACTCAAGCGGAATTCGCACGCGGCCATTGCCTGTCAGCTTCGCTTGATAACGGCTGACGATGCTCGGCCCACGCGGCTCGTCTGCGAAGTCATCGAAGTCATCCGCGTTGAACAATTGGGCGTTCTCCAGCGTCAGCCATGCGTTCCAGCCGGGCACGTTCTCGGCCGAGTAGTTGAAGCTGAAGTGACCGTTCTCAACTTGAGCATTGCGGATCGTCACTTCCATCGGTGGGGGCCGATTCGAAACGAAGAGCACCAACGCGAGCACTCCGACAACGACCACTCCAGCGACCAACAGGCCAGCTCCCATCAAGAGCCAGAGTTTGGGACTTTGTTGAGTGGTCTCTCCCTGCGAGTCCAGCGTCGCCACCCTGTTTCGAGAACGCACTTTCCACAGTACGAGAGTTGCCGCCGCTAGCGTGACAGCTCCCATCAAGATCAGCTTCGGCCAGACCGCACCGGGCGCGGAAGAGTTCGAGTGCCCGATCTCGTTCAACAGCCCGATCATGAAGAAGCCGGCGAGACCAATGACCGGAATCGAAATCAGGAAACCCACCACCGCCGCCGCTCGCAGCCACCAATTAAAGTTGGCGCGATCTGGCCCAACGTCACTCCGTCGCGAGGTCCGCAGGAGCCAAAGCGATGCCGCGATTCCGCCCATTGCAGTTGTCAGAAACAAACAGACAGCCAGAGAGAGACCGGCCGCATCTTCAGAGAATCGAACGGAATTGACGAGCAAAAGGCCCAGCACCAAGAGAGCCAAGAGCCACACGACCGATGCCGCGATGGCGCTGCGAGTGCGCTGCGTCGGTTCTGCCGCGACTTGCCGTTGATGGGCATCTCTCGTCGCCACACGCTGCATCACTCTCAGCCAGATCACGACGGCACACGCCACTCCAACCATCAGCAAGAGCAACCGGCCCGTAAACATGCCTTGATTCGGCCCCGTGGACCTCATCAAGGCAATCGCGGGGATAATTCCCAAGCAGAAAACTCCAAGTGTTGTGATGACGGCGACGGTGATCGTGCGACCGTCCCACTTTCTGCGTCGAATTTGATCCGGCGTGATCTGCTGCTGCTTGGCCCAAGCCGTGTGACAGAGAAACTCACGCTGCATCCGCATCCAAAGCGGATAGAAGGCCAGTCCTGTGACAAGCGCCAGCCCGCCATATATCCAGCAAAGCGGCTGTGGCATGGACATAAAAGCGAAGACTGGAAGGAAGAATGTCGCAGCGTTCCAGACACCGAAGAGCGCTCCGAATCGAAAGGCTTGAGTCTTCTCTTGGTCGGTCATGTGCGAGCAGATCTTCGCCGCGAGAGCCGACTGAACCGGAGACCAGAGCATCCAATCCACCCGCGCCGGTTGCTCGACATCCTGCGCCTTGCTCTGAGGGTCTTGCGAGACTGTGACCACTTTGGTTCGCAACTCAGAGGCCGTTTGGAAACGGAGTTCCGGGTTCTGCTCCAACGCTCGCAGCACGATTTCATCCAACCGGACATCGATCTGCACTTTGCGAGACGGCGGCTGCAAGTTCGCACCCGGCAACTCGCCCGTGAGCATTTCGTACAACACGACGCCGAGCGAAAAGATATCCGCTCGATGATCGACCGACGCGGGATGCTCGCGCTGTTCGGGAGCCATGTACGACGGCGTACCCAACACGGATTCTTGAGTGAGATCAATCGCCGCGTAGGTTGGGACTCCGTCCCGACCCGCCTTGTCAGACGCTGATGCCTGTTCCGCACCGGTCGGGACGGAGTCCCAACCTACGTCGCGGCGCAGCATCCGCGCGATGCCGAAGTCGGCGATCTTGATGCGGCCCTCTTTGTCGAGCAGCAAGTTCTCCGGCTTGATATCGCGATGCACGATGCCGCGATCGTGAGCGAATTGCAGCGCCTCGCAAATCGGCGGCACGATCGCCAGCGCTTGTTGCGGAGTGAGCCGCCCGGCTGTCATCGCCTGCCGCAAGTTGACGCCGTCCACGAACTCCATCGTCAGAAAATAGAATTTTTCTGTTTGGCCCGCCTGACCAAAATCATGCACCGTGACAATGTTTGGATGACTGACCTCCGCCAAGACCTTCGCCTCGCGAGCAAACCGCTCGGCGAAATCGGGATTGGCCGCGTGCTGCGGAGCCAAAATCTTCAACGCCACCAACCGCCCCAACGACTTCTGCCGAGCCTTGTAGACCGCTCCCATCCCGCCGTGCCCGATCAATTCCAGCACTTCGAACTGCGGAAACGCGGCTGCCAGTTCCTCCACCGACGGCGGTGTCCAAGGCATCGAAGGAAAACTATCGGCCCCGGTCCCCAACGCCGCTTGCTTGAGCAAACACGCCGGACAAATCCCATTCGCCACCGCCGCATCCAGCACCGCGCCGCAACGAGGACATTTCGATTCAACAGTTGTTTCTGTCATGGCCATCCGCGCCTCAGGTCAAACAGCGATCAGGATCAAGTACGCTATCCGATACCTGAGTGATCCCGTCGGACGAGTTACACGCGACTTTTCAAAAACAAGGAGATTCTCGGCGACTGCTCCCGCCGAGCGATCAAGTCGATCCTGAATGGTCACGCATGTTCGAAGCTCGGTTGCTTCTCAAGTTCCATTTGGATGGCGACGAGGATGACAATCCGGAAGCGACTTAATGCCACCGAGATTGCTCGCTGCCTTCAGGAATTCCAAACCGCCACATTCCAAGAGCCGAGCGTTGACCTCTGAAAATCACTCCTGCGACCTGATGGAGAGAACGACTCTCAGGCGGTGCCAGGCGGTATGGTGGCTCGCGTGTCGTTCTACACCGCGACCTTGACGACGACTTTTCGAACGGCCGCCGGTTGGCCATCGACGGCGGATCCGGGAATATGGCCGTCTTCCGGAAAGAAAATCGTGAAGCTCCCGGCCGGAACTCTCACGAAACTTCCGCTGCCTTCGAACAGCGCGTAGTCGACTTGCTCATCGTACGGCTTCTTGACCGTTAACGTCCTGATGTTCGCGTAGCCCATCTCCTCGACGCCCGCAGCGACGAATTGCACGTCAATGTATTTTCGATGCGCCTCCCAGACACCCTGGTCACGAGTCTTGGTCGTGTTGTCCTGCACGAGCGCGTAGATTTGCTCGCCTTGAATGGGAATCTTCCCAACCGGCAATTTGGTGCAGTCGTTCTCTCGCAGATACTTCAACGCCGCCACGATCCGTTCGCCAAGACCGGAGTAACGCGCCGCGTTGTCCAACGTGTCGAGAATCATTCGATCATCCTTTTGGAATTACTTGCGTGTGGAGTTCGAGTCGTGTGAGCGACTCACTGAGGCGCGTCGGGCCTCACGCGATTTCATTTCGCCGATCCGGTCTCCGCGAAGCACAATATCTGCGTCCGCGTGCGGACAAACAGGCCGCCGTCAGCGATGGCGGGTGTGGCGATGATGCTCTCGCCGACGTCGTTGAGTGCCAGTTCTTCGTAGTCCGCCGCGTTCTTCAGAACCGAGACGTTGCCGTTTTCGCTGGCGAGATAGATCTTGCCATCACCAAAAATCGGGGACGCGAAGTAGCCGCCGCCGCTTCCGATCCGCTTGGGGCCACGCACCGGCTCCCCCTGCTTCGTGTCGAAGACGGTGCTGATGCCACCCTCTTTGACCAGAAACATCCGGCCGTCGGAAACGAATGGCGAGACGATGTGGTCGGTGTTCTTCGTCTTGTGCTTCCACAAGAGGTGCGTCTTCGTGACGTCCCCTTGGCCTCCGCCACGCACCGCCAGAATGAACTGCTCGGCGGCCGCGTCGCCGGTCACGTTGAAATCGGCTCCGGCAAAGTTGTCGGGATGCAGGAAGGCCACATCCAATTCGCGCCCTTCCAGAAAACCGTCTTTGTTGAGATCGCCGCGGTCGAACGTCTTCTTGAAGAACGCTTCCGGGATCGGCTGCTTGCCGACGAACCGTTGAATCTCCGCCTTGTCGAGCTTGTTGTCGTTGTTGCCGGCCTTCTCGTCGCGGTCCACGGACGCCAGCCATTGATTGGCGATCGCTCCGCTCTGTACCGAGATGTAAATCACGCCGTCGAGACAAACGGGAGTCGTCTTGATGTTTCGCAGCATGACCTTCGCAAACCAGCGACGCTTGCCAGACTCGGGGTCGTAGCCGATCAACCGGCCGGTGCCCGCCACGACAATCTCATCGCGACCGTCCACCGTGTTGACGACCGGGTGCGAATAATTCACCGCCATGTCGAGCCGCTCGTCCTTCCAACGCAATTTGCCCGTGGCTTTGTCGAAGGCATAGAAGCCGGGGTTGAGATCGTCGTCCTGGCAAAACAAAACCAAGTCGCGATACAGCACCGGCGACATCCCCGGCCCCCACTTGAAGACGAAGAACGGAGTCGGGAGTTTCTGCTGCCACACGTCCTTGCCCGTCCGAGCATCGACGGTCAGCAGGCCCAGCGTGCTGAAGTAGAAATAGACTCGCTCGGCATCAGCGGCGGGAGTTGCACTGGCCTGACTGTTCGTCGCATGAACTTCGGCGAGCGGTCCGGTCGCCCAATCGCGTTGCCACAACTTCTTGCCGGTGGCGGCATCGAATGCGAACAGGCTGACGGTTTCGTCGGCGGTCATGCCGCTCACGAAAACTTTCCCCGCCGAGACGACCGCACCGCCGACTCCGTCACCCACCTTGGCAGACCAACGAACGTTTTCCGTGGCCGAAAATCTGACCGGTAGCGGCTTGGTTCCGGTCGAGAGGCCACTGCAATTCGGCCCGCGAAACTGCGGCCAGTCGTCGGCTTGGACAAGCACCGGAAAGATCGCAGATGCCAGCAGAATGCCGACTGGAATGAAGCTCCTCAACAGGGCCTTCAGTCTGGGACGATCCTGAGAACAATCGCTGCGGCTCATCTCGGTCATGTGAACTCTCCCGTGATTTGAATCTGTGCTCGTTTCACACAGGAGAACCGTCCTACGGCAGTCTCCAGCGGACAACTTCCAAGTGTGTCTTTCCGTCTTCGCCTCGGTACGAATACGACGTGACAAGCACGCCGTCTTTGAGTTGCACGGTCGGGCCGAAGCCGCCTCCCTGATCCTTGCCGACAGGCGTTCGCGTGTCGAGCATCAGCCGATCGTGAGCGAAGTCGAATTCAAACCCGTCGTCGGTTTCGCTGCCAGGAATCGCTCGTACTCCGAGCGGCGGCTTGAGATCACGAACCGTGAACGTCAGCAACAATCGCTTGTCGTGCTGCCGCAACAGCGACATGTACATCTCGCCGTAGTCGCCGAAGTCGCGAATGCGGTCGAAGGTCTTTCCGGTATCGACTGACGAAAACAGGATGAAGTGATCGGCTTGATCGTTTCCCGCTTTGATCGGCCGGTCTTTGATCGGCATTTCGTTGCTGTCGACTCGGACAAACGCCCAGACCTTGCCGGATCGAGCCTGCCACAACCACGTCTCGCCGCCAAAGAAGCCGTATTGGCTTTTGAAATCGCGAGGCTCACACTTCTGCGACTTGTCCCAGGTCTGCCCGCCGTCGGTCGAGCGCCAGACGAAGTACGGGCCGCCCCCACCGTCGTAGTCGACGCCCAACAGCAGCGAGCCGTCCGCCAACTCCACCACGTTGCGCGTCGTGTGATTGCTGGCCTTCGGTTTGATCTGCTCCGATTCGACGCGAGTCGATTGCCACGTCCGGCCGCCGTCGGTCGAGCGATGCAGGAAGCCGGTCGTGTAGCCCCACTCGTTCCGCACGTCCTGCGCCAGCAGGTGACCAGTGCTGAAGACGGTGCCGTTCTTGAGCACTGTCAAATACGGCTCGCGGCCGAGCAGATCGAGCGACTGCGGCCCGGTCCACGTTCGGCCGCCATCCGGCGAGCGAAACAACAGCGTCTGTTCGAGCACCTTGTTGCCATCGCGCTTGTGCTGATGAAACGCAGTCAGCAGCAGTTCGCCGCTCGGTAACTGCGCGATGCACGGCTTGTAGTCATCCGCCTCGCCGAGCGGAATCCGCTCGGCAGAGATCTTATCCGTCGTCAGCAGTTTGCGATTCGCGATGGTGACTGTGTTGAATTCCTCGGCATTGGCCGACGAGGCCAACGCGGACAGTACGAAAACAGCCGGCACGAGGAGTGACATCCGTCGCATGATCGTCCCCTTCACAGCAGTTCCTGAATTGGTTGTCCGCCACCGACGATACTGGTGGGGCGGCCGCTGGAATCTTCGTAATGTGTGTCGAGCGGAATGCCGAGCGTGTGATAAATCGTCGCCAACAGGTCGACCGGTTTGACGAGTCGCTCCTGAACTCCGCCACCCCATTTCTCGCTCGCCCCGACGATGCGTCCGCCCTGAAGGCCGCCGCCGGCGAGCAGCACGCTGAAGCAGTCCGACCAGTGATCGCGGCCCGCGTGACCGTTCATGCGGGGAGTGCGGCCGAACTCGCCAGCACAGTAAATGATGACATCGTCCAGCAAGCCGCGCGCATCGAGGTCTTCGACCAGCGTCGCAATCGCGCGGTCCAACGGCGGCAAGTGTTCGTCCAGCCCTTTCTCAATGTCGTTGTGATGATCCCAGTTCCCCGTGTTGATGTTCACGCAACGGGCTCCCGCTTCGACCAATCGCCGAGCCAGCAAGGCGCTTTGCCCGTAGCGGTGGCGGCCGTATTGATCGCGCAGCTTGGGGTCTTCCGCTTTGAGATCGAATGCGGCTCGCATGCGTTCCCCCGCGACCATCTCCAGCGCCTGTTGCTTGAACGTGTCGAGTCCTTCCATCACGCCGGTCTCGTCAATGTCGCGACGCAGTGTGTCGAACGTCTTGAGTAACGCGCGTCTCGAATCGACGCTGCGCGCAGTCAGTCCGCCTGGCAGCGACAAGTTCGGCACCTTGAAGTCCGCCGCGTTGGGATCAGCTCCCACTTCAAATGGATTGAACGCCTTGCCAAGGTACACTGCCCCCTGATACCCGAACGATTCTGATTTCGGGATCGTCACATAGGCGGGCATCGGCGGCTGATGCGATCCCAGCGAGCGGGCGATGACGGAACCCAACGACGGCTTCTGCGCGGCATTACGAGCCAGTGTCGGGCCAAAGTAACCAGTCTGCATCCAGTGAGCCGACGGCGCGTGAATCCCATTCTCGTGATGCACCGAGCGGACGATCGACAGCCGGTCCATGACTTTCGCTTGGAGCGGCAGCCGTTCACTCAGCACGATGCCGGGCGCGGTGGTGCCGATCGGCTGATACATGCCGCGGTACTCAACCGGTGCGTCGGGCTTCACGTCGTAGCTGTCTTGCTGGCTGACTCCGCCGTCCGTCCAGAAGATGATCAGCGACTTTCTGCTCGTGGGGCGTCCCGCTTCCGCAGCTTGCGATTCCAGTCGCAACAGATCGGCAAGTCCCAGGCCCAGCAGCGGAGCGCCAATTTGCAACACGTTTCTGCGCGTGACGCCGGAACAGTTCTGGAATGAGTGGCCGTCGATTCGCAACATGGCAGGGACTCCGGACGGATCAATGATTGAACAAAAACTCGTTGGTTGCCAACAGCGACCACAACAGCGAGCGACAGGCTTCCGCTCGATCAGGTTCAGCGGCGAGGAAATCGACAGCAGCCTTCAACTCTTCCGGTCGCGGTCGTCGGGCCAGCACGCGGAGGAACATTTCAGTCGCGAGATCGGCGTGAGATTTGTCGCTGGCGGCCAGTCGCTGGGCATAGCCGGTCTTCTCGATCAGCTTGCGTTGGATCTCCGCCGAGTTCACCAGTTCCAATGCCTGCGTCAGCGCTGGGGAATCGACTCGTTCGCATTCGCAGGCCGACATCCGCGCCGGTCGGCCGAAGACATCCAGAAAATGCGCAGCGACGTTTTCATCCGGCAGCTCGATCGCGCGAGCGCCAGCGGCGACGCCAGGGAAGTTCGTCGGCACATCAAGGACTTGGCTGATGCCGTCGAGCAACACTTCGGCCGTCACTCGGCGCGGATAGAACCGGGCAAACGTCTGCGTGTCGCCCGCGTTGCCCGGGTGCGGAGCCGACTCCAGGCCGTAGGCGTAGCTGCTGGTGATGACTCGGATGAGATGTTTGACGTCGAAGCCACTGGCGATGAAGTCTTGAGCCAGTGCGTCGAGAAGTTCAGGGTTGCTTGGCGGATTCGTGCTGCGAGCGTCGTCGATCGGGTGAACGATGCCTCGGCCGAGGAAGTGCGCCCACATCCGATTGGCCATCGTGCGGGCGAAGAACGGATTGTCGGCGCTGGTCATCCACCGCGCGAGACTGTTGCGCGGATCGTCGTGCAGGCCGAGCGAGAACTCCTTCCCGCCGAGCGGTCGCGGCTTGAGGATCGCGCCGGTGCGCGGATGCAGCACGTCACCGCGTTCCTTGAGGAAGATGATCTCGTCGGTCGGGACTTCGGCATCCGCGAAACCTCCCTTGCGGCCGACGCGAGAGAAGACGGCAGCCAAACCAAAATAGTCCGACTGGCTCCAGCGTTCCGTCGGATGGTGATGACACTGAGCACACTGCACGCGGACTCCGAGAAACGCCTGGGCGACTGACTCAACGTATTCCGGAGACTTCCGCACGGTGCGATACCAGATCGCCGGCGGGTTCTCGTTCTGGCTGCCACTGGCGGTGATCAACTCGGACACGAATTGGTTGTACGGCTTGTTCGCCGCCAGCGAGTCTCGAATCCACGCGGCGAACAACGTCGTCCCTGCGCGCTGCTTGCTGGTCGAATAGCCGGCTCCGCGATTCTGCAAGATGTCGGCCCACTTGAGCGCGAAATAGCTGGCGTACTCCGGCCGTTCCAGCAGCCGGTCGATCAGCCGCGAGCGTTTATCGAGGCGAGTGTCGGCCAGATACTCGGCGACTTCCTCGCCGGTCGGTAGCGAGCCGCAGATGTCGATCGTCACGCGGCGAATGAACGTCGCGTCGTCGGCCGGCGCGGACGGGACGACTCCCAGTCTTCGCCACTGCCGCAGCAAGTGGCGGTCGAATGAAGCCGCTCCGAGTTTCGGTTCCAACTGATCGAGCTGCGTCTGGGCGGCGGTCATCTTTGCGGGATCGCTTGCAAACGGGACGGCAGCATGAAAAGTCGCAATCTGCTCGCCGAACCGGGCCATCACCGACACCAGACCGTGCTGCGAACTGGTCTTCACCAGTCCATCCGCTTCGACCGCCACGATGCCAGGTTCGTTCGATTGGTACACGGCCTGACGAGTCACCTCGCGCGACGTTCCATCGGAAAAGAACGCCATCACGCGCAGTGGCTGCGAGGAGTTGGTCGCGAGGACTTGCTCGCGCGGCGAAAGCTCAATGCGTACCAGTTTTGGATCGTTGTCGCGCGGCGCGGTCGCTCCTTGAGCGATCCAGTCGCGCAGAATCCGGTAGTCGTCACTGGACTCGTCCAGTCGCCGACCGCCGCCATGTGGCATGCGGGACGTGGCCTTGAGCAACAACAAGCTGCGATCCGGGTCGGCGAGGGACAGCCGCCGTCCTCGGTCTTCAGTGACGAGCGCGCTGTAATCCACCTCCGGCTCAAATCCGAACAACGAGAGCTTGAAGCCGTTTTGTCCGGTCGCCTTGCCGTGACAGCCGCCACTGTCGCATCCGAGCTTGGTCAGGATCGGCACGACGTCGGTGCTGAAACGAACAACTGTTCCAGTTGGCTCTGCGGCGACCACGTCGCCCGAAAACATCGCGAAGGCCAACAGCAGTAGCGAGCGCAGCGCGACGTGTTTGAAGGCGATCATGGTCGTTACCTGCGGAGTCTCACACGAAGGCACAAAGGCACGAAGGGAAAGCACTGCCCTTCTGGTCGTTCTTTGTGCCTTCGTGTCTTTGTGTGAGATTTGTTCGATCACTCCAAAATCTCCAATGGAAAAAAACTGCTGCCGAAATAGGTGGGCTCGTCTTCGACGACACCGACAGTGAACAGCCGCAAGAATTGCTGTCGGCCGAGTGGGGCGTCATCGTTGATCACAATTTGCAGAGTCCCTTTGTCCGTCTGACCGGTGAATGTTTCGCCCCGTCCGCGCAGGCCGACGACGTCCGTCACGCGACCGGGAGCGGCCAGTTCCGTGTGCATCTTGCCAATGAAGCCGTTGAGCCGTTTCGCCGAGTAGCTCAGTTTGATCGTGTCGCCTCGCTTGGCTTGAGTCACCGCGAACGGATCGACCTCCACGAGGATCGCTGCGGGTTGCACCTCGAAGGTGATGGGATTGCTGACGACCGCCACCGTTTCCGTTTTCTTGTCAGGCGTGGGGACTGTGGTCTCGGCACGAACAACGAACGAGTAACGTCCGACGGGCATCGTCGGCGGCAGATGGAAACTGAGATACCCCTTCGGCTGCCCGGCCGGGATGACCGCCGTTTGATTGTGGATCGAATCCGGAAGCCCCACGCCGATCAGTTTGACCGGAGCCTGATGACCGGTGTCACGCCGCTCGATGTGGATGGCAACGTCGAGCACTCCACCCTGCGAGTACTTCGGCGAAAGCTTGCCGTAGAGATGATGATCCAACGTCTCGTGAGCATCGGCCATGATTCGCAGCGGCGCTTCGCCGGCGACCGCGATCGGGATTTGCGAAGTGATACGTCCCCATCCGTTCGGCGTTCCCGATCGGACGACCGTACCGCCACGCACCGTGCGGCGACCGTAGGATGGGTTTCCAACCCGTCCCTGTTCCGCCGAGGACGGGTTGGAAACCCATCCTACTTCGCCCTCCAGTTTTAATTCGCCGAAGAGAGCCGAAGCATTCCGATCAGCCGAAACAACCAATGTCGTCCCATCAACACCGGGGCCGAACCAGACGTCGGAGCATTCGATTCCGGCTGGGAGATCCTTGGCGGAAACGTGAATCGCTCCTTCGCAGCCTCGCCGCCGAAACACGAACAGATCAAGCACCTCGCGTCCGCCACGCCGCACGTTCAAGCCGGCGAGGTCATCGCGACGCGGAACGGCCACGAGTTGAAAATCGGGTTCCTCACGACGAATGCTCAGTCGATAGGTCCGGCGCGGATCGGCTTGCAGTCCGCCAATCAGATTTCGGATTGCCACCAAGTAGCGGCCATCCGCTGGACAGACCCAGCGACCTGTCGGATCGAGATGAGACGTCGGGAATAGACCGCCGATGTTTCGCGATTCATCACCGAACTGCGCCAGTTCCTGCTGACCCGATGGGTCAAGCACGCTGATCTGCAAATCGACCGGAGATTGAAGACGTTGTCCGAGCGCCTCGATGAAGAACACTTCGCCGCGCCGAGCGGGAATCGCAAACCAATCTCTTTCGTCACCGGCCACAAGTTGCCCGCTCACTTCGCACGGAACGATGACCTCCTGCGCTGACGACGGCGAGTGATTGCCGTCATGGTCCAACACCACCGGCACGTCAGTCACGCCGATCATCACCGGCGCGTGACTGCCGGGAATGTGGTAGGCGAATCCTTCGAGCATCGCTTGCGAAGGCTGCAATCGCACGGGCAATGGCCAGGACGGTTCAGCGAGCGACGCGGGGATATCCACATCCAGGCGATCGAACAATTCATTCGGCGAACGGGGCGGCGTCAGCCCCCCGTTGGTTGCGATCCCCGCCGAAGACCGGGGGGCTGACGCCGCCCCGTTCGCCTCCCTCAAGTTCCACCCAAACAGCGCGACGCGCGATGCCTTGCCGCGTTCGATGACACTCGGCACAGAGAACACCACGCGCGGGCCGGTGTCGATGTCGAGCCGGTAGTAGTGCTCGGCGCTTCCCGATGATGTCAGATCCTGAACCTTCACGACGTAGGAGCCGTCGGCTGGAACGCGAAAGTCGATCAGCGGGTCGATGCCGAAGTAACCGCGATTGACCGCGAGCCGTCTGCCCGTCGCGTCGAAGATCTCCAGCACCGCACGCAATCGTGAGTCGATCCGCTCCGCTGAGCACTCGATGATGACACGCTGTCCCTGTTTCGCCTCGAAGCGAAAGTGATCCGAGTCGCCGGCTTTGTCGAGTCGCCCGTTGATTACGACATCCAGCGGAACCGACATCGCCGCTGACACCGTTTCGTTCGGCTCGGTCTCCAATTGCTCCCGTCGATTGCCGATCGCAAACGTCCTCGGCGAGCTGACGCCGTTGTCGCCGACCGCCCACAAGTCGCACAGTCCCGGCGGTGTGTCTGCCGGAATCGTCAGTCGCATGCGACTGGGGTCTAATCGCTCGCAACGGACACCGGGAACGTTGCAATGCAGAGTCCGAAGTCCTTGCAGGTTCGTGCCGCTAACCGCCACTTCTACCGACTGCCCGACCTGCCCGCCCGTGGGGAAGACCGTATTCAGCGCCGGCGGCACCTGTCCGAAAGCAGAGCGCCCAGCGAGCGTCGCCAAGCACACGACGACGGGCAGCAGCACTTCGCGGTATCGGCTGCGAACAATCATCAACAACCCCCGGAGCGACATCAAAACAATGCGACGGTCACCCTCGCCCAATATATCGGCCTTTGTTGATGCACCGATAGTTCCGAGCGGAAAGACCGAGTGTGGCGCGCCGGGCTTCTGGCCGATTGTGCGAATTCTTCCGTCCAGTTTATCCCGTTATGAGAAGAACTGACGCAGTCAAAGTCACCCGAAGCGTCAGGCAACGTCCGGCAAACCAAACGGCGGACGGTACTTCTTGCCCAGGAGTTGATTGGCTTCGTCGCAGTCGATGAAACGCTCAGTCTTGGGATCGAAATCGAGCCGGCCGCGAGTGCGGAGCGCGATCTCTCCCAGATGCACCAGCGCGCAACTGCGATGCGCGACCGCCGCCGAGGCGCGCGTTGGCGTCCGTTTGCGAACGGCATTGAGGAACTCGGCCATGTGTTCGGCATAGCCCCGCTCGCCGCGCAGTTCTTTGCCTTCAGTTGGCCCCGGAGTTCCCTTCGGTCCTTGGAAGACGCTGAAAGCTCCGCGGCGCGAGAAGATCATGTAGCCCTCGGTGCCGTAGAACACGTTGCCGTTGTCGAAGCCATGCAGGCCGTAGGCGGTGAAGGGATAGTTCTCATAGATCAGCAGCCGGCCGTCGGGATATTCGTAGGTCACGTTCATGTTGTCCGGGTACTCGCTGGCGTGACCGTCGAGCATCATCCGCCCGCCACGAGCGGTGATTTGTTTCGGCAACGTGTCGATGCCGAGTCCCCACGCGGCCATGTCGAGATCGTGAATCCCGTCGTCACCGATCTCGCCGTTGCCGTAGTCGGCGAACATCCGCCACGTCTGGTGAAAGCGATGCGGATTGAACGACCGTTTCGGCGCGGGACCGAGCCAGCGGTCGTAATCGACTCCCGCTGGAGGCATCCCATCCGGCAACGGCTTCTCGACGGTTCGAGTTTCCGCCGTCCACGCGCGAGCCACCTTCACTTGCCCGATGATCCCTTCCTTCAGCAGCCGGCCGGCCTTCTCGGTGACTGGACTGCTGCGCATCTGGCTCCCTTGCTGAACGACTCGGCCGTATTTTTTCGCGGCGGCGATGATCAGCGGTCCCTCGTTGAAGACGTGCGAGATCGGCTTCTCGATGTAGACGTCTTTCCCCGCTTGCATGGCGGCCAGCGCGATCGGAGCGTGCCAATGATGCGGCGTCGCGATGATGAGCGCGTCGACATCTTTGTCGGCGATCAGGTCTTCGTAGCGAGCCGTCCGCTTCGGCGGTGCGGATTGGAAGTCGCGTGTGACGTGAGCATTCATCTTGTCGATCTGTGCGGGATCGACATCGCAGAGCCACGCGATCGACGCGGCTTCTCGTCGGCTGACGAGACCTTTGACATGGTTCGTCATGATCCCGCCGCAGCCGATGATTCCCAGCCGAACTTTCGCGGGCTTGTCGTCGGCAAAGACAGGCACTCCACCGAGTGCCGTCGCTGCTGCGACGATGGCCGCAGCTTCCGTGGAATGCTGCAAGAACTGACGCCGGTTGGTCTCGCGGTTCATGACTGGCTCCTGAGGCAGTGGAGTGGGAGTGATGAACCGTATTCTGATCGCTGCGGTTGCCAAAGTCGTGTCAAACGGGATGAGTTTTTGACTCGCCGCCTCATCCACCGGGTTCGAGAGGCGGAACTTCGTTGGCTTCGGGAACTCGTGGCCGAAACGGGACATACCTGGCCATCGGTGCGAGCAGCGCCATCGTCCAGCCGAAGAGGAGATGCGTCGCACCGGCAACCCACCACGGAAGATGCTCGCCGCTGGTGATCCAATTGCCTCGGAACAGCAACGGTTGCAACCAACTCAAGACGCCGTAGAAGAGGACTTGCCAAACCAACAGCGACAACATCGTGCAGACAATCAGCCGGTTGCGGAGCGATGGTTGAACAACTCGTGTCATGGCGGCGTGAAACAGAATTCCGAACAGGATTCCGGTGACGAGATACAAGCAGCAACCGAATGTGAGGACCATGCCATCGCGCAGCACATGCGAGTTTGGCGCGGCCTCGGCCAGCGCGAGAGCTTCCGCCCCCAGCGGAAATGTCAGAAACACGCGAACCAGTTCGAGCGGATGCTTGCCCGCCAGCGGCGCGAGCACCACGTTGGCCAGCAAGGCAACCGCCGCTCCGATAGCGCCGAGCACCGCGCCGTAGACCACATGCTCGAGCCATGAAAATTGACTGGGCGGCCAACTCTGTGCCTCGGCGACTTTGTCCAGTTCACCTTGGAGTTGTTGAACTTTCGCCCTCAATTGCTCAACGGACTGATGATCGACTGGTGGAGTCATGGTATTTCCTCCGTTCAAGGCGCGGTACGAACGGCGTCACACAACTCGCGAACGGTGTGCCGTTGGCAAACCGAGAAAAGCGTCGATCCCGGACCAACGTTTGCAAACAGCGTCAAGGACTGTGTTCTCGAAGGTCTTTCGACAGGGTGTGTCATGGCCTCGCCGCAAACAGCGTCTCTGCATTCGTCGCCGGAACTCTCGCTGGAAGAGACCGTGCGGTCGTTGTCGCGCGAGTGTGCGTTTCCGGTTCCCGTGGACGTGGTCAGTGTGCGGCAAACGCACATCTCGACGGTCTTCCTAGGGGGCGAGTTGGTCTACAAAGTGAAGAAGCCGGTGAAGCTGCCGTTCTTGGATTTCTCGACCGTCGAGCAGCGACACTTCTTCTGTCACGAGGAAGTCCGAATCAATCGGCCGTGGGCACCGGACGTGTATCTGGGAGTCGTGCCGGTCACACGCGAGGCCAGCGGATTGCGATTCGAGGGAAGTGGGCCGGTCGTCGATTGGGCGGTCAAAATGCGGCGGCTACCGGAGTCGGCCAATCTGCGATCGCGGCTTCAACACGGATTGCTCCAACCGCGCGACTTGGTGCGAGCGGCTCAGCGGATCGCGGCCATTCATCGGCAGGCGTGCTGTTGTATCGGCGATCAAGCGATCGAGGCGGAAGCCGAATTCCGTCGCAAGCTGCGCGAAAATTGGGAGTTCGCTCGCGATCTGAAGCCTCATGTCATCGAGCCCAAGGTGCTGCAACGATTGGAGGCGTTGTCAGACGAGTGGTTGCAACGTCACGACGACACACTGCGTCGGCGCGCGAGCGATGGGCATGTCCGCGATCTACACGGTGACTTGCGGCTGGAGCACGTGTTTCTGTTTCCTGACCGAGCGCCACCCAGCGACATCGTGATCCTCGATGGAATTGAATTCGATCCCGGTTTGCGGCGCATCGACGTGGTGGCCGACATCGCATTTCTGGTGATGGAGTTGTCGTTCGCTGGCCGTCGAGATCTGGCGCGGGACGTCGCCGACGTCTACTTCTCGGAAACCAACGACGACGGCGGCCGCAGTTTGTTGCCGTTGTTCGCCGCGTATCGCTCGGCCGTGCGAGCCAAAGTCGCCGCCATCCTGGGCAGCGAGCCGGAGATTCCACATCACGATCGGGACCAGGCCTTGGAACGTTCGCGAGCACACTGGCTGTGGTGCCTCTCGGAATTGGAGCAGCCCGATCGACGTCCGGCCTTGGTGTTGGTCACTGGTCTACCGGGAACCGGCAAATCGGTCCTGTCGCGGGCGCTGGCCGATGCGGCTCACTTTGACGAAGTGCTTCGTACGGATGTCGTTCGCAAGGAACTCGCCGCCAAACCTGCCGCGACCGTCGATTCCGCCGACTTGTATTCGCCCGACAGCACCGAGCGGACGTACGACGAATGCTGGTGCCGGACACGCAAGCGATTGCTGGCAGGGGGCCGAGTGATCGTCGATGCCACGTTTCAGCGAGAGTCGTTCCGTCACAGATTCTTGCAACTGGCGCTCGATAGCGGCGTGCGAGCCGTCTGGCTGGAGTGCAATGCTCCGGCAGAGGTCGTGCAACAGCGCTTGTTGTCGCGGCACGGCGATCCTTCCGATGCCGATTGGTCGGTCTACCAATTCGTGCGAGACCGCTGGGAACCCCCCACGGAATTCAGTAATCGATTTCACGTCACCCTCGAAACCGGCGGCCTCGGCGATTCTGCGGTCGAAACCGCGAGTGCCGCGCTGCGGGAAAAGGGTTTATTGCAGTGAACGGGAGCCGGTTGCCCGCAGTTTCCACGGGGATTGAGGATGAACTTCTGTGAGAGCTGATCCTGCCACGTTGCGAAGAATCTGCCGAGAAATCAGAAATTGACACGATTTCGGCGGACTTCCATAATCCCGCCCCTTCTCAGATTGGCCAATTTTGCCTCGTCGTGCGCGAGGTGCGTGTCTTGCCGAAGTTCTCGGCTCACCCAGGGAAAGGAATCCCGCGATGAGCGATCTTGAAAACCGTTCGAGTTTCAACACGGATGTGGCGTCAGTCGGACTCGCAGACGTGCATGAGGTGCGGCTGCGCGGATTAGCGACTGCGAACACGTCGGCAGCGCGCGGGCAGGTCGATCTGTTCGTGCAAGCCAGCCAGGTCGCCGAAAGCCTCCGCGCACAGGTTGCCGAGCTGGAACGCCGTGAACGGAACCTCAACGAACAACTCGCTCAGTTTGATCGCGAGCAACGATCGCTACGTCTGCGAGCCGTCAACGCCGAGGAAGAATCGCGGCTGCGAGCCGAACAGCTCGCACAGCAAGAGCAACAATTCTCCGACCGCTTTCAGCAAACCGAGCAGCTTCTGACGGAATTGAAACTTCGCGAACGGGAGCTGACGCAAGCCAATCAGACGTTGGAGCAACAGCGAGGAACTCTGAAGCAACAGTTGGAACGGCAAAACGAGGTCGACAAAGCCGCGATGCAGCACTCGCAGGCGATGGCCGATGCGGAGCGCAAGCAACTCGCCGACGAGCGTGAGCGGATGGCTCGCGAACAGCAAGCGATCCTCGAAGCGGTCAAGTCAGAGATCGACCAAGAGCGAGCTCGGCTCCGCAAGGAATACGCCTGGGAACTGGATGGCGAGATCGAGCACTTTCGCAATCAGCGTGAGACGTGGAACCAACAACAAGCTCAGGAACGCGAACAACTCGGCGAAGACAAGCGGGTTCACGAGGACGCGTTGCGCAAGCTGCAAGCCGAATGGACCGAGCAACGCCGGCAGCAGCAGTCCGATTTGGACGCGACGCGACGGCAGGTGGAGCAGCAACGACAGCAATTTCAGCGCGAACACGACGAAGCGTTGCGGCGGCTGCAACTCAATTGGGAAGCCGAGCGACAACAGCTCCGCGTGCAGTGGGCGGCGGACTTGGATGAAGAGAAACAAAAGTTCGCTGAAGAGCGATCTAGCTTCGAGGCAGGCCGCGATTCGGATCGGTCGGTCGTTCAACGCGATCGCGAATCCCACGACTTGTATGTCCAGAAGTCGCTTGCCGAATTGCAGAACCAACGCAAGCAATGGGAAACCGACCTCCGCAAGCTGCGCGAGGATCACTCGCAGCAACTGCGGGCGGACGCCGTCGAGTTCGATCAGCAGAAGGCCGATTGGGAACGTCAACGAGCCGCCCAGTGGGCACGGCTGGGCGAGATGCAACGCGAGTTGGAGATCGCTCAGCAGGAAGTCGCGCGGTCGTGGCAGGCCGGCCAAGCCGAGAGCTTGCAGCGCTGCGACGACCTCAACCGGCGCGAATCACAACTGACGCGGTTCCGGCAGCGACTCGATGAACGCGAAGAGTCACTGGCTTGCGAAGCCGAAACGCTGCAACGCTTGCTGGCCGACCGCTCGCACGAAGTCGAGTCTGAGCAAAGTCGGCTCGACCGCGAACGGGCGGAATTCGAACAGCGGCGCTCGACCGAGTTGTCTGCCATCCAACAGCAATCCGCGCAGCGTGCGTTGGAACTCGAAAAACTCGAAGCCCGCCGGCAGCGATTCGACATGATGCGAGGCGAAATGGAATGTTCCAACCGCCTCACGCTGGAATCGCGATTGGCGATGGAAGAGGCGTGGGCGGAACTCTTGCCGACCGTCGATCCCGAATTGATTCGGCGTCGCATCGAGTCGGGCCGCGCGGCGATCGCCGAACATTATCGCCGGCTGCGAGACGAACTTGAAGTCGAACGCCAGGAGATTCAACTCGAACGCATGCAGTTCCAGGATCAGGTCCGACGCCAACAAGACCAACTGCGAGCCGAACGCGATCAACAACCCGCCGTGCTGGCGATCCGCGAAGAACAAGTCCGCATCGCCGAACAGCGCCTCAAAGCCGAATCCCACGAATGGGAGCAACGCGAAATCCGCTGGCACTCCGCACGGGCCAACTGGTTGGAAGAGAAGCTCGATGCCGAGCGAATCATTCGCGGGTTGCTCGACCAAGTCACCGTGTTGCCATTCCCGAACGCGAAGGCGGCGTGAGCGAGGAGGCTGGCAGGTTGAAAACCTGCCCCACGATTATCGCTGCATTTGCCCAAGGATCGCTTGTTCGAGATCGTCGTCCCGACCAAGGAAATACCAACCGGACGGACTGCTCTGCCCAACAACGACGGTCAGGTTGCGTTCCAGCGGGGTATTCTTGCGGAAGGTCGCGGCCCCGGCCGTGTTCTCGGCTACGCCCGCGACGTCTTCCTTTTCTTTGAACGCTTCGACGCCGACCAGGTAGCCTCCCTCAACGGGCGTGAGATCGACTTTCACTTTGCGGCGAATGGATTGCAACGTGCTCTCCAACCGGTTGTCGGCACCGACGGAATCCGCGTGCCACGGTTCCAGCACATTCGAGCCGACGCGGTAATCGGTCTCGATGACGCCATCCAGCCGATTCTCGCGAGCGATCGGAAAATGAAAATCGTGCAACACGTCGACAGCTCGCTCCCACGCCGCGTGCTGAGAATTCGCCGATACAAACACCGGGTTCGACACGATCATCGGCCGCGACGACGCACAGCCCGACAACAGCGTCAGCAGCAACAACCAACGATGATTTTGGACAACGGTCATGAGATGACTCGCGCGGAAAACGGGCTCGCGTGAGAAGGGAGGACTCGAAGGGGGCGGGAATGTCTCAGCAAACGCGAATCGGGTAAAGCCGAGTTTTCGCGTGGAAAATCGACTCGTAGACCGGACGCCGACGTCCGGTCAATTCGAGGTCAGACCGGACGTGGGCGTCCGGACTACTCAACCAGCGCCTGTTGCAACGACTCGCGAAACGTCGGCAAGTCGCTCAGAGTCCCCGCGATCTCTGGCGTCGCGAAGACGCGGACCCGCTTCACGAAGTCGTCGAATTGCGTCTTGGCGAGCGCCTCGACGACCGGCGAGACCCGATTGAGCGGCTGATAGGTCCGCTCCTTCGGATCAAAGATTGAGACGTTGAACTCGACCTCACGATGTGGTGGCGGCGCGTCGATCAAAATGTCGACCGGCGAGAGACGCCGTCCTAACTTGCTCGACAGAGATTCGCACAATCGCCGGCCAACGCGCACCAGAAACTCATACGGCCGTCCGGCGAGCTGCGAATACAAATCGGGATGCAGCGAGTGCGTGAACTCAACGACCCGCTTGAACAACCGCCGCTTCGGGCCGAAGACCCCTTCGGTCAGCGCTTCGCAATCGGTGCCGCGCGCTGCTTGCCGCAACTCGCGGATCGTTTCTGATTCAGTCAACTCGAAGAACGCTCGCAGGTCAAAGCGGCTGCGTAGTTCAAAGAAACTGCGAGCGAACATTGCCGTCGCCGAGCGAACCGCATGATGCCAATAGACTTCGCTGAACATCACGTACCGCGCGAAGACCATCAACTCGGCAGCGGTCTTGCCTTTCGAGCTGAGTGCGAGTCCGTCGCCCGCTTCGTTGACCAGCAGCGATTGCATAAGCCGTTGCTTGTCGAAGTGTCGGCCGTAGGGGACTCCGCAGTGCAGGCTGTCGCGGTCGAGGTAGTCCATCTTGTCGATGTCGATCGGTCCCGACAGCACCGACCGCATCAGCCGCAGCGGCACTGAATCGGTCATCGGTTCGAGCACGTCGAGCACTTCCGCCGGCTCGATCTGCCATTCAGTTCGCAGCACTTGAGCCAGCTCGCGGTGCGGCTTCAGGAACTCGGCGGCGAAGGCTTCGTGGTGCTGCAACTCTGGCAGTTCCATGTCTTCGATCGGGTGGCAGAACGGCCAATGTCCAAGATCGTGGAGCAGCGCGGAGACCATCAGCACTTCCGCTCGATGCGAATCGACAACGGCTGCGAATCGGGGATCGCGGCCCAACTGCCAGAGATATTTCAACGAGTTGAGGAACACGCCGAGTGCGTGCTCGAAGCGAGTGTGCGTCGCTCCCGGATAGACCTTTGAGGCCAAGCCCAACTGTGAGATGTGAGCCAGCCGCTGAAACTCCGGAGTATCGACGATCGCGCGGACTCGCGGCGTGAACGGCACATCCAGCTCGACCGGGATGCGCACGAGACCGCGCCCGGCTTCCAGGTTCATCAACTCCGGAATGTGGCTGTACGGGTGCGGCATTTTTCACGGGACTCCAGAAACGCAAGCTACATTGGCGGCATTCCAGTCGCCACTATGATGCCTGCATGAATTCGTCCCTCGCGATCCCTCGACGGCTGATTGGCTCGATCCTCTGCGTGATCGGTGGAATCGTCGCGCAGACTCTGAGCAGCCAGACGATCCTTGGCTCCGAATCGCTCGCGGCGAATTTCTTCAGCCGCGAACTTTGGCAAGCCCTGGTCGAAAGGCTGGGTGAGTGGATCCAAAATGACAACTCTGCCGGAATGTCGGGTGAAGTGATCCAACAGGCCATCCTTGCCGAAATCCATTTCTTTCCGCTGTTCTGCGTGTGGTCCGTGATCGCCGGAGTCGGCGTGACGCTCGCGGCTCGTCTGATTCGCCAACATCACCGTTCGACCTGGAGTGACTCGCTCATCACGGCCGGGTTCGCCTGCGGCTGGTGGTGGCTGATGGGTGTGTGGGAACTGGCTGGATTGTTTGCCTTCGTCTTCAATCTGCCCTTCCTCGCACAATTGCAGTTCATCACGCCGCAATTCTGGCAAGCGATCGCCCTGGCCGGCTGGCTCGTGCATCCCTTCGCCGTGTCACCCTCTCAACGTGTCACCCCCTCACCCCCTCAGCCCTCTGGCCTCTCGACGTTTGTCTCGCGCCACTCGTCCCTCAAATCCGTCGCCGTGCTGATCGCGATCTACATCGTCGTCTTCACGGCGATGAACTGGCGGCTGTGGTTCAACCTCCGTATTCCGCACGGCGACTCGGCGATGTACGAGGAGCACTTGTGGAATCTGTGGCACGGCAAAGGCTTCCGCAGCTATCTCGACCAAGGACTGTTCCTCGGCGAGCACATCCAAGTCATCCACTTGCTGCTGTTGCCGCTGCACCGCGTCTGGCCGTCACACTTGATGATGGAGCTGTGCGAATCGACCGCGCTGGCGCTCGGAGCGATCCCGATCTTTCGGATGGCCCGGAGATCAACCGGCTCGGCGCGAGCCGGGTTGCTGATGTCTGCCGCGTACCTGCTGTACTTCCCGCTGCACTTTCTGGACATCGAAGTCGATCTGAAAACGTTCCGACCGGAAAGCTTCTGCGTGCCGTTCTTCCTGTTCGCGTTCGAGGCGTTGGAAGAGGGCCGCTGGCGGCGAATGCTGGTACTGCTGGCGTTCGCGCTGTCGGCGAAGGAGGACTACTCCATCATCATCGCCCCGCTGGGTGTCTGGATCGCAGCGACCGCGTGGATCCAAAAAGGCCCCGCGTTCGACGCGAGTCTCCCGACCCCAACAGCGCTCGGCACGGGTCTCCCGACCCCGCCGCTCGTCACGACCGCAGGTCTCCCGCCACCGAACGGAGACCTGCGGTCCAACCCAGCGGCGGGGTCGGGAGACCCGCGCCGAGCGCGAATAATTGTCGGGCTGAGCCTCGCGGTTTTCGGCGTCGTCTATTTGCTGTTGGCGATCCTCGTCGTGATCCCGTGGTTTCGCAGCGGAGCGGAACTGCATTACGTCCGCTACTTCCCCAAGTTCGGCAACTCGATGGGGGAAGTCGCGAAGAACATGCTCACGAATCCGAGCCTGTTGTTCGGCGAGTTGCTGACCGCGAAGACCGCGCTGTACGCGCTGGCGATGTTGCTGCCCGTCGGCTTCATCGCGTTGCTCTCGCCGAGCCGCTTGGCCGTCGGCCTGCCGCTGTTCGGGATTCTCTGCCTCAACGAACTCGCCGCCGATCCGCGACACCACTTTCACGCGCCGCTGGTCCCCGTCGTCTTCTGGGCCACCGCCATCGGAGTCGGCAACGCGGGACGAGTCTTCGAGAAGATCCGATCGCTCGTCACCTTGTCACCCCCTCACCTTGTCACCCCCTCACCGGCAGACTCCTTCGCCCGCCAATTCGTCTGGGCCAGCGCCTTCACGAGCGGCCTGTTCTTCAGCCTCAGCCCCGCCGGGATTGCCTTCTGGGATCCCGGATCGCCAATGCCGCTGCGGAAGTTGTGGGCTGGCGATCCGCGAGCGGCCCAGTTCGAAAAAGTGTTCGCGAAGATCCCGCGCGAGTCGCGAGTCGCCTCGACCGACTTCGTGCATCCGAGATTCACGCATCACGAGCGATCGTACGACTACAGCAAGGTCCGCCGCCGCGTTGCCAACTACGAAGACCGCGTCCCCGACGATACCGACTTCATCGTGATCGACGCGCGGGGTCCGTACAGCGGGATCAAGTCTCCCGACGAACTTCGCGAACGGCAAACAGAACCCGATCGCTGGGAAGTGCTGTCCGATGAAACCGACGGCTACTTCATCGTCCTGCGGCGCAAAAAGTAGCTCGGACGCCTACGTCCGAGCCGACCGAACGTAGGCGTCCGGTCTACGACAGGCTTGCAACGACCGCGGCCGCCGCGTGAGCCTCTTCCAGCATTTGATCGGTGCTTTGCGAATCGACCTCGCGGCAGCTCGCGGTGACTTGATTCGCAAGCTCGCGCAGCTCATCGCGCCAAGCGTCAGGGTCGAGTCCCGGCGGACAGTGCGGGATGAATTCCTCCAGCAACAGCACGAACCGCAGCAGATGCCGAAACAGGATTCCCTCTTGCTTGGCCGCCTGTCGAGCCGAGACCAGCTTGCCGAAGTCGCTGCCGAATTGCAGCAATGCTCCGACTGCCCAGCAGGCTTGAATCGGAACGTCGGTGACATCGGGGAACTCGGCCTGAAACAGCAGCCGCAGTTTCTCGGCGAGCGTCAGGACGCGCGGACGGTCTTTGTCGTCCCAGAATTCTTCCTCCTCTTCCTCGGTCATCGCGCCGAGTTCCGCTGCCGTCGCGAGTCCCCGCCGCAACAGCGTCGGATGCAAGAACTCCGTCGCCAACGGGCCAAACGGCATGACGTCGACTCGCGGCACGCGGACGTACTTCGCCGCCGAACGCGCGATTTCGAGCACGCTCTCGAGCGCTTGAATCCGCTCCTCGCGATTGGCCTTACCGAGGTGCTCGACCAGAAACATTCCGTAGATCGGATTGACGCTGCGAAAGGTCATCAGTTCGGCGAGCTTCTCCGTCGGCACCGCGCGATCGGGCCGATAGACAACCTCCGGCGCTGTCGATTGCCCGGTCGCCTCTTGCCGATCGTTCAGTGCCTGTCCCAGCAGAAACTTCGCGGCCGAAGAAATCGTAGCAGGCACACTCCGTGTGCCGTCTGCCGCACGGTCGGCTTCTGCCAACAGCGGCTCGATCGGGGAAGTCGCATTCAAATCCGACGGCACACGGAGTGTGCCTGCTACTGTTGGCGGCGGCGGCTCCAGAGTCACGTACCCACCCGCCCACAACGAAATCAACCGGCGGTCGAGTTCTTTCTGAGCCTCCGAAACATGCTTCCCTTCGAGCAATCGCTTGGCCACGAAGTCGCGCAGCCGAGTCACATCGGGCGTGATCTCCAACAAGTACGCCAGCAGCCGCCACGGCAGCGGGCCTTGGCTCGACAACTTGCCGGGGGGAGCCGTTCGCAGCTTTTCAAATTGCTCCTTCGACCAATACTGCTCGGTCTCGCGGTGCTTCGGTTGTTTCTTCTTCATCGCCTTCTTGGCCCGGATCAGCATCGGATCCTTCGTGTCTTCCGGGATCTGATCGTACTTCTCTTTCCAACGCAGGATTTTGACGTCGTCTTCGTGAGCCAGCGCGTAAACGAAACCTTCCTTGTCGAACTGCGGGCGGCCGGCGCGGCCGAACATCTGGTGAGCGGCACTCGGCTCAATCACCTTCTTCTTCCCCGGCGGACCTTTGATGAGCGACGTGATCACGACCGACCGCGCCGGCAGATTGATGCCGGCCGAGAGTGTCTCCGTGCAGACGCAGACCGAGAGCAACTTCTGTTGAAAGAGGTCTTCAACAATCCGCTTGTGCTTCGGCAACAACCCCGCGTGATGCACCCCCACGCCGCGAAACAGAATTTGCTTCAGCTTCGGCCCGGCCCCTTTCGTGAGATCGAGTTTTTCGATTTCCACCGCCAGCTTTTTCTGTTGCCCATCTGCCAGCAACGACTTCCCTTTGAGTTGTTCGGCCACCTCCCAACACTCGTCGCGATTGAAGCAGAACACGAGCGCCGGAGTACGCCGCGATGCGTCGTCGCCATTCGCCATCCATTCCAGATGCTCGCTGAGCAACAGGTCCGGCACCCATTGATAGCTGAGCGGCACACGGCGTTCCGTCCCCTGCACAAGATCGAGCAACCTGCCATGCGCCCGCTGCATCCACATCGTGAAGTCCACCGCGTTGCCCACCGTCGCGCTCAGCAGCAAGAGCCGCACATGCTTCGGCAGCATGCCGAGCGACAGTTCCCACACAACCCCGCGCTCCGGATCGGCAAAGCTGTGAAACTCATCCATCACGACGGCTGAGACATTAGTGAAGTCAAACGCCTCCGCATGCAGCAAACGATTGAGCAGAATCTCCGCGACAACCACCAGCACTCGCGCTTCCGGGTTCACCTTGCGATTGCCGGTGACGAGTCCGACGTCATCCGCCTTAAATCCCCAACGAATCGCCGCCGCCTGCATCTCGCGAAATTTCTGTTCGGTCAACGCGATCAACGGCGTCGTGTAGTACGCAATCGTGTTGGAGTGCAGAGCCTCGAACAGCGCGGCCTCGGCAATCAACGTCTTGCCGGTCCCCGTCGGAGCACACACCAGCACGCCTCGCTCAGCCGTGAACCACGACAGCAACGCCTCTTCCTGCACCGGGTACGGCACGTACGGCAATTGAGCGAGATACTTTTCGGCGAGTTCATCACGCGAGAGGGTCGGCATGGGGCGGCAATCAGTCGAGGTCAGAGATCGGTCTAAGTGGCTGTCCGAGAAGTGGCTTTTCACCGTAGCCTGACTCTCCGAGTCGAGCATTTTCTCGCAGAATGCCCGACTCGGAGAAAGAACCAAAGGGGTCGGGAGTCTTTTTCAGACCGCCACGATGGCGAGAGGCGCAGCGAACATCAATTGAGGCGGTCTGAAAAGACTCCCGACCCCCTTCGAAAGCCCCCCCCTTCGAAAGCGGCCGCGTCAAATCAACAAGTCGGCGAGATTGAGCATGAACGTCTCGTCGATTTCGGTTTTCGATCCGAAGAGCATGTCACGGCCGTCGCCGACTGCCAAGGTATCGCGTGTGCCGCCGTCGCCAACGAGTTTGTCGACGCCGTCTTCACCGAGTAGCGCGTCGTTGCCGCTGCCGCCGCGCAGTGTGTCGTTGTCCGCACCGCCGAAGAGCGTGTCGCAGCCGGAGTCACCTCGCAACGAATCGCGTCCCGCTTCTCCGGCCAAAACGTCGTTGTCAGAGCCGCCGAACAGCATGTCCTGATCCGCGCCGCCCAGCAGAATATCGTCGCCACCATCGCCGCGCAGCGTGTCGTTGTCGTTATCGCCAAAGAGCCGATCGGCACCCGCATCGCCGCGGATCGAATCGTCGCCGTCGCCGCCCGAAAGCGAATCGTCGCCGTCGCCGCCGCGCAGGTCATCGCGCCCCGCATCGCCGGAGAGCGTGTCGTTGCCGCGATTGCCGAACAGCAAGTCCCGGTCCGCTCCCCCTTCCAGCACATCGTCCGCCGAACCGCCGCGGAGCACGTCGCGTCCCGCGCCGCCGCGCAGTGTCACTGCTTTGGAAACCGGCGAAGTATTCACCGAGTCGTTGCCGTTGCCACCTTCGATGACCAGCGTCGCATTCGACGTCACGAACAGCGCATCGAGACTGCGAATCGTGACACTGTCATTGCCGGCTCCGCTGCGGATTGTCAGCGAACCGGTCGGGGCCACGAACTCGACCGCTTCGCTCGACCGAACACTGCTCAGCTTCAGTCGCCCATTCACCGCCCGCGCGGCATCGGCCAGCGTGATCGAATCATTCGTCGCCGCGAACTCGAAGACGCGATCCACGGCCGCGAGGTTGTCCGTGATCGGTTCCAGTCCCGTGTACGCGATCGTCGAGCCGTCGAACGTCACGGTCCCGTCGCGCCGGTTCGAGAACGTGTGCGTCACGGCCTCGAACGCACCGCCCGTCAGCACTAGGTCATCACGCCGCCGTTGTCGCCCGCCGTTGAAGAACAGCCCGTCGCTCGGCAGCGGATTACCGTTCGTGAAATCGACTGTCAGGCGGTTGTCTTCGCGTCCGCCGTTAATCGTCAGTTGCGTGACCGCGGCGGTGGTCAGATCGAGCAGCACGGCGCTGGTGGCGGCGTTCACGAGTTCAACGTGATTCGTCCCGGCGTTGACCTGCAACCGCGTGTTCGCGTTCGCGGCGGCCAGCGTGAGCGTGATGGGGTTGAAAGTGATTTCACCCGGAGCGCCGGGATCGGCGATCACGCCGTTGGCCGCGAGGTCGCTGTCGCCTCGGCCGCCGTCCACCAAATGCAGAACGATGCGGTCGGTCGTGCCGTTGTGGTTGTCGTCGAGCAGTTCTGCTCCCGTCGTGCCGTCGAACAGGAACTCGTAGAAGTGCGGCACCGGGTTGTCGGCGGTCGGGCCGAATTTCAGGTAAGTGTTGGTCTCGACGTCGTCCGGCAACAGTAGCGTGACGGTCGTGGCCGCACCGGAAGTGAGGCCGGACAGATGGAACTCGAACAAGCCGAGCGGCAGCGAGACGCCGTCGGGGATGCCGTTGGGATCGGGATTGTCGATCAAGGCGACATCGATCAGCGTTAAACCTGCCGGCGCGACGAGCGTCAGCAGCGCACCCGGTTCGCTGAGGAACGACGTGACGTGCGGTTGTTCGGCATCGGGTGTGTCGTCGTTGTTTCCGTCGGCGTCGGGAGCCTCCGCCTCTTGGAGATCGCTGATTCCGTCGCCGTCGCTGTCCGTGTCAAGCTGTGGCAAAACCGTCAGTGACACCGTTGCGGTCGAAGTGCTGCCTCGGCCGTCGCTGACGGTGTACGTGAACGAGTCGGCTCCGAAGAAGTCGATCCGCGGCGCGTATTGCAACAGGCCGAATCCAGTGTCGGTGACTTGCCCGCGAGACGGCTGTGTGAACGACGTGATCTCCAGCGAGTCGTCGTCGGGATTCGTGTCGTTGTCGAGCAGGTCGAGGAATGTCGGCGTGTCCTCGAGGATTGTGGCCGTGTCGGCGACCGCCGAGACGGAGGCGTTGACCTCCACCAAAACCTCCGCCGTCGAGCCAGCTCCCAACGCGTCGCGGTTCGTGTAGGTGAACTCGTCCGCGCCGAAGAACCCGGTGTCGGGCGTGTAGAGCAACTGGCCGTTGGCCGTGATCGTGACGTCGCCGTGATCGGGCTGCGTGACCTGAGCAATGATGATGACGTCCGACTCGGCGTCAGTGTCGTTGATTCGCGCGTTGATCGTGACCAGGGTGTTGAACTGCGCCAGCGCTTCGTCATCGACCGCGACGGGCGGTTCGTCTTGCGAGACTTGCTCAGCGGACGTGAATGCGATCGCGGCGAAGCCGGGGACGTTGATGACCGTGCCGCTGTTCGTGGCCAATGCGCTGCGTGTGCCGATGAGCAGCCGGTCGAAGCTGGCAAATTCCGGATTCGCGTCCGCACCGCCGTGGAATGAACGGGCGACGGCCAGCGGATTCAGCGACACGGTGTCGCTCAGAGAGCTGCCGACGAAATTCTCGATCACGCCGTTGAGCGTGACCGTGTTCGCGCCGATGTCGACCGCTTGAGCGACGCCGACCAGGTCCAGGTCGATCGTGATCGGGGCGAACGCGTCCGAGAAGTCGAGCGTGTCGCTGCCGGCGGAGTCATTGATTGTGTCGGCGCTGCCGGGGGTCAGGTGGAACGTCGTGTTGCCCGCGTGGCCGATGAGCGTGTCGTCGCCGAAGCCGTCGATCAGCGTGACGTGTACGCTGGCGGCGGCTCCCGCAGCGTCGAGCCGGTCGTTGCCGAATCCACCCAGCAGCCGAGTCGTGGCCGAGAAGCCCGCGGCGAATCCGGCGATCGTGATCGTGTCGTTGCCGTTCCCGGCCTCGACGGTCAGGCTACCCGAGGGATTGGCGAATGAGATCGGCGCGAACGCGCCGGTGCCGGCGGCGTCGAGCAGAGTGACGCCGCCGCTGCCGCTGAGCCGGACCTGCACATCGCCGTCCAGGAGTTGACTGCGGAACACGCGGTTCGCGGCCGTGCTGGTGTCGGAGCCGCCCCCCTCGAGGCCGCTCCAGAAGATCCCGACGGGGTTGGTGGCGTCCGCCAAGAGAATCTGGCCGGCGTCGGCAGCGGTGACATCGTAGGTCGCGGAGGTGAAGTTGCCGCCCCTGATGACGAGCCGGTCTGTCCCCGCGTCGCCGCCGATGAACTGGATGCCTTGCGAGAGGCGGAAGCCGCCGCCGAAGCCGATGTCGATGGTGAGTTGATCGTTCGTGTTTGCCGCTCCGGTGATCAGAGCCATCGAGATGTCCGCCAAGTCTTCGCTCGCGAGCAGGCTGCCGTCGCTGTCTTTGATGAGCTCCAACTTGTCGGCGTTGCGCCGCAAGGTGAAGGCGTTCGGCCCGCCGGCCGGGGACGTGAACGTCAGCGCCGAGCCGACCCCGACACCCAAGTGAGCGCTGCTGGAATAGACATCGGCGAAGCCGTTCTCGTCCGGCACGGAGCTGGGCAGGTTGCTCGCCTCGGTGACGAAGTAGACGATGCTGCCATCGCCGCTGTTGACCGGTCCCGTCGATGGGCCATTGCCCGAGGCGTTTCCCGCGGCGTTCCGGCTCAAGAGGATCGTGACATCATTCAGCAGGTCTCGGACATAGACATCGGGACTGCTAGCGGTCGCATTGCCATCCACGAAACCGGACACCAGATTCTGGGCGTTGCTTTGAAAGGCGACGAAGCGGCCGTCGGCGCTGATGCTCGGAAAATCATTGGCACCACCGAAGCCGGTGCCGGCGGCATTGACGTCCAACCGCTCGGTCACGCCGTTGGTGAGATCACGCACGTAGAGCGCCCCCGAAGCCAGAGTGGAGCCACCCGCGATGAGATCGCCGGCACTGGAGACGAAGGCGACGAAGCGGCCATCAGCGCTGATCACCGGGTCGCCCTCGGCCGAGCTACCGAAGCTGCCGAGGGCTGTGCCGGCCGCGTTGAGGCTCACCGGCGAAGTCGTCTGCGCGGCAATGTCATAAAACAAAGATGTCGCGTCCGACGCCGTTGGGGTCCGGCACAGAGGCGAGGTTGCTCGCGAAGGTCCCGAAGACGACTTGCGTGCCATTCGCGTTCATGACGGGATCCTGCGAGGCCTGATTTCCGGTGACGTTGCCGGCCGGTGTTTTGCTGGCCAGGGAGGTCACAGCACTCTGCATGTCGCGGACGTAGACATCAGTGCTGTTATTCGTGTCCGTGATGCCGTCGATCAGGTTCGTGGCAAACGTGAAGAAGGCGACAAAGCGACCGTCGGCGCTGACACGCGTCGTCTGCGTGTCCTGGGCGTTGAACGAGCCGCCGTTGCCGGTGCCCGTTCCCGCCGCATTGATGCTCACCAGCTCGACGGCCCCCGTGGCGATCGTGAACCGGTACAGATCGACGACGCTGTTCGTGTCCGTGATGCCGGCCACGAGATTTCGAGCAAACGTCTCGAAGTACACGAACCGGCCGTCAGCACTCACCTCAGGATTACGGGAATCGCCGTTGCCGGGCTGGCCAGCGGTGGTGCTGCGGCTGACGAGCTGCGTCACGCCAGCTTGCATGTCGCGGACGAAGACATCGTCGAAGTTCAGCCTGTCCGTCACGCCCGTCACGAGATTGGACGCCTTGGAGACAAACGCCACGAATCGTGCATCGGCGCTCAGCGAGGGATCGGTGGCCGGAGCGTCGCCGCCGCTGACGCCGTTGGGCTGGACGTTGACCAAGAACGGATCGCCGAAAGCGATGTTGATCCCACTCACGAGGGAGCCGATGCCATTGAAGATGTCGAAAGCCTCGCTCTCGAAGACGACGTTGCCGTTGTTGCTGACGACGATCTTGCCGCCGCTCGCGCCCGTGCCGGTCGTGAACGGCGGCGATTGGGTGATGCTCAAGAGCCCTGGCGGCTTCGGCCCCGTTTGCCGCGGCAACGGCAGAACCATCGTCGTGTCGATGCTGATGTTGTTGTTGTTTGCGTTCTCCAGCACGAGCCCGACCGCAAAAACTTTGCCCTCTAGGGTAACGAGCCCCGGCGCTGGCTCCGTCGCCACTCCGGAGCGCGGGGGCAGTTGAATCAACTGCCCGGGTCGCACCACTCTGCCCACGATCTCCCCAGTGATCGGTTCCAGGACTTCCTGCCCGAAATTCGTTTCGCTAAAGCTCGTCAGGCCAATCGGTCCGGAGACGGTTCCCGTGAACCTGGCTCCCGCCGCGTCGATATCCGGTCCGTCCGCGTTACGGACGAGGAGTGCGCCATAGGTAATCGTCTCGCCGACGAAGACTTCAACATCGCCGTCGGCCACGATGACGCTGAGATCGCACCGCCCGTCGCTGTCGCTCCCGGAGTTGCCAAACAAAGTATCCTGTCCCAGGCCGCCCACAAGTGTGTCTGATCCGAGGAATGTCTCGCCGCCAATCAGAAGGTCATTTCCGTTGCCGCCGTCGAGGGTGTCATCTCGGAACCCTCCCACGAGGGTATCGTTGCCGAAGTCGCCAAAGAGACTCACGCCGCCAAAGACACTCACGCTTCCCTTGAATTCGCGGGCGTACAAGAGGTTAGCCCGGAAGTCGCCATTCAAGATGAGATTCTCGACTTGGTCGAGATCGTCGTCGCCCACTCCGGTGAGCTTTGCCTTCCCCGGGAGCAATCCCGCCGAAGTGGCGATGAGATTAGGACCACCATCGCGAACGTTTTCAAGAACTTCGTCTATGCCACTTCCTCCGTCCAGCGTGTCGTTGCCGGCGCGGCCGACGAGCCGGTCGTCGCCCTTTCCGCCTACCAACAAATTGGCAAACTCGTCCCCGCCGAGGAAATCGTCAAACGCTGATCCCGTGAGGTTCTGAATGTCGGCGAGCATGTCATTGCCGTCGGCACCCTCTGCCCGATTGGTGTCCAGGCTGACCTCCACGCGGCCTTTCGCATTGGAGTAGTCGGCCGTGTCGTTGCCCTCATCGCCGCCGAGCTGGTCGTCGCCCAAGCCGCCTGCCAGCGTATCGTCGCCGCCAAAGCCATTCAGGAGATCGTTGCCCTCGTTGCCGATCAGGACATCCGCCTCCGATCCCCCCGCCAGGGTATCATCGAACTGCGCTCCAATCAGCGTGACTTTGCCGGTGAAAGCAGTGGCATCGACGAGGGTCGGTCTTCCGAATACCGGGGAGACAAACACTTCAAGCCGCTCTATGCCGGCGAGCTGAACCTCGCCTGAATTGTCCGAGGAGATGTCGAGCGATGTGTTGGTCGCGGTCATGCTGATCTGAGAAGCGGAGACCGACCCGGCGGCAATTTCCAGCAGGTCATCGCCGTCGCCGCCCAGGATGAACTCCGGTAAGACATCGTCGGTTATCTGAATAGTGTCGTTGCCATTGCTTCCATTGGCGAAAATTCTTTGCCCCAAACCGGGAAAGCTGCGAGGGAAGACCGTACGGAGGTCGATCCTGTTGTCTCCCACTCCACCAGTTACAACGATACTCTGGACCATTGCGGAGTCGAGGAAAAACGAGGTGCCGCTGGGAGCAACCGGGGCTTCTCCGTTGATCCGAACGCCATCGAATCCGAAGACGAACATATTGTCAGAGCCTTCAAGAGATATGCTGAGCTGACCAGTGTCTCCATTAAACGTTGCAGTGACAGTCGGCACTAGCCGCCGCTCCAGGCACTCCAGCCGCGGCCGGAAGAACCGGCGGCGGGCCGCCGAGCGATGGCGAGCAGAGGCTTGTGAGCGTCGAAACCAGGCGGCCGGGGTCCGTGCGAGCATGTTTCAACTCCTGACATCAGGATTGGATGACTGACGGAGAGCCTCCGCTCCGCTGAGACGGGGAGCGTACAGCTTAGGGCGATGGCTCAGGCTTGCGAAACAAAAAGTCGTGCCCGTTCGGAGATTTCTGCCACGCGCAATTTGTGGCTGGGTCACTCCGTGACCCGGCAGCCGAGTCGCGGAGCGACTCGGCCACATGGGCGCACGACGCATTTTGCGTCGGCCGCGGTTTCGAGAAACGTCCCCATCGACCTTGTGTCATTGGTATCTACACAACTATCCGCACTTGAGGATGGGGAATGGTAGCGAGACATCACAAACGAGTTGTTTGAGGTCACTGAGATCATGGTGTTCGAGATATTCCAGCATCGTCAACACAACGCACAGTCCGGCCAGCAATGCGGGG
>CAMDPK010000007.1 GCA_945904015.1 Candidatus Kuenenia stuttgartensis | reverse complement strand
CCAAACGCAAACGCGGTCCCAAGAAACCGCGCCCCAAACAAACCAGCGGCAAGACAAACCACCACGTCTCCACCGCCAAACTCCTCGCCAAGAAATCACCACACCAATCCAACAAGAAACCATCGAAGTGACGACCTTGAAAGGGGTGGGAGCAGCAGCCTATCCTGGACGCGGGGCGGCGTGATGATCCCGGCCGACATACTGCCGTCGAAGGTCTTCGCAAGGCTGTTTCTCGAGGGCAGCGCGGCGGAAGTGCAGTCCCAGGTGCGGCGGCTCCGCGACGGCCGCAGCGTCCTGGACCAGGTGGGTGAGCGGGCCAGGCAATTGCAGCGCGAAATCAGTACCGCCGATCGAGCCAAGCTGGAACAGTATTTCGCGGCCGTGCGCGAGCTGGAACAACGCATGCTGCTTGGTGAAGAATGGGCGCAAAAGCCCAAGCCTAAGATCGACGCCCACCCGCCGGTCGACATCGCCGACAAGGCCGACCTCATCGGCCGCACGCGGCTCATGTACGACCTGGTTCATCTGGCGCTGCAGACCGACTCGACCCGGCTGATCACCCTGCAGATTCAAGGAACGGCACTGGTACCGCCTCTTTCGGGCGTGAGCCGCGATCACCACAACCTGTCGCACCACGGTCAGGATCCCGAAAAGATTAAGCAACTGCGACTTGTGGAAGAGGCCCAGCTCGAGGCCCTGGCGGGGCTCCTGGGCAAGCTGAAGGAAACCGCGGAGGAAGGCCGGCCGTTACTCGACAGCACGCTGGTCCTGTTCGGCAGCAACCTCGGTAACGGCAACAGCCATGACACGAAGAACATGCCGATGGTGCTGGCTGGCGGCCGGTTCAAGCACGGCCAACACCTGGCCTTCGACCCAGCGAACAACGCGCCGCTGTGCAATCTGTTCGTGAGCATGCTGCAACGGCTCGGCCTGGAGGTCGACTCCTTCGCCTCGAGCACCGGCACGCTCTCGGGCCTCGCCTCAGGTTGAACCTTCCTCTTTTCGACGGTTTGCATCCCAGATCCGTCAGTCGACTCAGCATCGCTGCTAAGCGCGTCGGTCACATCGACCGATGCAAGTCGCCGAGCATCCGCCCCAAGCTACGAGACCAGCCTTCGAGGCCAAAGCAGAAAAGTTCTAACGACGTCCTGTCATCCCGATAATCGCATGAAGCCTAGTGTCCTGAGTTGTAAGTTCGTTGCATTGAAATCCGCTTCAAATCCCGACAAATCGTGGGGAAAGTTTGTAAACGAATTTGCAACACAGGACACTAGCACCAACTTCGCATCGGCAATCGTATTCTGAGCAACGATCGACTTCGGTTGCCATTGCCAACTCGAATCGACCACACACCGTAACTTCAGCGGCTACCAAAAGAAAAAACCTCGTTGACAAAATCTGTCAACGAGGTCCATTTCGGGCTGGCGGGATTTGAACCCACGACCTCCTACACCCCAAGCAGGCGCGCTAGCCAGACTGCGCTACAGCCCGTGAAAAACCGGACTTGGCATGAGTGGCCGCTGGTCATCTCAATGCCTCGTCGATGGCGGGCGGAGTTATCGCAGTGGGAGTCGTGAAATACAAGCACGACAATGTTCGTGTGCGAGCCTATTACGCCGAACGGATCGTGTTGGATTCGGGTGGCATCGGAGTGGCAGCGAGTTGGCGGGCTTGGGCCTGACGGTAGCTCTGCAAGCGTGGATCGCCTTCGATCTCTTGGAGTTCTTCGCGGAGTTCCTCGCGAGTCATTTGCAAGGAACGCTCGAAGCGCCAGCGTTGCCAGGCATAGTCCAGTGCGGCGTATGTCAGCAGGGCCAGAGTGACGTGAGCGACGAGTTGCACGGCGGCTGAGCCGAACGTCGTGATTTGATTCGCGACGTCAGAGGAAGGGCTGGCTGGAAAAAAAACTAATTGCGGTGACACGACGAAACCAATCACACCGACGACGAGGCTGACCTTTATGGTCAGCTTTAGAGCACGGCCAATTGTCGCCAAAGTCGCCAAGCGTTGGAGTCCCGCGAGCGGTGACAGTCGCGACAATTGAGGTGCTGCATTCTCCCAACGCCAGAGCCAGCCGATTTGAGAAAAGTGGGCCACCAGAAGCAGGGCGGTGACGGTCACCAGCGGCCAGCTCGCGGACGCAAGAAAAGTCCACGCCAAGTCTCGAAGCTGAACAATCGCAGTTGAGGGTGGGAGTCCTGTCGGGCCGGCGTGTTCCAACGTGGCTCGAAGTAAGGCACTGGCGGTGGTCGCAAACTTCACGAACCACCAGGAGAGCACGCTCCAGATGGCCACCAGGCGCGCCGCAGTGAGCAGTTCGACGCTGTGCGCGACCAAGCCGCGCTCGCGAGCTTGCCGGCGATGACGCTCGGTCGGGCGTTCGGTGCGGGCCTCAGAGTTTTCGTCGAACAGTGCCATTGAGAGGAGCCGGAGTGATTCAACGGGAAGTATTCGAGTTGTCGGCGAGAACCGTGATGCCCTCTCGGACGGAGTCGGAGATGGTCTGTTGGATGCCGGACAAGCTGGCCGCCAGCACGAGGGCGGCGATGATCGGCCGTGTCGTGTTGCCGATGCTGGTCGATGCTCCCGACAGTCCGGCGGCACCGAGCAATCCGAAGCCCAAATTGATGAGCGTCAATGCGGCCAGTGCCGGTGCGATCAACAGCAGCGAGAGTTGGCAAGATTGTTGGAGGAGTTCGGCCACGACGTTGGATTCCCAAAATCCGGTCGCAGCGCCGAGCGGCCATGCTCGAAAGCTGTCGGCCAGAATCTTCACCGCTTGCAGGTGTCCGTTGATGGGCGAGCAGAGCAAAAAACAAGCGGCTCCCCACAGCGTTATCCAGCGCGCGAGCGGCGAGCCGCCGAGCAGATCGTCGTCCTCTTCGGCGGGCAAAGCGTGTTGCTGGTCGAGCAGACGTCCTGCCAGCGGAATGGCCCACAGGATCAGCAGCGATCCGCAGCCGAGCAGGAATCCCAAGCCAAGTTCCGTGGCGGCGGCCGGCACAAAGCTCGCCAGATCGAAGGTCAACATTGTCGTGCCAACCAACGGTGTCAGCAGCAACGCAAGCACGAGAGCCAGTCCGACACGTGCTTGCCAGGGCAAGATCGCTCGACCGAGCAACGGCCCGACCGCGAGCAATCCCGAGACTCGCGAGAGTACCAATCCAAACGTCGCGAGTTGTGCCGTCCACGGAGTCAACCACACGGCCAGATCAGCGAGAGCGAATTGCGGCATGGCATCACCCACCGTGCGGAATGGATTCGATCAGCAACCGAGCGAACTCCGTCAGCCGCGAAGCCATCCAGGGGAGTAACGCAGCTCCAGCAAACACGGCGGCGAACAATTTCGGGACGAAGCTCAGCGTTTGATCGCTCAATTGAGTCGCCGCTTGAAACACACTGACGACCAAGCCCACCACCAGACACACCGCCAGCAGTGGACCGGCGAGGTGCAGCGCCAGCCAGAGTGAGTTGCGAGTGAGTTCGATGGCTTGGTCGGGAGTCATGGAAGAGTGGCGAGTGGCGAGTTGTTAGTGGCGAGTGGGCGATTTAACTCGCCACTCACAACTCGACACTCTTCAAGAAGACACACTGGCGAGCAACATGCCGACGGTCAGGAACCAGCCGTCGATGAGCACGAACAGCAGGAGTTTGAATGGCAGCGCAACGGAACTGGGTGTCATCGTCGTCAGGCCCAGCGCGGTCAGCACGGAGGCGATGACGAAGTCGATCACCAGGAATGGCAGGAACAATTGAAAGCCGATCAAGAAACCGGTCTTGAGTTCGCTCAGCAGAAATGACGGCAACAGAACTGAGATGGGCACGTCGTCGTAGCTTTTCGGTTCGGGCGCGTCGGTTTCGCCGGCGTGCTGACGTTGCAGATCCAGGAGCATCCAAACGCCGTCGGCGTTTCCGGAGGCTTCGATCTGGCGGCTCATGAAGCGGCGGATCGGGGCGAGCATTTTCGGCAGCGCCTTCTCGAACGCGGCCGACGAGTTCTCGGCAGATGCAGATCTGGCATACGGCTTCCAACCGGTCTCATACGATTCGCGCCAAACCGGAGCCATCACAGTGAATGTCAGGAACAGACTCAAGGCCATCAGAATTTGATTGGGCAATACCTGCGGCGTGCCGAGCGCCTGCCGCAACAGGCCCAGCACAACCGCAAATCGGACGAAGCAGGTGCTCATCAGCAGCACGGCCGGGACGAGGCTCAGCACCGTCGCGCCGATCAACCACGGCAACGATGCCGACAACGATTGCGGCGTGACGAAGCTGTTCGGCTCCAACGGCGCGGCTTCGGCGGCAAGCGCCGTTGGTCCCGTCAGCGCCAGTACGCCGAACACAATTAGCCCGATGGACACCCAGAATAGACGTCTCACGGTAAGCGTTCTCATGGCCGCACCTCCGACAAGGATGGCGAGGCGACAGATCTCGCTGACATCAGCCGCGCGGCGAATCGATCGTCGAGTTCGTTCGGCGGCGCGATTTTCTTGGACGGTACTGCTGCGGGCTTCGAACCAGTCGGCCTGTGCAGCATCGAACGGAATGTTTCCACGAGCGTCTGGTCGCGTTGTGTTGCGCGGCACAGACCGGCGAGGCAGTCGATCTCGACGGGATCAGTGATCTCCGCGAGCGACTGCAGGCCGTGTGACGACTGGCTCAACACGAGCAGCCGCGAACCGCAACGAGCCAACACGACCGACGTGCGTTGGTCGATGGCTTTGCGGCCGAGCACCTCGAAAACTTCGCTGGGCAAACCGCGCGCGGCCGCAGGCGATCGCGACTTGAGCCACTTGGCACCAACGACGATCAACCCGACCACGAACAGCAACGACCACACGGTCGCCGACCAACTCATCGCGCTGCCGCCGTGACTGCGAGTCGTGTCGCGCGTGGTCGAGTCTGGTCTTCGCGGCAACAGCGGCGAGGCTGGTTTCAGAGGTTCGTCGCTGATCTTTGAAGTTCCGGGGGAGGAGTTGTCTGTTTCGAACTTTGTTCGCGAACCACGCACTGTCCCGAACGGAGTTTCGAGACGCTCGGAGACGTCGTCGAATAGAATCCCGGTGAGCCGGTCGTGTGGCCGTTCATCTGCTTGGCAAGGCACAGAGCCGAGAGCGAGCCAAGCCATCAACAGCATCAACAGCTCCACGATGCGGACACCGATTTGACCATCGACGACCACCAGTTCGCCACGCGCGATCGAGCGACCTTCGACGACCAGATCAAGCGGCTCGTCCGCCAGTTGATCGAGCCGCAATGATTCACCCACATGCAATGGTTGAGCGGCGAGGTCGATCGTGGCTCGTCCGAATTCCAAGGTGACAGCGAGCGTGTCTTGGTTGGTCTCACCCGCATCTTCTTCGGATCTTAATTCCGCACCGATCATGGCGACCCAGCGACTCACTTCGGCAGACGAACGCGCTCGGTCGCGCGGCTCAGGCACGTCGTTCGAACAAACAATCGCAGAGGTCGCACGATTCATGGCATCCCTGCCGCAGACGCCGGCTTCCAGCCAGCTTTTGGGCGGGGTCGTATACGCCGCTCTCGAAAAACGGTCAATGCGAAGTCCGACGACTCACGCCGCTCGCGAATGGAGCTGGCGTTTTTCGATCAGGCGGACCAGAGCGGAGCAGACTCGCTCAGTTGAGAGTTCGTCCATGCAGCACTGGTGCATGCGGCCGGAATGCGGGCATTTCTTCTTGTAGCTGGCCGCGCAGGCGACTTGTGTGGCAACCAGTTCGTGCTGCTCGCCCGGTGGTCCCGAAATCGCCGGGCTGGTGCAGGTGAAGATTCCCAAGACGGAAGTGCCGAGGCCGGCTGCGAGGTGCATCGGGCCAGAGTCATTCGTCAGCACGACATCGACCGAGGACAACACCGCCGAGAGTTGTTTGAGCGTCGTCTGTCCGGTCAGATTGAGCACCGCCTTCCGCGACACAAATCCGTGTAGCAGAGATTGCAATTCGTTGGAGACCGGCAGTTCGACCTTGCTGCCGAGGATCACTACCGAGAATCCATATTGCCGCATCGCCTTGTGGGCCACGACGGCAAACTTTTCGATCGGCCAGCGCTTCGTCATCCAGCCTGCTCCCGGATGGATCGCCAGGATCGGTCCGGCCAAGCCGCTCAATGAGTTCGCAGCCCAGGCACGATCAGCTTCGGTCGTCGGCACGATCGTCTGGGGAGTGCGATCGCCGAATCCAAGCTCCTCGGCGATCCGCCAGTATCTTCGAAATGCAGACATCTGTTTGCTGGTGCCGGAAATTGTTTGATGACACGCCAAGCTCGCCCCTTCGCGCGACGTTTCCAAGCCGACTCGCAGCGGAGCGCGAGTTGCGGCCGTCATCACGCCGGAGCGCATCAGACCTTGCAGGTCGAAGACCAGATCGAATTGCCGTTGCCGCAGGTCTCGCAGCAGTTGCCAATAGTGAGTGGCTCCACCGCGTCGATGAAAGTGCAGCAGTTCGTGCAACAGCGGATGCCCTTCGAGCAAGTCCGCGAACTCGTGATTGATGACCCAGGAAATTTTCGCGTGCGGGAATCGCTCGTGCAGCACCGGCAACAGCGGCAGCGATTGGACGACGTCCCCCAAGGCGCTGGGCTTGATGACGCAAATGCGCCGAACATCCAGCTCATCGAGTCGACGATTCAAACTCGCGGTCGCCATCCCAATTGCCTTCCCTGGCGGGCGCAGATTACGACATCTCCGGCCGAGCGTCTCCGCGTCCGGCCCATTCGGGGCGGGAATCTAGTTGGACCTCGAAAGTTGGCCAAGACAAGTCTCGGTCGAGCCGATCCGGCCCTCGCCCACGCCATCGTTTTCCGGCGACTCGCGGGCCGGTAAGCTGCCCACCGGCGACAAAGAACCTCGGATTTCCTCGACTTTGGGCAGCCCTTCAAGATGCAGGAGCGAACGATGCAAACTCCACGGAAGCAGCAACGCTGGCAAGCAAATCGTAGCCACGCTCGCCAGAGCGTGGGCTGGTTGGTGGCTCGGCCCACGCTCTGGCGAGCGTGGCTACGTTTGGTTTCGGCTTCGCCGCGCTGTTTGGTCGTGTCGATCGCGCTGCTGGCGGTTTCGGATGGCCGGTTCATGGGAGGGTCGCAGGTCGCTTGTGCCGATCAAGCGGCGGATGACTACGCGGCGGCCGTCGGTTTTTACAAGCAGAGCCGCTGGGGCTTGGCCGAAGAGGCGTTCAAGAAATTTCTGAAGGACAACGCCAAACACGACCGAGCGCCGTTTGCTCGGCTGTATCTGGGGCTGTCGCTGACCAATCTGGAGAAATACGACGAGGCTCGCACCGTGCTGCGGGCCTTCGTCAAAGACTTCCCGGCCAACGCACAGGTGCCGCAGGCGATGTACCGAGTCGCCGAGTCGAGCTACTTCCTGGATGACTTGAAGTCGTCCGAAGCAGAGTTCACCGCGTTCCTCGCCAAGTCTCCGGAGGACGCACTGCGCGAGTACGCGCTGCCGTATTTGGCCGACACGCAGTTGCGTCTCAGCAAGCCGGATGCGGCGGCGGCCAACTTTCAGCAGTCGATTAAACTCTTCCCGCAGGGCAAGCTCCTGGAGGACTCACGCTGGGGACTGGCGAAGGCGCTCGATGCCCAGCAGAAGTTTCCCGAGGCGCTCGTGCTGTATCGCGAGATCGCCGCGAACCGCGCCGGGGTGCGAGCGGCTCAGGCACAATTGCAGATCGCCAGCCGGCACTTCGAGCAAAAAGATTTCGCGAGCGCGGCAAAAGCCTACACCGACCTCGAAAAGAATTTCCCGGAGAGCAAACACGTCCCGACGTCGCGTTTGAACGCGGGCTACGCCTTGTACGAATTGAAGGACTTCAAAGCCGCCGCCACGCAGTTTGAACTCGCCGCGAAAGAGCCGGACCAAGCCCCGGCCGCGAGCTACTGGCGTGGCATGTCGCAAAAACAAACCGGAGATCTTGCCGGAGCGTCGGCAATCTTAAAGGCGGCGTTCGAAGCTCACACGCAGAACCCAATTGCCGAGCAAGTACTTTTCCAATGGGCCGATTGCGAGCTGCGGTTGTCGCAGTTCGACACGGCGGAATTGCACTTCGCCGACGTCGCGAAGCGTTGGCCGCAAGGGCAGTGGGCCGACGACGCACTGTACTTCGCGGGCGAAGCGGCATTGCAACGAGCGAACCGCGCGGCGAACGCCGAGACTCGCAACGCAGCGATTCAAGCGGCTGAAGGTTACACGAAGCAGTTCGCGGCGACGCAACCGAACAGCGGTCTGAAGTTGTTCAACGACCTGCTGCGTGGCCGCGTGCTGCTGGCTCGCGGGGCCGATGCGGACGCGACGGCTTCGGTCGAATTATTCAAAGGTGTGTTGACTGCGGCGCAGCGTCCGCAAACGCAGCTTCAAGCGCGGTATCACCTCGCTCGCGCGCAGCAGAGACTGAAGCAGCACGCGGCAGTGATCGAGACACTCACGCCGGTCATCGAACAAGTTCGCAAAGAAGGAGCGGTGTCCGAGTTCATCGACGCGCTGGTCATGTTCGCCGGCAGCGCGCTGATCGAGAAGAAGTTTCCCGAAGCCGCAACGGCCGCGGCTGACTACATCCGGCAGGTTCCGAAAGGGGAGCAACTCGATCAAGCATTCGTGACGAAGGCTCTGGCCGAGGCCAATCAGAAGCAGTTCGACGTGGCGAAGCAGTCGATGGCTCAGTTGAAAGCGGTGTTGCCGAACAGTCCGTTGATCGTGCGGACGACTTTGCAGCTCGCCGAGGCCGCGTACTCGCAAAAGCAGTTCGATGCGTCGCTGGAATGGTACGCGGTCGTGGTTGCGGCGGGGCCGCAGTCGCCGCACTTCGTTTCCGCGCTATCGGGGCAGGCGTGGAGCCAGTTCGAGAAGAAACAGTTCAAGCCCGCTGCCGAAGGCTTCGGACGACTGGTCAAAGAGTTCCCGCAGCACGCGCTCGCGCCCGAAGCGGCATTCAAGTCGGGTGAGTCGTTGCAACTCGACAATCAACTCGAAGCGGCGGCCAAGGCGTTTGGCGAGGCGTTCGAAAGCTACTCGCCCGGCAACTACGGCTACCTCTCTGGATTGGAAGCTGCCCGAACTCTGCGACGATTGAACAAAGCGGCCGAAGCGGACGCGGCCTACGAGAAGCTGCTCGCCAAGTTTCCGAGGCCGCAGAATCTCGACAAGCTGTTCGACGAGTGGGCGTTGCTGAATTACGAAGCGGGACGCTTCGCGCGGTCGGACGAAATCTTCAAGCGACTGATCGCCGAAGTGCCGGCCAGCGACTTGGCTGACAACGCGAGGTTCAGCTTGGCCGAGTCGGACCTGTTGTCGAGCGTGAATCCCGACGACGGCTCGGTGATCGCTGCGAAGCTCGACGCCGCGAAGGCCGCGTTTCAGAAGCTGGAACAAGATCCAAAATCGGACGCCGATGTCCAACAAGACTCGCTCTGGCGGCTGATGCAGATCGCTGAGCAACAGAAACAGTGGGAAGAAATGGCCAAGACCGCGACCGCACTCCGCACGCGATTCGCCGAGGGATCGCACAAGTCTGACGCGGCGTTTTATCTCGCGCTGTCGCATCTGCAACGTCAGCAGTCGGAACCGGCCGTGGAACTGCTCAAGCCGCTCGCAGCCGCGAAAGCTGACCCGATAATGAAGGACAAAGATTGGTTCCCGCGAGTCTTCGTGCTGTTGGCGGAGACGCAGTGGCAGAAGAAAAACTACTCCGAAGTCGTCGCGATCGTCACCGATTTCCGAGCGTGGGACGCGAAGAATCGACTGCTGTATCAAGCCGAAGAAACGCTCGGCCGTGCGTACAAGAGCCAAGGAAAATTCGACGAGGCCCGCGCGGTCTTCAAGCAAGTGATCGACGATCCAAACGGCAAACGGACCGAGACCGCCGCGAAGGCTCAGTTGATGATTGCCGAGACACACTACTTGCAGAAGGACTACAAGGCCGCGCTGGAGAGCTACTTGAAGGTCGACATCCTCTACGACTTCCCCGAATGGCAAGCTCCCGCGCTGTTCCAGGCCGGAGCGTGCGACGAACAACTCGGCGATTGGCCGCAGGTGGTCCGAGACTACGAAACGCTGATCGCGAAGTTTCCGAAAAGCGAGTGGGCTGAGAAGGCCAAGCCACTGCTGTCAACCGCCAAGCAGAAGGCGAAGAAGTAGTGGGGCAGGTTTTCAACCTGCCCGTCACTGGCAGGTTGAAAACCTGCCCCACGAGAAGCACATGCAGCCGGAAACTCGATTCGCGTTCAAAGAGTGGGCGGTCGTTTGCGCCGCGCTGGCGAGCGGCCGGCAAACGCTGATTCTTCGCAAAGGTGGCATTCACGAAGGCCGCGACGGCTTCCGTGTCGAGCACCGCGAGTTCTGGCTGTTCCCCACGGGATTCCATCAGCAACGAGACGAAATCATCCCGGACGCTTGGCCGCTGCTCGATGAACTGCAATCTCGTGGCGAGCCTCGCGGGCATCAGTTGGATTTGTATGCCGTCGTCGAGGACGTGCAGCAGGTGCTCGATCGTTCGGCGGTGGCTCGGCTGAGTGGTCGGCACGTCTGGTCGGAATCGACGGTCGAGCAGCGATTTCACTACCGCTCTCCGGGGTTGTTCGCACTGACTGTGCGAGTTTATCGCCGGCCAACGCCGTTCGAGATTGCCGACTCGCCGCACTTCGCCGGCTGCAAAAGCTGGGTCGATCTGCCCGCAGAGTTATCGACTTCGGCGCTGCAACCGGTGCTCGACGATTCGACCTTCGACCGCCAGCGACGCGAGATTCAGCAACTTCTCGCGAGCGGGCCTGCCGACTATCTTACCCGCCCCTGAAATCCCGCCACCTTGCCGAGCCAGTCGCGACTATGACGCTTCACTTAGTGCTGTCCATTCTGCAAATCATCCTGATCGACGTCGTGTTGTCGGGCGACAACGCCGTCGTGATCGCGATGGCGGCTCACAAGCTGCCCGAACACCAGCGGAAGCGAGCGATCCTGTGGGGGGGGGGCATCGCCATTTTCCTGCGAATCGTCTTCACGATGATCATGTCGTTCCTGCTGATGGTTCCCTGGCTGCGGCTACTCGGCGGCCTCTTGCTGGTGTGGATTGCGTGCAAGTTGCTCCGTGCCGAAGAAGAGGAAGAAGTCACCGCCGACAGCGCCGGACGCAGCACGATCGCGGCGATCAAGATGATCTTCCTCGCCGACTTCGCGATGAGCCTCGACAACATGCTCGCCGTCGCGGGAGCCAGTCACGGCAACTGGAAGCTGCTGTTGGGCGGACTCGTGATCTCGATCGCAATCATCATGACGTGCAGCAATTTGATTGCCTCATTGATGAACCGCTATCACTGGATTGTCACGCTGGGTGCGGGAATTCTGGCCTTCACGGCCGGCGAGATGATTATGGGCGATCGCGAAGTCGCCGGATATTTCGTGCGGAGCCATCAAGTCAGCCTCGATCGCCACTGGGAAGGCTACATGGTCTCGCACGCTCACCTGAAAGATTTCGCGAAGCCCGATGACTTGCCGGAAGAGTTGCGGAGCGTTGTGACCTTCGAGCCGGAGACCAAAGAGGCAGCTCCCGGAACGCTGAACTTCATCGGCCAAATGAGCGTCGAGCAACGCGATGCTCTGCTAGCCCGCACCTCGGACAAGAATGCGATCGAAGATTTGTACGAGTCGAGTCGGCATCACGACGTCCCCGGCTGGATTCCAGTCGGTTGGCGAGCGACCGTCGAATCGTGGTTCCAGCAGAAGTGGGAAGCCAAACACTGGCAGGCCATTCAAGGCAATCGGCACCACTACGTCTCATGGCTGTTCTTCGTAGCCGTGATCGCGCTGTGCCTGACCTCGCCGCGCTGGTGGCCCGGCCATCGCAAGGCCGCGACAGCAGAACCAACGCCGCCGCCGACTCCGGCCGAGAGTTAGGCTCCGATCAGCAGCCGGCGGTTGAGGAGTGAATCGTGAGCCGACGAGAGAAGCTGATCGCGAAGATGCGAAGCTCGTCGGGGAACATTCGGTTCAACGAAGTCGATGCGCTGTTGCGTCACGAAGGGTTCGTGCGATTCAATCAACGTGGCAGCCATCGAACGTATCACCGAGCCGACGGTCGTCTGCTGACGATCGTTGTGCCACACGGTCGTCGTGCCACACGGTGGTCGAAACACTTGCCACCCCGTTGACATCCGCCGTTTGTTGGAGGTGTTGGGACGATGATTTCTTCACATCATGAATATCGCGGTTTCGTGTTCTCGATTGAATACGAAGCTCAAGACCCGGCCTACGTTGTCGAGTTTCCTGATTTCCCGAATGTTCTGACGAGCGGGGCCACGCTGGCCGATGCGTTCCGCAACGCTTGTGAAGCGCTCGATCTGCCTTTGGAGAGTCTGCAAAAACTCGGCAAACGTCTGCCGAAGCCGAAGCATTCGTTGGTGATTCAATCGGTCTGACAACGAACGACCTCGCATGACTTGTCACACCTCACAACTTGGTCGTCTGTCGCGCCGGCAAGTGCTGCAAGCGGGAGCGTTGCCGGCATTGGGGCTGTCGCTGCCTCGACTGTTCGCGGAGCAGGAGACAGCTCGCGGCAAAGATGCTCGCGAGAAGTCGTGCATTTTCATTTTTCAATACGGCGGGTTGAGTCAGCTCGATTCGTGGGATCCGAAGCCGAACGGCCCGTCAGAAACTCGCGGGCCGTACCGACCGATTGCGACATCGGTTCCCAGTTTTCAAGTCGGCGAGTTGATGCCGCAGTTGGCTCGGCAGGCGGATCGGTACGCGGTGATTCGTTCGATGAGTCACGGCGTCCCGGTGCATGACGTCGCGAACCGAATGCTGCTGGCAGGGCAATCGCAACCGGCGATGGATTCGCCGGCATTCGGTTCGATCGTGACCAAGCTTCGTCCGTCGTCGGCCAGCGTGCCGTCGCATGTCTGGCTGCAAAAGTTCGGTGGCGGAGCGATGCCGCCGGAACCGACCTACACGACGGGTGGTTGGCTGGGCATGGCTCACGCGCCGCTCGTGATCGGAACAGGTCACGAAGACAATCCGGGAACAAGCGGTTTCCGAGTCAAAGCGTTTGACGCGGCGGAGGGAGTCACGGCCGATCGACTTGCCGCTCGACGGCAGTTACTCGATCAGTTTGAGCCGACCGCGTCGATCAATCGGCCCGCCGATTCGTTGTCTCGATTCCGTGAGCGGGCGTTTGATCTGCTGACCGGCTCGGCCGCGCGACAAGCTTTCGATGTGGAACGGGAACCAGACTCAGTGCGCGATCGGTATGGACGCAATCCGCTCGGACAGAATTTGCTGCTCGCGCGACGCTTGATCGAAGCGGGGGTGCGATTGGTCAATGTCGTGGCGTGGTGCGGGTTGGCTCCCGGCGACAAGTTCCTGAGCCTCGAAACGTGGGACATGCACGGCAACGGCGGCATCGACATTTTCGGCAACGGCTGGAACGGACTCGGCTGGGCCTTGCCGGTTTGCGACACTGCGGTGTCGGCTCTGCTGGACGACCTGCAACAGCGCGGCCTGCTGGATCAAACGCTCGTCGTGCTGGTGGGCGAGTTCGGACGCACGCCGCGCATCAGTCGCGGGGCTTCCGCGATCGGCCGAGATCATTGGCCGAACTGCTACTCGGCGATGCTCGCCGGTGCGGGCGTGCGCGGCGGAACGGTTTACGGCTCGTCGGACGCGCAGGCCGCGTACGTCAAAGACCGTCCGGTCAGCCCCGAAGATTTCGGCGCGACTCTGTTTCACACGCTCGGTATCCCGCCGGAAACCGGCATCAGCCCGGATGGTTTTTCGGTGCGAGCCAGCACTGGTCGGCCCATCGAACTGTCTTGATTCACCCGCTCAAGGATTTTCAACATGCGAATTGCGGCCGTGCAGATGGATGTCACGATCGGTCAGCCCGACGTCAACTTGGCCGTGATGCTGGCCAAACTGAAAGAGGTGGCGGCGGCCGGAGCGAAGCTGATTTGCTTCCCGGAATGTGCGTTGACCGGCTACTGCTTTGAATCGGTCTCCGAAGCGCTGCCGTTCGCACAGGCGTTGCCGGGGCCGGCGACCGAGCAGTTCGCGAAAGTGTGTCGCGAACTGGATGTCTTCGCCGTGTTCGGACTGTTGGAACGTGACGGCGAGCGGCTCTTCAACGCCGTCGCGCTGGTTGGACCCGACGGGCTAATCGGCTCGTATCGCAAAGTTCATCTGCCGTATTTGGGGATCGACATGAAGACGACTTACGGCGACCGGCCGTTTGCGGTCTTCGAGGTTGGCGGCGTCAAAGTCGGGATGCTGATTTGTTACGACGCGGCGTTCCCCGAAGCGACCCGGTCGCTGGCGATTTTGGGGGCGGACCTCGTTGTGCTGCCGACGAATTGGCCACCCGGAGCCGAGTGTGTTGCCGAACACACGCTCAACACACGGGCGATGGAGAACGCCGTCTATTTTCTGGCGGTGAATCGCGTCGGCTTGGAACGCGGTTTCCAATTCATCGGCCGCAGTCGCATCTGCGGGCCAAGCGGCTGTACGCTGGCGAGCACCGAGAGTTCTGATCCGACAATTCTGTTTGCCGACATTGATCCAGCTCAATCGCGAAACAAGCGAGTGACTCGTGTTCCCGGCAAGCATGCGATCGACCGGCTGGCGGATCGTCGGCCCGATATGTACGACTTGCTCACTCGGCCGCATTCCCTGAAGACGCCGCGCGACGACGCGAACGGGCTGTAACCGTGGGGCAGGTTTTCAACCTGCCCGGCAACCCTCACGGGCAGGTTGAAAACCTGCCCCACGTCACTTCTATGTCCCATCTGCAACCGACTGCTGCAACCACCGAATCGCCGCGACCAACGCGAGGCTGGTTGAGCAGGTTCGTGTTTGGTTTCCTGCGGCCAATGATTGCCGACCGAGCCATGTTTCGGGAGCGGCCATTTCCGGGGATGCTGTTTTTCCTCTGGTCGTACCCGTTCACTCCGGCCGGCAAGGTCGTGATGGTCGCGCTGTCGGTCTCGGCCCTGGCGGGAGCCATCACGGAAGAGATGCCGATCTATCAGATCCCCGTCACGTTGGGGGTGCTGGTGCTGGTTGCTTCGGGAGTTGGTTCGGTGCTGCGTTGGTTGAACGCTTCGATCAGCGGCGATTGGCCCGACCGAGTGACAACGGGACAAACGGTACGCGGCGAGTTCACGGTCACGAATGACGGACGTTGGCCGTTGCTCGATGTGTCATTGGCGATCTTCAAGTTGCCGGCGTCGTGGGACTCGGTTCGAGAAGAACGCATGGTGCCGACACTGGCGGCTGGGGAAACTGCCAAGCTGCCGATCCAAATCATCCCACGGCGGCGAGGTCGGTATTTGCTGCCGAGCGTCCGCGCGTTCTCGACATTTCCGTTCAACCTGTTTCGGAATCAGCTTGGTCGCAAGGAGTCTCGGCCGATTCTGGTGCTGCCGCGGTTCGAACCGTTGCAGCAGATCAATCTGGATGTTGGAAATCGTTATCAGCCGGGCGGGATCGTGTTCTCGTCGCACATCGGCGAGTCGCCCGAATACATTGGCAACCGCGAATACCTGCCGGGAGACTCGCCGCGACACATTGATTTCAAATCGTGGGCGCGGCTCGCGAAGCCTGTCGTGCGCGAATATCAGGAGGAGTATTTTCATCGGCTGGGATTGGTCTTGGACACGTTCGTTCCGCGCGATTTGCTGTCGCTGAATTGGTTGCCTCACGATTGGTTGCGGCGGCGTAGTGAACGTGGACTCGAAGCGGCCATCAGCCTGACGGCATCGGTCGCCGACGTCTTCTCGCGCGGCGAGTACCTGTTGGATGTCTTCGCCGCCGGGCCGGAGTTGCATGTCTTCCGCACTGGCCGCGGCACGACGCCGATCGAAGCGGTGCTGGAAATCCTTGCCGACGTACCGCCCTGCCGCGTCAATCCGTTCGATCAGATGACGGCCGCACTCGCCACCGAATTACCGCAGATCTCGGCAATCGTTTGCATCTTTCTGGATTGGGATGAGTCACGGCAGCGGCTGGTGCAAGCCGCGCTCGACCATGGCTGCCGCGTGAAAGTGGTGGTGATTCAACGCCATTTCCAGCCGATGCCTGAATTGGACCAGGTTGGCGTGGAAGTGCTGCGATTCACGGCGGAGCAGATCGAAACCGGAATCGGAGAGTTGTGACCCGCACACTTTCCGCCACACGGCTCGGCGTTTAGAACTCGCATCAACCCCGTCTCGTTCAATACTCATTCAACCTGGAGAAACCTCATGAGCGCTCCCATTCAGTCACGGCGCGATTTTTTGCAAACCTCGACCACGGCGGCTCTGTCAGCGGCGGCGGTCGCGCAGCTCAGCCTGACGGCTGGCGTGTACGCGGCGGGCGATGACGTCATCAAGGTGGGGCTGGTCGGCTGCGGCGGTCGCGGCACCGGCGCGGCGGGACAGGCTCTGAGCACCGAGGGCAATGTCAAACTGGTTGCGATGGGCGATGCCTTCGCCGATTCGCTCAACGGAAGTTTGAACAATCTTCAGAAGGGACACGAAGGTCGCGTGTCCGTCGATGACGACCACAAGTTCGTCGGCTTCGACGCGTACAAAAAGGTGATCGACAGCGGCGTTGATCTGGTGATTCTCGCCACTCCTCCGGGCTTCCGACCAACGCACTTCGAATACGCCGTGTCGAAAGGCAAGAACGTGTTCATGGAAAAGCCGGTCGCCGTCGATGGACCGGGCGTCCGCAAGGTGCTCGAAGCGGTGAAGGTCGCGAAGGAGAAGAACCTGAAGGTCGGCGTTGGACTGCAACGGCATCACCAGGACGGCTATCTCGAAACGATGAAGCGGATTCATGACGGAGCGATCGGCGACGTCATCGCCATGCGTTGCTACTGGAACAATCCCGGCGTGTGGGAGCCACGCATCTCTCACGAGCAAGCCAAGTCCGAAATGGAGTACCAAATGAAGAACTGGTACTACTATTTGTGGCTCTGCGGCGATCACATTTGCGAGCAGCACATTCACAATCTCGACGTCTGCAACTGGGTCAAGCAGGGGCATCCGGTGATGGCTCGCGGCATGGGCGGCAGGCAGGTGCGCGTCGATAAACGCTACGGCGAAATCTACGACCATTTCGCCGTCGAGTACCAATACGCGGACGGCTCGTGGATGTTCAGCCAATGCCGCCACCAGCCAAACGTCTGGAACAGCGTCAGCGAGTACGCTCACGGAACGAAGGGAAATAGCGACGTCAGCGGTAACTCGATCACGGCCAGCGGTGAGAAGTGGAGCTTCCGCCGCGACAAATCGGTCAAACGCTCCGATCCGTACCAGGTCGAGCACGACGATCTGTTCCGGGCCATTCGCAACAACACGCCGTACAACGAAGGGGAGAACGGCGCGAACAGCTCACTGACCGCCGTCCTGGGACGCATGGTGGTGTACTCCGGAAAAGAAGTGACTTGGGAGGAGGCGCTCAATTCAAACGTCGACACGATGCCGAAGAATCTCTCCTGGGACTCCGATCCGCCGACCAAGCCGAACGCGAATTTCGAGTATCAAATTCCGACTCCGGGGATCACGAAGGCGGTGTGATCGGTCGATCGCGAATTCGATCCGCAGCCTCCGCATTGCCCGGCTTCGACGAGAGGCCGGGCTTTTTCTTTTCAGTTTGTGGCGTCAAGTCCGAACTCATCACGGTGCAACACAACCTCCACAGTTCAAAACGACGCAGTTCAAAACTAAGGGTTTCGACCGGTTGCCTTTCCCGGCTATAGTGCCACACACCTCGGGACGAGACCGAAGTTTTCTTCTGCCAGGAAAAAAGTCATGAGCCGCACGAAACAGGCCCCACTGGCCCAGCCGAAGTATCACCCCGCCGCACGTGAGTTCGTGGATCATGCCCTGCTTTTGGCTCAGAAGAAATTCGTGAAGTCGGCCGATGACGCGCATGTCTCGCCGCGGCAATTGCTGGAAGGGATCCGCGAACTCGCCGTGAAGGAATTCGGCATGATGACGATCCCCGTGTTTCGGCATTGGGGAATCGTGACGACCGAGGACTTTGGCCGCATCGTTTGGGATCTGGTGGAGCGCGGCGACATGCGAAAAACGGATCGCGATCAGATCAGCGACTTCAGTGGCGTCTATGACTTCGAAGAGACCTTTGACCGCGGCTACGAAATCGACACGTCCGCCGCATTCCGACGCTGAGCTCAGCACGCGAGTTGCGTATTCAACACAGAGGTTCTCGTGGTGCGAACGGACTCGCCGGACATTGCCTCTCGTCGCACGATGCCGCACGTTCGGCAATGGTTCGCGCTGGCGGCCAGCTTGGTCGGCCTCTGGGTTATCGGGCTGGGAGTGCTGTCGCTCTTGACCGCGAATCCAGTCACGCTCAATCGTGATCAGATCTTGGAAGCGACCGACGTGCTGACCGCCGTGGTCGAAGATGTCGAAGTCGGCCGAGTTGGCGTGGACAAATCTTGGAAGAACGCTGTTCGCGACGAGCAACTCACGCTGATCAATCTGCGAGAGACGAAGCCCGCCTCGCGTCAGCGACTACTCATCCCCGTCACGTTGACGAGCAAGGGTTGGCAGATCACGCCCTCGAAACTGCCACACGAGCCGCCGCTGGTTTACCCCGCCACCGAAGAATCCGAACGCCAACTGCGGCATCTGCTGAAAGCCGGCCGCTTGCCGTGAGGGCGCAAAAAAATGCCCGACGTCTAGCGACGTCGGGCATTCGAATTGTGGCACAGTGATCGCGTTAGCTGCGTGGCATCGTCGCGGTGACGGACGGCTTGACGCGGCGGCGAACGTCGGTCTCAAGAACGCCGAAGGCTTGCTCGTGGCGTTGCAAGGCCATCGACAGCGCGCTCAGCAATCGCTTGGCCGTGTAGTGATTCATGATGATCCGCTGCCCGACATGCACGGTCACATTGCCTTGAGCGTAAGGATTGGGGTTCAACCCCAAGTCCAAAATCAGCTCTTCCGGCGTGCTCGACACACGGCAGAAGTTGGCATACCCGGCGCTGACGGTGGAGTCATCGACCGTCAGAGTTTGCTGCTGCGCGGCTACAGGGGCAGCGAGCGCAGCGGGTTCCGAAATTTCTTCAGTCTTGTCTTTAGCCACGGAGATTCTCCTTCAGGGAATGGGAAACGGGATACCTAAAATCATCGGCAGCAGACTGGAAAACACTCTCAAACATCGACCACCGAGAAACGACATCCAGCGAAGTGCGGCACATTACTGACGCATGCCGTGGCAATCAACGGCCACCTCACGGTTCCGCGGCGGTCGCCCCGAAAGCCAATCGTTTGGGTCGGCAGAGTTCACACAAACAACGCGGTTTCCGATGGATTGATCAGCCGCAGTCCAGGCCAACAAGCTGGCCGAAAAAGAAAAACCCGCCGAACCGAGAGGTCCGACGGGGCTGAAGTCCCGAGATTCACAATGACCGATCCTTGTTTACGCTCAAGCGAGCCGGCTCTTCCTTGGACGGCTCTCACGCTGGCCCGGTGGTTCTGACACGGCGTCCCTCCTGTCAACTATGAAGTCATCACCCCCCCAGGGAAGGGGAGGGCATTCGTCGGTGACCTGGAACAGTTTACTCGTGTCCTGGAGAGCGGCAAGAACTTTTTTGGGAATGTGACGCGGTGAACCCTTCGATAAGAGTTGTTTGTTGTTGCTCAGCATTTCGGCCATGTCTTTTGCGGCTGGCTGCTGGCGGCTCCGCTCGATGACATGACGTCGGGCACGTTTTCCACGTGCCCGCGAATCGCTGTCGGCTCCGTCCCACTGGTATTAGACTCTGCCGCGATTTTCCACTGTTGATTGGCGTTCCGGGCCGCTCCCTGATCCGCCAGCGGCGGACGGTACGGCTTCTCAAGGATTGCGTTCATGCCACGAGTTGGTTCTGTCGCTCGCCCATTGAGCGGCGCGATGTTGTGCTTGTTGTTCTCCGTGTCGCTGTTGGCTGCGGACCCCAAGCCGACCAGTGATCCGTTTGCCGAACCATTGGTGAATCATCCCGTCGTCGCCGGATTCGAACGGTTCTTTACGGCGGCGGGCGGCAACGCTCCGAAGGATTTGGAACCGGGCGGAAAACTGTTGCTGGGTGAGTTGGGCTGCGTCGCGTGTCATCAGGCGGACGGATCGGCAGCGAAGCGGATTACGAAGAAGCAGTCTCCGATCTTGGACGGAGTTGGCTCGCGCGTGCGGCTGAGTTTCATCAAGGCATTGCTGTCGAACCCACAGCAGGCGAAGCCGGGGACGACCATGCCGGACGTGCTCGCCGGATTGCCGGACGCCGATCGAGCCGTCGCCGTCGAGGCGCTCACGCACTTCCTCGCGACGACCGGTGCGCCAACCGAAGCAGGAGCTGAGCACAGCGCGGTCAAAGCAGGCGAGCAGCATTTTCATCGGCTGGGCTGCGTCGCCTGCCACATGCCTCGCAAGGCGGCGGGGCCGGTGCCGAAGGTGTCACCAGCGCTGATCGATGAAGACGACGAGGCTCCGAAGAAGCCGATCACGCAGACGTTCATTCCGCTGGGCGATTTGGCGGCGAAGTACACGTTGCCGAGCCTCGCGAAGTTTTTGCAAGACCCGCTTCAGTTGCGGCCGAGCGGCCGGATGCCGAGCCTCAACTTGAACGAGAAGGAAGCTCGCGAAGTCGCAGCGTATTTCTTTCAAGGGCACAAAGTGCCGCCGAACATGAATTACGCCTACTTTGAAGGTGGCTGGGACGATGTGCCGGATTTTGGTTCGATGAAGCCGGTCGCCACTGGAACCGTCAGCGGTTTTGATCTGGCGGTCGGGAAGCGAGAGAACAACTTCGGCATGAGGTTCACGGGCTATTTGCAAATCGAGAAGCCGGGACAGCATCAATTTTTTCTCGGCAGCGACGACGGCAGCCGCTTGATCATCGACGGAAAAGAGGTCGTCAAAAACGGCGGAGTGCATCCGCACTCGGAAAAAGAGGGTCGAGTCTCGCTCGATGTCGGCCCGCACGAGATCATTGTTGACTACTTCCAAGGAGGCGGCGAATGGACACTCACGCTGGAGATGTCCGGCCACGGCTTCAAACGGCTCGGAGCCGCGTCGTTCATCACGCTGACTCGCGAAAGGCCGAAGCCAGTCGCGACCGATGGCAGCGACCAGCCGTTTGTCGTCGATGCGTCACTGGCTGCTAAAGGCCGCCAGTTGTTTGCGACGCTCGGCTGCGCGTCGTGTCACCAGTTGAAAGAGGACAACAAACAAATCGCCTCGGAGTTGAAAGCGAAGCCGCTGTCGAAGCTCGCTGCGAGCGGAGGTTGCGTGGCCGATGTCGCTCAGCGCGGCTTGCCGTTCTTTCGGCTGACTCCGTTGCAGCGCTCGGCGGTGATCACGGCACAGAGCAAAGTCGCCGAGCCAACTCCGGCGGAGACGATTGCTCAGTCACTGCTCAGCTTCAACTGCTACGCCTGTCACGAGCGCGGCCAAGTCGGCGGCGTCGAGACGGTTCGCAATGCGTACTTTGAAACACAGATCCCGGAAATGGGAGACGAAGGCCGCATCCCGCCCGCGCTCGACGGCGTCGGCGACAAGCTGCGCGAAGAGGCGCTGACGGACCTCTTGCAAAACGGCACGAAAGGCGACCCCAAGCAAAAGGACCGGCCTTACATGCACGCTCGGATGCCGAAGTTTCATGCCGGTTCGCTGGCGAAGGTGTTCGCCGCAGTGGACCTCAAGACGGAAGCGAACTTGCCGACGTTCGGTGAGTCGCACTCGAAAGCGAAGTCCGTCGGACGGCAACTGGTCGGCGACAAAGGCTTGTCGTGCGTCAAATGCCATCCGTTCAACGAACACGCCGCGACGGGAGTGCAAGCGGTCAACCTTAATGCGATGACTCGCCGGCTGCGCGAGGATTGGTTCTATCGGTATCTCGCCGACCCACAGGTTTATCGCCGAGGCACACGCATGCCGGCCGCGTGGCCGTTTGGCATGGCGACCATCAAAGACGTGCTCGACGGCAGCCCGCCCAAGCAGATGCAAGCCGTGTGGGCGTACCTCGCCGACGGCAGCAATGCCCCGATCCCCGCCGGCATCGTGCGCGAAGCGATCGTGCTCACGCCGGACAAAGAGCCGATCGTGTATCGCAACTTTCTGCAAGGCCCGAAGTCGGATGGCGGCAACATCACCGCTCCGCGCGGCTTCGCGGTGGGATATCCCGAAGGGGTGAATCTCGCGTTCGACTTCGACCGCTTCGCGCTGCTTTGGATTTGGCAGGGACAATTCATCGACGCCTCAAAGCATTGGGTCGGCCGCGGCCCCGGTTTCCAGAATCCGCTGGGGGACAACGTGCTGCCGCTGCCGGCCGAAGTGCCATTTGCGATGCTGGCCGCCGCGAGCGCCGCGTGGCCGAGCCAACCGGCTCGCGATCAAGGCTACCAGTTCAAAGGCTATCGCTTCGATGACGCTCGGCGGCCGATCTTCCAATACACGTTCGGCCACGTCGCCGTTGCCGATCACCCGCGCGCGATCAAGTCCGGCAAGGACAAGAAAGAACTGTCGCTCGACCGCACGCTGTCGCTGTCGGTCACGCCCGGTGACCAAGTGTCGCTCAACAACCTCTTCTTCCGAGCGGTCACCGCTCAGAAAATTGAAACCGGCACAGATGGGTGGTTCACGATTGATGGCACGCTCAAACTGCGAGTCGTTGCGAACTCCTCAAAACAACCCCTCGTCCGCCAAGCCGGCAACCGGTTTGAATTGCTCGTGCCGGTCGAACTGAAGAACGGCTCGGCGAAGATCGAACAAAAATACGTTTGGTGAGTTGGTGGTCATTGCCCAAAAAAAACAGCCCATCGGCCGATTGGAGTTCACAATGCGTTGGGTCTCTGCGGTGTTTTGCAGCTTGGTAGTCATCGGCGTTTCGTCCACTTTCGCCGCCGACAAGCCGCTGACCGAGGATGACTACTATCCGATTACTTCGTTCGTCATCCCCGACAACATCGTGTTGGAGGCAGGCGGCGTCGAACTTCTGCCGGACGGCAAGTTGGCGATCAGCACGCGACGAGGGGACATCTATTTGCTCGACAAACCGTTTTCGGCGACGGGCAAGGATGCGAAATTCTCGCAGTTCGCCAGTGGTCTGCACGAGGTGCTGGGCATCGCGTATCGCGACGGCTGGCTGTACGCGACGCATCGGCCGGAGGTGACTCGGCTGAAGGATGTCGACGGCGACGGGCGAGCCGATCTCATCGAGACGGTCTCCGACGGCTGGGGCATCAGCGGCGATTACCACGAGTACGCATTCGGTTCGCGGTTTGACAAAGATGGCAACATCTGGGTCGTGCTCTGCCTGACCGGCTCGTTCAGCAGCGAGAGCAAATATCGCGGCTGGTGTCTGCGGATCACTCCGGAGGGCAAGGTGATCCCGACAACCAGCGGCATCCGTTCGCCCGGCGGCATCGGTTTCAATCACGCGGGCGAGGTTTTTTATACCGACAACCAAGGGCCATGGAATGGTGCTTGCGCCTTGAAACATCTGCGACCGGGCAAGTTCGTCGGACATCCGGGTGGCTTCAAATGGTACGACGAACCCGCCGCCAAAGCGGCTCTTGGTTCGAAGCCAAAGGAGCCCGAAAGCGGCGGCCGCTTGATGGCCGAAGCCAAGAAGATTCCCGAACTGGAACCACCGGCCTGTTACTTCCCGTATCCCAAGATGGGCAAGTCCGCCAGCGGCATCGCCTGCGACACGACCGGCAAGTTCGGGCCGTTCGTCAATCAACTGTTCGTCGGCGATCAGTCGGACAGCACGGTCATGCGGGTCTTTTTGGAGAAAGTCAAAGGGCACTATCAAGGGGCGTGCTTCCCGTTCCGCAGCGGGATCGGTTCCGGCAGCCTGGGCATGTTGATGTCGCCGAATGGTTCAATGTTCGTTGGCGGAACCAATCGCGGCTGGGGTTCGCGCGGCACGAAACCGCACTCGCTGGATCGCCTGGACTGGTCCGGCAAAGTGCCGTTTGAAATCCACGAGATGCGCGCCAAACCGGATGGCTTCGAGCTGACATTCACTCAACCGGTGGACGCCGCGACGGCCGGCGAAGTGAAGTCGTACAAACTCTCGACCTACACCTACATTTATCAGGCCAGCTACGGCAGTCCTGAAGTCGATCAAACGACGCCGACGATCGAAGCTGTCACTGTCGCCGCCGACGGCAAGAGCGTCCGCCTGAAGATCAATAGCCTGCAAGAAGGACACGTCCACGAGTTGCATCTTGATGGCGTGAAGTCTGCCGAAGGATCGCCGCTGCTTCACAAACAGGCGTACTACACGTTGAACTATCTGCCGGAGTAGTCTCATCGAGACCGTGAGAGTGCAAAGTGCAAAGTGCAGAGTGCAAAGTGCAAAGTGAGATAATCCGAGCGCGGCAGCAAGAGCGACTACGCGAACTGCTGCGAACGGTCGGGGCGTCGAATCGTTTTTGGCAATTGAAGTGGCAAGCGGCCGGAGTCGATCTGACGAAAGCTGATCTTTCCAAGTTGCCGCTGACCACGAAGGCCGAACTCGTCGAGGACCACAAGGCTCATCCGCCGTATGGCTCGAACCTGACGTTTGAAGTCGGATCGTATTCGCGATTTTGTCAGACCTCCGGCACGACCGGTCAGCCGCTGCGGTGGCTCGACACGCCGGAGTCGTGGCAGTGGATGCTGGGCTGTTGGGAACAAATCTTTGAGTTGGTCGGGCTGCGAGCGGACGATCGCTTGGCGTTTCCGTTTTCGTTTGGACCGTTCCTCGGTTTCTGGGCGGCGTTTGAAGGAGCGGCTCGAATGGGCCGGCTCTGTTTGCCTGCGGGGGGAATGTCGACCGAAGCGCGACTGAAGTTCATCGAAGAGAATCAAGCGACCGTCGTCTGCTGCACGCCGACGTACGCCTTGCGGCTCGCTGAAGTCGCCGCCGATTTGGCGAAGCAGCCTGGGAATTCGACCGCCTCCGAGATGCTGAAGTCCGTGCGACTGTTAATCGTGGCCGGGGAACCGGGCGGGAGTATCACATCGATCCGGCACAAGATCGAAGCCGGTTGGGGAGCGCGTGTCATCGACCATTGGGGCATGACCGAAGTCGGCCCGCTCGCGGCGGAGTGCGTCGAAAATCCCGGCGGTTTGCACATCCTCGAAACCGAGTGCATCGCCGAGATCATCGACTCGGCGACCGAGCAGGCGTTCGATTTGAAGGACACGACCGCGCCCATTCGTGGCGAACTCGTCATCACGAATCTTGGTCGCGTTGGTTCGCCGATGATCCGCTACCGTACTGGCGACATCGTGGAACTCGATCCGCAGCCGTGCCCGTGCGGACGGCAACTCATGCGGCTGAAAGGTGGAATCCTCGGCCGCGTCGATGACATGCTGACCATCCGCGGCAACAACGTGTTTCCGACGGCGGTCGAAGCGATCCTGCGCGAGTTCCCGGAGGTCATCGAGTACCAATTCGAAGCGGTGACTCGCGATTCGATGACGCAACTGCGAATCGACATCGAGACGACCGTTGGTCTCTCGAACTCCGAAAACGAACTGAAACTGTTCGCGCTCTTGGCCGAACGCATCGCCGCGGCGATTCACGACCGTTTGCATTTCCGGCCGGAGATCGTCGCTGTCCCGCCGCTCAGCTTGCCGAGGTCGGAGCTGAAGTCCCAGCGGATGCGACGTCGGAAGGGAACAACTTCATGATCAAGCTGCCGCAGTGTCCGATTTGCAAAAAGACGATCGCGGGCGAGGTCGCTCGCCAGTCGGAGTTCCTGCCATTTTGCAGCGAGCGTTGCCGGCGCGTCGATTTCTTCCGCTGGTTCGACGGCAAGTACGCGATCGAGGAACCACTCGGCCCGCTGCAGTTAGCGGAAGAGGCCGAGAAGCTGGAACAACGCCGCGACGAGTTGTGAGAACTCAACGACTACGGCTGACGCACACCGATGGTCAGCAGCAGATTGGCCCACAAGCGTTGGTCGGCGGTTTGAATCGTCAGCACATGATCGCGCGAAGCCACCGCGTCGTAGAAATCCCACTTCGGAATCGGCTGCAACGGAATCGACAGTCCCGCACCGGACAGAATCGAACGGTACTCGGCCCAAATCGGTGGATCGCCAGCCAGCGCGTACGGGTCATCGGCCGGAATGCCCATCGTGTTCGCGGCCTCGATCGGCAGCGCGGTGAGCAATGCTTCCAGAACCTGCGTGCATGTGACGATGCCCGGAGCGAGATTCAAACTGACAAGCTGCGCGTTCGGGCCGAGTGTGTTCGACGCCGGATAATTGCCGTCGGCGATCAGCACTTTGGAATGATGCCCGGCACGAGCGAGGATGGCGGTAATTTCTGGATGAATCAGAGTGTGCTTCAGCATGGAGGACTTTCAATTGGAGGATGGCCACTCTTGGCCGTCCCTCTTCGATGCGAATTCGGAGACCGAACATGGGACGGGCAAGAGTGCCCATCCTACGAGGTCTTTTGGCCGCTCGCCTTCAAGACGGCTTCCTGCACATTCAAGTCATGGTCGTAGGAATAATCGGCCGCCTTCTCGTTACGGACGATCTTGGCGAGATCGGCCGCGTCGCCGACGTAGCGCGGGTAGTTTCCAAAGCGGACGTCTTGATAGCCCTTGCCGTACTTGCCGCGCGGCTGATTGAGCGTGAACCGCACATTCGGCGCATCGAGCGGTTGAATGTGAAACGTCCCTTGTGTGCCGCAGACGACGAAGTGCCGACGGTCACCGCCGTCGATCTCGACCGAACTAGCTTTGACCGAGGCAATCGCCTTCGGGTACTCGAAGACGGCCAGCATGTTGTCCAGGTGCTTGTCGTCTTGCGGTCCCACCTTGCGAGCGAACGAATGCACTTGGTCCGGCTTGCCGAGCACTCCGATGACCAAGTCGATGACGTGACAGGCCAGCTCGAACATGATCCCGCCGGGATACTCCGCCAGCTTCAGTCGATCGCCGTTGGGCACGACTTTGCTCATCAGCGTGTGAATCTCGAAAACCTCGCCGAGCCATCCGTTTTTGAGGAACTCACGGAGCATCAGCACGGCCGGGCTGTACCGAAACATGTAGCCCATTTGAACGACGAGGTGCTTTTTCGCGGCGTCGTCGAGCAGCTGTTTGAATTGCGGCAGCGACTCGCCGGCCGGCTTGTCGAGATGAATGTGCTTGCCGGCCGCGATGCACTCTCCGGCCGAGTTGAGCGCGTCGCGAACGTGCGTCTCGACGCCGACTACTTGCAGTCCAGGCGTGTTGAGCAGCTCTTCTTTCGTCATGAATTTCAGGCCGCGATAAATCGGATCGCGTTCCGCCTGCTCGCGCAACTTGGCATCTGGCTCAGCAACGCCGATGACTTCCCAATCGGCGGACTGCCGATAGACCGACATCTTGCTGGCGTGAGCGTGCCCGACTCCGATTTGGCCATATTTGATTTTCATGCGGACTCCAATCTCAAAAACCGCGCAGTCGCGTCGCTTCGGCGACTCGATCAAGGGCCAAAAGGAACGCACCGCGGCGGAGCGTCGTGCGATGCTCTTCCGCTTTGGCTTTGATCGACTGGAAGCCTTGGACCATGCGGCGTTCGAGACGCTGATTGACTTCGGACAACTCCCAGCGGAATTGCTGGAGGTTTTGCACCCATTCGAAATAACTGACGGTCACGCCACCGGCGTTCGCCAGGATGTCGGGGACGATGTGAATGCCACGCTGCTCGAAGATCCGGTCGGCCTCGAAGGTTGTCGGAGCGTTCGCCCCTTCGACGATCAGTTTGGTTTTGACCGTGTCGGCGTTCTGCTCGGTGAACACATCCTCGAGAGCGGCGGGGATCATTATTTCACATTCGGTCGCGAGCAATTCGGCGTTCGAGACTGCCGTACCGTCCGTCAACCCTTGAATCGAGCCACTCGCGGCTTGCAGTCGCAACGCTTCGGTGAGATCGATTCCGCTCGTGTTGACGACGCCGCCAGACACGTCGCTGATGCCGATGATTTTGGCCCCCATGTCGCGTAGCGAGGTTGCGGTGTGCGTTCCGACTTTTCCAAAACCTTGAATGACGACTCGCGCTCCTCGCAGTTCGATCCCAAAAGATTGGCACGCCTCGCGGGTCGCGAAAGCCACACCCAAGCCCGTTGCGGCTCCGCGGCCTTCCGAGCCGCCCAGCGAAACCGGTTTGCCCGTGACAATCGCTGGCGTGTAGCCGTGACGCCGCGAGTATTGGTCCATGATCCAGGCCATCGTCTGCTCGTTGGTCGCGACGTCCGGGGCGGGGATGTCGATGTTCGGGCCGATGATCGGGTCGATGATGTCAGTGAACCGCCGCGTCAGCCGTTCGAGTTCCAACTGCGAGAGCGTCTTCGTATCGACTTGAATGCCTCCTTTCGCTCCGCCGAACGGGACATCGACGATTGCTGTTTTCCACGTCATCAGCGACGCCAGCGCACAAACTTCCGAGTCGGTGACCTCCGGGTGATACCGCAGTCCGCCTTTGAATGGCCCGCGCGAATCGTTGTGTTGGATGCGATAGCCGATGAAAACTTGCAGCTTGCCGTTGTCGCGGATGATCGGAATCTCGACTCGCAATTGCCGGTCAGGCGTCAGCAGAAACGACATCAAAGCGTCGTCGAGCTTGAGGGTGGTGGCCGCTTCGGTGACGTAGCGATTGACGGTCTCGAGCGCGTTCATGAGTCCCCCGGTGTGAGCGATTCACTCGTCGATTTGTCGCAGGACGCGAGGGAGTCTGGCGAGTGCTCTCGTTCGCGACAAGCAGTCGCGCAAGCGACAAAAAAGCCCGACTCGCGTTGGGCGAGCCGGGCCAATGAACTCGTAGGATGGACACTCTTGTCCGTCCTCATGGTCGAGTGAGCGTCCAAAGTCGGGCAAGAGTGCCCAACCTACGCGACTATCCGACCTTCATCGCCGCGCCGAGAATTTTGCTGGTGCTGGGACGCATGATGCGGCTGTCAACCAGTTCGCCCTTCTGCAACGTGGCTCGAATGTCTTTGCCACTGATCGACCAGGGCTTCTCGTCTTTGTGACGTTCCATCAGATCAACTCGGCCTGCCGATTCGTAGTACGCTGCGAAGCCGACGTTGACCGTCTTGATCTTCAGATCACCGCCGAGCTTTTTGAAAATCTCTTGAGCATCGAAGTCGCCCCAGATCGACTCGCCGTTGGCGTACGGGGCGTCGGCGTGTTTGCGGCCGATGACGATGTGCGTGTAGCCCATGTTCTGGCGATAGATGCCGTGCATGACAGCTTCTTTCGGCCCGCCGTAGAACATCTTGATGTCGAGTCCGAGGAGCACAACGCGATCCGGCACGGATTCGTTGCGCGGCCCCCACAGCGATTGGTCGCTGTCGCCGTCGCCGAGCGAGCGATCGGTGATCAGTTTTTCGTAGGTCTGCATCCGAATCTCGGCATTGACGTCGTCCCCTTTGACTTCGCCAATCAGCGGGTTCAAGCACGCTCCGGCGTTGAAGCCTTCACGCAGCAGCGTTTCGAGTCCGTAAACCAGTGCGTACTCGTGAGCACGGTGCAGCGGATTGCGAGTCTGAAACGCCACGACGGCGTTCCAGCCTTTCTCGACGAGCTGCTTCCGAACTTCGCGCGGCGTGAGCACGTACTTTCCGAACGACGGATTCTTCGGCTGCGGCAGAACGCGAATCTCGCCGCCGATCAGATGTGACTTGTCGGCCTCGCCCTTGATGACCATGTCCGCGCCGGGATGGTCGATGCGATTCGTCAGATAAACCGACTGGAGATATTTCAGCTTCGGCCAGGCGAAGACGTCGTTCACGTCGAGCGTCGCGACCACTTCTCCGGCCGGATTCGTGAGAGCGACCTTCTGTCCCGCCTTGATCGTTTTGGCGAGATCAGCGGTGATCGGGAACGAAATCGGAATCGTCCAGGCGAAGAGCTTGCCGTTGTGCTCGATGACCGACTCGTCGAGTACGCGATTAAAGGTTGCCGAATTCATCGGCCCGGTCAGCGGACTGAGCGTGCCGTCTCCGAAGCGATAAACGGTCGACAAATCGCCGCTCGACACGGGGACTTTGGGAAGCGAGGCGGCTTCGACTTGGAAGCTCGCGATTTCGTCGTTCGAGACGGTCCGGCACACCGGCTCGGACAGACCACCATGCGGGAGAATCAGATCAGCCATTGCGAGAGTCACCTCAAAAATGCGGCCACGTTTGGACCAAGGATTCACCGGGCCGAGCGATCGCGTCCGTCTGCGATCCGCCCAAATCGGCTCGACAAAACGCGGAGAACAGACCCCCGTTCGAACGGGGCGTTCTGACCGCGTCAAAGCGGGGCGGACAGTAGGGGAACGCCGCCGCGGGCGTCAACCCGATCGCGCGACCGCCGCGTCACGAGTCGGAGGGATGCCAGGCACCTCCTTCGCAACCTCGTCGTTGAAAGACGGACGGCGAGGTTGAACTGGCTGTGGCCAGTCGCTACTTTGCCGCGTTCTTACGCCCGGCTTGGGACAAATTGTCGTCCAAAACTCTGGCCGATGGCGACCTGATGCGTTGAGATTTTCGAGGACTATCCGTGACTACCGAGACTCGTAAGATTCCGTCGATCAAGCGACGCAAAACCGCGAACCATCAATCATTCGCATTGACCGTCGAACAGGCTGCCCCCAGCACCAAAAAATGGTTCGCCGTCGATGCCGACGGACAAGTGGTGGGGCGGCTTGCCACCAAGATCGCCACTGTTTTGATGGGCAAGCACAAGCCGGATTACACGCCGAACGTCGATAGCGGCGATTATGTCGTGGTCGTCAACGTCGAGCGCGTGCGATTCACCGGCCGGAAGATGAGCCATCCAACAATTCCGTACTTCACCACCAAGACGGCCCAAAAGCTGTATCAGCGGTTCTCTGGATTCCCCAGCGGTCGCAAGATCATGACGGCCGCCGATCGGCTGACCAAAAAACCGGATGACGTTTTGATGAACGCTGTCCGACGCATGTTGCCCAAGACCAAACTCGGCCGAAACATGCTCATGAAGTTGAGGCTCTTCAAAGGCCCCAAGCACGATCATCAAGCTCAATGTCCGGTCGAGTTGCCGACGTTCGTGTAGTCATCCTCGCACAGTCATCTTCGCACAGTTCACAGACAGAAAATCATCGGATCGAGATTCATGGAAAACGAAGAACAAGCAGTTGAAGCCGCTCCGGTCGCCACCGAATTGGCTGCCGACCTGACACTGGGACAAGCCGGAGGAGCACCCATCGCCGTGGCGGAAATACAGCCGCGCCTGCCGCAATTGGTGCGTGGCAAGATCGACAAGAATGGCGTCGCAATGGGGACAGGCCGTCGCAAGAAAGCGGTCGCTCGTGTGCGACTGAAGGACGGCAATGGCATCGTCACGATCAATGGACGGCCGCTGGCGGAATACTGCGTCAACGAACGAGACCGCAACTCGGTCCTCGCGCCGCTCAAGGCGACCGAACTGGTGGGCAAAGTCGATGTCTCGGTGCTCGCTCACGGTGGTGGTCCGACAGGACAGGCCGAAGCCGTGATGCTCGGCATCGCTCGTGCCTTGCAGGCCAAGAACCCGCTGCTGCACGGAGCACTGGCGGACGGCGGTTACCTGACTCGTGACAGCCGCATGGTTGAACGAAAAATGTACGGCCACAAGAAATCTCGCCGCAGCTTCCAATTCTCGAAGCGTTGATCGCTTTCGCGGATTGGCTACGAATCATTTCACACTTCGCCCCGTCGGGACTTCCCACGGGGCGAATTTGTTCGTAGTCCCGCTTTCAGGCGGAACGACGAACGACGGAGTCCGCGATGCTCGGACAACTGCTGCTTCCCGAACTGCGTGAGTTGCTCCAACTCAACGACTCCGCCGGGCTGCGCGAGTTTCTCGATGCGCTGCATCCCGCCACGTCCTCCGAAGTGTTGAATCAGGTCACGCCAGCCGAGGTTTGGTCGGTTCTCGCCAGTGCGTCGTTCGAGAAGCAAGCGGAAATCTTCGGTTACTTCGAGCCGGCTCGGCAGATGCAGTTAGTCGAAAGCGTCGAACGCCCGCATCTCTCGAAGCTGATCGAGACGATGGCTCCCGACGATCGAGTGGACCTGCTCAAAGAAATGGACCCGGACCACGTCGATGCTCTGCTGCCGTTGATGGCCCAGGCCGAGCGCAACGATATTCGCCGTCTGCTGTCGTATCCCGACGGCAGCGCCGGGTCGATTATGACGACCGACTACGCCTCGCTGCCGGAGCACATCACTGTCGCCGAGGCTCTCGATCAACTTCGCCGACAGGCTCCCGATCGCGAGACGATTTACTACATCTACATTCTGGATGACGACCGAAAACTCGACGGCTTCGTGACCCTGCGCACGCTGATTCTCGCGCGGCCGAACGCGAAGCTGGACGAAATCATGGAGCGAGACGTCTTCGCCGTTCGCGTCGATGATGATCAGGAAAAAGTCGCTCAAGTCATGGCGAAGTACGACTTCCTCGCGATCCCCGTCACTGACAACCAGAACCGATTAGTCGGCATCATCACGCACGACGACGTGATCGACGTGTTGCAAGAAGAGGCGACCGAAGACGTGTACCGCGCGGGTGCCATGTCACCTCTCGAAGACAGTTACCTCGCCACCCCAGTGATGCAAATCCTCTGGAAGCGCGGCGTGTGGCTAGTCGGGCTGTTGGCGACCGGCTTTTTGTCGGCGACCGCGCTCAAGCATTTTCGACCAAATGCCACCGAAGCGGAATGGGCCGTCGCGTTCCTGCCGCTCGTGCTGGCCAGCGGCGGCAACAGCGGATCGCAATCGGCGACGCTGGTGATCCGCGCGTTGACGATCGAAACGCTCACGCGAAAGGATTGCATCCGGCTGCTGGGCCGCGAGCTGTTGATGGCCACGCTGCTCGGCCTAGCTCTGATGGTCGAGGCATTCTTGTTAGCGATGTTCCTCGAACATCCGTCGAAGGCGATGGTCGTCGCGATGACGGTCTTCATGCTGGTTTGGATGGGTTCGATGGCAGGAACGTTACTGCCGTTGGCGTTCAAGAAACTCGGCATGGACCCGGCCATGATGTCCAATCCGCTGATCGCCGCCCTGGTCGATATCAGTGGCGGAGTGATCTACTACAGCGTCGCGCGAATGGTCTTGGGCTAGGCTCAGGTCGAGTCGATTCACCCGATCTTCATGCCTCGTCGACAACCCGGAGTCCACGAACTTGGGTGCTGCGGGGTGAGCAACTCCAGAATCCGCGAGGATTTCCAGACGACCTTGCAGCGATCGGATGCTTGATGTTGGCCGCTCCCCCAGCCTCATTCAAAATCGGACGAGATCCGAAAAGCGGTGTCACACCCAAGACACCCCAAACACCAGAAATGCACCAGCACCGAGCTCTCAGAGAAAAACAACCCACACTCGATTGAGTGCGGCACGCATCAAAACTTCAAAGCGGAGAGGGAGGTATTCGAACCCTCGGTAACCTTGCGGGTACACTGGTTTTCGAGACCAGACGGCGAATGTCGCAACCAGTCTGATGCGTCGGAAGTTGCGGAGAGTGTGCCGAGCGTCTTACAGGCCGGCTTACAGGAAACGGCTCGGCAAAACACCGATTGGCAGTCGTCAGACGGTAGGTAAGACGAGCCATCCGACCCCGCGCTGATGCTGTTGGTCGAGGCTTGGCCGATGTTGCCGGAGCATGTTCGGGCGACGATTCGGATGCTCGTGGAGTCGTCTCGTCCGAAGTGACGGCGAGGTGATTGGCGGGTAAACCAGTCCACAGCGCGATAGGCTGTTGTCGCCTAGCCGACATCGGCGTCCTCACCGACGCCGAATCGGCGAAGCGGCCCCGGATCGGTTTCGGCTGGTTCGGGGTTTTGATTTTGCGGTGCTTCAGAGCGACCGTGACTTCCAACACCGGGAGAGCTTGAGATGCCAAAGAACGAGGAATCGTTTCGCGACAGAATGCGCCAGTTCACGCTCCTCCATTGGGGAGGACTCTGCATGTTTGCCAGCGGATTCACGGGATTGATTATGACGATGCAGCCCGCGAAGAATCGGGCCGAGCTACTTGGACGCGGTATCGGCGTGGCGCTCGGCTGGGTCGTGGGTATCGTGCTCGTCATTCTCCACTTCGTTCGGCGCAGTCGAGGCAAGAAAACCGAGAAGCCGCGAAAAGGCAAAGTCACGGGCAGCACGAAACGAAAACAACACTGACCGGCCAGCATCAACAGACTAGGGCACCAGTTCCGAATCCTCCGTGCCGAGTGTCCTACCAGCCGGCTTACCGGAATCGACCAGAAAAGATGCTGACTTGTGCCGGCTGGTTGAGGCTTGGCCGACGTTGCCGGAGCATCTTCGGGCGACGATTCGGATGCTCGTGGAGTCGGCGCGGGCGAAGTGACGGCGGCTCGTGAGAGAGTTGGTTCCGTGCGTCTGTTTGACCGGCGACGATTGTTGTTGAAGAATGCAACAGACGCGCCGGAGCCATCGGCTCGGAAGAAACGATGACCAGCCGCACTCGAATTCATCGGCCGCGACAACCCGACGAAGGCGGGCCGAGCAAGCCGCCGCCGAGCAGGCGAAGCGGAAACGCTTGCAGTACGAGAAGCCGGGCCTGGCCGAGTTGCTGGCCAGCGGCGACTACTCCGAGCCGATGTCGCAGGCGGAGTATTGGGACTTGCGGAAGGCGGTTCTGCGGCTCAAGCAACTGCGAGAGGCCGCGGGCTTGAGTCTGGCGGACGTGGCCGAGCGAACCGGCATCGACCGCGCGGCGATTTGCCGGCTGGAGAACGGCCAACACCAGAACCCCACCATCGGCACGCTCAACCGCTACGCCGACGCGCTCGGCAAGCGAGTGTCGTTTCAGGTCGTCGATACTGCCAAACGGCGAGCCAAGTCACGATGACAAGCCGGATGGACGTTGTACGGGCTGACGTTCGGGTCACTGCTGCGGTTGGTCCAGGAAAATCATTGCTCCTCCCACTGCGGCCGCCGTTCAAGTTTTCTGCCTTGCTGGACTTCCTCAATGATCGCGTCCCATTCTGTATCGTCAGCCAAAGCGCCTTCCGTGCGCAAGAACCATCGCCCGGTTTTCGCCTTGGCCGAATCGCTCGTACTTGAATCTCAACCTCAGCACCTTCATCGAATGGAAGAGCATCCGCTAATTCGATGGTCTTTCCATGAATCGCGCCGCGTAGCGTCTTGGTCATCTCGTCGTCTCCTATCTGGTCGCCAGCCGTTGGTTCAACTCTTCCAGCAGTAGATCGCCCTATGCTCGTTCGTTTTCTAGTTCATCCAACTTGTACAATACGAGCAGGTCTTCCGTCAGAGTTGCGAGAACGGATCATCGCGGCCTAACTGAAAGGCTGGAACTGTCAGAAGTCGGCAGACGAAACGGGCAAGACTTCTGACGCGTTCTTGCCCGCCCTTTTGGAGCGATACGGGCGGACTTGGGCAACGCCTTTTCCGATTGGCCTTGATGAGTTCACCATTCGTCAAGAGACTGATTGCGGTTTGAGACTCACCGGGCACACGACCTATCGAGGCAGATCATGATGACAAAAACTCAACGTGACGAATTTGCGTCGCGAGCCGAGCGAGCCTACGCGGAGCGATGGAGTGCCGTCCTCGAACCAGACCATATCGGTGAACTCATTGCCGTGGAACCGGATTCGGGCGACTACGTTCTCGGCAAAGACCTTTGGGAACTCGAAGCCGAGCGCGAACGAAAGTTTGGTTCCAAACTGGTTCACATTTTTCGAGTGGGTGGCGGCGCTGCCGTAAAAATTGGGGGAGCAGTTCGCCATGCACGGCTTTCTGGATGAACTCGACCAAGCTTTCTTCACGTTTCAACTCGGTGGCCAGCCGCTCGATTTTCAAATCGACACCGGTTTCTCCGGCACATTGATCGTCGGCGAAGAATTATTCGACCCCACTTGCGGCACTCCCGTTGGCACGATGTAAGCCGAGTTGGCTGACGAACACATCGCCCGCTATGAGGGTTTCGTGGTCGTCGTGAACTGGTTCGATGAACCAACTCAAGTGCTCGTCTTGGTCGGCCCCGGCAAACTTTGTCTCCTCGGCACCGACATGCTCAAGCCGCACCGTCTCGAAATCGACTACGCCCTGCGAACGGCACAGTTGACGCGAAACCCGGATTGGTGAGCGAGATCCTTTCCGAGCCGCGACCGTCAGAAAGCGGTCATCAATCACCGCTTCCTGACGGACGTAGTTCGGTATCGAGATCGCTCGTTTAAGTCGCATGAGGCATCGCTCGGTGGCAACGGCGCTGGCGGTGATACAAAGTCGCTGCCGATTGGCCGACGTGACATTCAGCGCGAGTGTCTGCGATGCAGATTCGATGTCCTCATTTGCCAAGTTGCCATTGAGCTGATCGACACAGCGGCGTGCAGCGAACTTCTTGCCTTGGAGCCCCACCTCATGACCGACGAACCGACTATGCCGAATCTCGCCGCAAACCGCTGGGGTGCCGTAACCGTCTTAACAGCGACCCTTGTCCTCTTGGCGGTCGGTGGCAGTGCTGCGCGGATTTGGACCGGTGTAGCGTTCCGGGAGGCCAGCGCGGCTCGCAACTTACTTGACGACTCACGTCGGCAGCTTGACGACTCACGTCGCTAACTCGATGAATCGCACCGTGAGCTAGATGATCTCCACCAACAGCTCGCCGAAGCACGCCGTCAGTTCGACGATGCGCGGCACCAACTCGACAAGCTGCGCGGGATACCACCCGCTCCGACGACCCAACCGAACGGACCGGACACCCCAGATCCTCCGGGTGGCCCCGTGGTCACAGTAGCCGATCTTCTCATGCAGGCCGACAACCTTCGGAAAAAGGGCCGTCTCCGCGAGGCAGAGATCATCCTGACGCGCGCCGTGCAGACGGATCGCGACGATGTTGAAGCGTGGCGGGCGCTCGCTGGCGTTCAACGAGACATGTCCGCAGCTTCGGTGAAGGCAAGTAACTTGTTGGCGGCAGCGCACGAAGGCGTCAAACAACTCTTTGAGGCGAACAAGTTCGCTCGTCATGCGAGGCTTTGTTAGGCGTCCGTCCGAAACGATGAAGTCAGCAGGATCGACGTCGGGAGGGATCTCCAGTCGTCCTCGCTCGACGAGCGTGATGATGTCTTCAATACGAGCAATCTGAGTAAGCGCTTCTTTCCGCTGGGTCGCGTCGTGTTCAGTGAGGCCGCAAGAGTCTGAATAATCTCCGCCATGAGGGCACGGTCGAGATGACCTGCACTGGCTTCACCAAAACATTGCCACCCGTATCCGTGACGACTTTGGCATCAAAGCCGCAGATGGAGCGGGACCACCTGCCACCGCTCCAAAAGCGGTTCGCAAGTTGTCGCGGGGCAAGATTGAAGTCCGGTCGTACGTCGGCGGTCTGGTGCAGTCGTTTGAGCGGAAGGCGGCGTAGCTACGACAAGGGCGAGCGACTCGGTGGCCTGCTGCACTACTGCCACCGCAGAGCCGCTTGAATCAGCAGTCGATGGCTCAAGGCTTGTCTCGCCGCAAGATCACGGCATTGTTTACCGCGTGCGCAACCGTTGAAAAACCAACGGTCAACTTCTGAATAACCGACGGTCAACTTCGCCCATTCAGCGTGATCCCGTACTGACTTCAGTCACGACCGGCTCAGTTCTCGATCGTTTGTTCCTGTGAAACTCGATTGGCCAACGAGTTTCCAACGCGGCTTAGTTTTTGACCACATGTGCTCGGTGCTGCTATGCTGGCTTGGCGAGTCGTGGCACCATTTTGGAAAGCGCCATGCCCTGCCGAAACTCGGCCATCCAAGAAGCTCCCACCGATTTGATCCCTCCCGTTCGGCCGCCGGTTTGCCAGTGCAGACACTCGCCCCCGTAGCTAGCTTAGAACGAAAAGCAGCCTATGAAGGTACTACAGATCACGATTCTGCTTGTGCTCGGAAGCGCGTGCCTCATTCTGGCCGCCGATGGTCAGGAGGCTCCAATCACTTTGGAAGCGACCAAAGAACAGGGACGCACCAAGTCCAGATTCTTGAAAGAGACGAAGGAAGCCGCGAAAGCCACCGACGCCATTCCAAAGCCGAACATTGCTTTCTTTCACGAGTCGGTGGGACCGCTCCTGAAGAAGAGCTGTCTGGCCTGTCATGGTCCCGAAAAGTCCGAGGGCAGTCTTCGCATCGACCAACTGAATCCTGACCTGCTGACCGGCCCTGACGTCGAGCGGTGGCGCGAGGTCTATAACGCCCTCAGCAAGTCCGAGATGCCTCCCGAGGACGAACCGGATTATGCACTCGCCGACGAGGATCGTGGTCGCATTGTGGATTGGCTCAGCGAGGAGCTGAATACGGCGTCTCGCATCCGGCGCAACAGCAAGGAGCATTCGTCTTTTCGCCGGCTGACGAAAGACGAATACAACTACGCCCTGCAGGACTTGCTGGGTCTGCCTTATGCCCTCGCGAACAAGCTGCCGCCGGAAGCCGCATCTGAGGACGGCTTCAAGAACAGCTCGGAATTGCTGCAGATGTCGGCCATGCAGTTCGAGACCTATCGTGAGATCGGGCTGAATGCGCTTAAGCGAGCCACCGTGACGGGAGAGCGTCCGCCAGCCGTTACCTACGTCGTCTCGATGCAGGAAGAGATGGAGAAGGCGGCGTCCCAAAAGGATGACAAGGAGTCCGACACGAATAAGAAGAACAAAAGGAAGCCAAGAAACCAGCAGCAGCTCTTTCATCGAGAGACCGGCGAGAGCATTCCGTTTGCCGCTGGAAAGACGATGCCTCGGGCTGAGGCTGCTGTCGGAACAACGCCGGTCGTTTCTCCGGTTGTGCTGGTTCTTCCTCGATCCAATGAGTTGAAGCTGGACCTGGATCGCTTTCTTCCCGACGAAGGGGTCATGCGCGTTCGCATTCGAGCCGGTCGCTCGACCATGAACCCTGACGAGTACGCTAGCCTGCGTCTGATTTTCAGTGCTCACACCAGCAACAACGCCAACTTCTCGCAGGTCATCAGTGAGCGTGACATCCCAGTGACGGCAACTGCCGACGATCCGCAGTTCATTCACTTCGACATCCCGCTGAGCGATATCCAGCGCAACCCGTTCCGAAAGCTCACCACAACGTTTCCGCGACGGGATGAATTCCTACACATTCACAATGTCTCGAATGCACCCGGCGGTGACGACGGTCTCCAGGTTCTGATCGACTACATCGAAATCAGTGCTCCGTTTTACGAGCAGTGGCCGCCGAAGACTCACACTGACATCTTCTTTGAGAGCGACAACAAGAGTGACGAACAGATCTATGGCCGCGAGGTGCTGACTCGATTCCTGAGACGTGTCTGGCGTCGCCCCGTCACCTCACTGGAAGTCGATCAGTTCATGGCCCTGTTTGCGAAGTACCGTCCGGAATTCTCGACCTTTGAAGAGGCGATGGTGGAAGTCCTGGCGACCGCGCTGGCCACTCCGGAGTTCCTCTACCTGACTCAACGAGTGACGACCGACGAAGCGAAATCTCCGGCAAGGATCAGCGAGCTGGAGTTGGCCAGCCGCCTCGCCGTGTTTCTGTGGTCGAGCATTCCTGATGACGAACTGCTGAAACTCGCGGAGCAGGGGAAGCTCAGAGAGCCAGAGATCCTGACCGCTCAAGTGAAACGCCTGTTGGCAGACCCGCGTTCAAGACGATTCTCGCAGAATTTCGTCGAGCAATGGCTCGGTTTGGAGAGGATGAGCAGTATCACTCATGTCACTGACAGGTCACTGAGCGAAGCGATGCTGGAAGAGCCGATCGCCTTCTTTGATGAAGTCCTGAAGCACAATCACAGCGTCATGGACTTCCTCCATTCCGATTACGCGGTAGTCAACGAACGGCTGGCGGCGCACTATCGGATTCCCAAGGTGTTCGGGCCTCATTTCCGCAGCGTGCCAATCACCCCTCAAACGAATCGCGGCGGCCTGTTGACGAGTGCGGCGATCATGACCATGAACTCCGACGGCACGGATTCGCATCCTCTCAAGCGTGGCGTCTGGATGCTGAAACGCATCCTGGACGATCCGCCGCCTCCACCACCGCCGAATGTCCCGGAAGTCGATCTGACGGACCCGGAGATCCTGAAAATGACGCTGAAGGAACGGATCGCCAATCACCGGAACAAACCGGCCTGCATCTCGTGTCACTCCAGGATCGACCCGTGGGGAATCGCATTTGAGAACTACGATGCTCTCGGAGCCTACCGAACTCACATCAAGAACCAGCCGGTCGATGCGACTTCAGAACTGTTCAATCGGCAGACGCTGGCTGGGATAGATGGACTCAAGCGATATTTGCTGACGGACCGACAAGATCAATTTGCCCGAGCGATTGTGCATAAGCTGACGGCCTACGCTCTCGGCAGACCACTCACTTTTGGCGACCGCGCTGACATCGACAGCTTGACCTCACAGTTCAGAAGGCGGAATGATGGCCTGGGCGACCTGATCCACTTGATCGTTAGCAGCCAGCTTTTTAATTCGAAGTAATTGTTAGATAAAAGGCCATTTTGATGGGACGATTTACTTGGAGTCGATTGAATCCACATCAGGTTGGTCGATTCGCTGAATACTTCGTGAAGATGGAGTTTGCCCTTTACGGGTTCGAAATCTTTACATCCGAAGTCGATGACAGAGGAATCGACTTTGTCGTGCGTCGCGGACAAAGTCCTTTTTATGAAATACAGGTAAAGTCTGCCCGAACTTCAAATTACGTGTTCATGCAGAAGTCGAAATTCCCTCTCCATTCCAATCGGCTCCTAGCTCTCGTACTTCTGAAAGAAGACCAACCACCAGACTTGTATCTGATTCGAGCGACAGATTGGCTGTCGCCGAATGCGCTACTTGTTGACAGAGACTATGTAGGGCTAAAGAGCAAGCCGGAATGGGGCGTTCAGATATCCCGGAACAGTAAGACGGTGTTGACACACTACCAGTTTGATACCGCAATAGCGCGGTTATCTGTTTGCGGTGACGAACAAGAATAGAGACAAACCATGAACGACAAATCCATGTTGCTGAGTCGTAGAACTTTTCTGCACGGCACCGGTGTGGCTCTGGCGTTGCCGTGGTTTGAATCGTTTGCTGTCGGCAGCCCAACCAAGGACGAGACTCCGAAACGGTTTGTCAGCGTCTACCACCCGGATGGTGTTGGATTGCCACTCAAGTCCGATCCGGCGTGGGAAGACTGGAGCTGGTTTCCACGCGGCGGCGAAGCGGATTTCAAATTGACCAAAGTGCTCGATGTGCTCGAGCCGCTGCGGAGCGACATCACGATCTATTCCGGGCTGTCGCATCCCGCTGCCAGAAACGTGCATGGCCATTCGAATGCCGATCAGTATTTGACGGGCGCGCCGATCGGTGGTGAGGGCCCGTATCGGAATACGATCTCGCTGGATCAGGTGTATGCCGAGCACGCCGGTGACTTCACTCGACACTCTTCGCTGGTCCTGTCCACCAATGGCGGCGTTGGCGGTCCTCGCGGTGCGCAGACTCAGTCCTACAATCGTGAAGGACGGCCGATTCCGGCGATGAACAAGCCCAAGCAAATCTTCGACATGCTGTTCGTGACGAGCGGCAAAGACGCGGCCGAAAGACTCGCGCGAAGCAAGAGTGCCCTCGATCTCCTGATGGAAAACACTCGCTCGCTGAATCGCCAACTCTCCAGCCGCGATCAAGAGACGCTCAAGCAGTATCTCGATGCCGTGCGCGATACCGAGTTGAAGCTCGCGAAGGCTCAAAGGTGGATTGATACGCCGATTCCCCAGGTGGATGCGAGCAACCTGCATCTGGATGCCGAGCCCAAAGAAGCCAGGCTCTATTTCCAGACGATGTATGAACTGATCTATCTCGCTTTCCTGAGCGATTCGTCTCGCGTCGCGACATTCCAATTGGGACGAGAAAATGGCGAAGGTCCACACGATCTGCTGTCACAAGCCGTTGGTCTTGGTGGTGCTCATGGGCTGACTCACGAAGTCAAGAAGCCGGACGGTTGGAAAAACCTTGGCACCTACAATCGCTATCAGGCCGAAGAATTCGGTCGTTTCGCGCAGAGACTGAAGGGCACCCCAGAGCCGACCGGCAAAGGCAACATGCTGGACAACACGTTTGCCATGCACGGTTCCGCTTCCAGCAGCTTCCACCTCTCACGCAACTACCCGATCATTTCCGCCGGTGGCAAGAACCTCGGCTTCACCAACGGCCGATATCTCAAGTTCGGCAAAGGAAACGAAGACAATCAGGCCGGCGCAGGAATCGACACGGATGCTGGATGGCAAAGCAAGCAGGAAGTGGAAGAGCTTCCGCTGGCAAAACTCTTCGTCACCATTTTGCAGAGGCTTGGCGTCGAGACCAATTCGTTCGGTGGGTACACCGGATCATTGAGTCGGGTCTAATTCGAGTGGCACGCCCTGCGTACTCGAAGGGCATGCCCGTGTGGTCAAGAGACTCGGCTGTGATCCGGATAGAGCTAGGTTCTACAAAATGCTAGATCTCCTCTCGACCGACAGCAAAGGAATCGGTCGTCGTGAGTTTCTGCGGATTGGGTCTCTGGCGGCTGGTGGAGTGACTCTGGCCGATCTTTGCCGGCGTCGCGCGATGGCCGATCACGTGCCACGGGATTCCGCTGTTATCCAGGTCTTCTTGTGCGGCGGGCCGAGTCAGCATGATACGTTTGATCCCAAGCCGCTGGCTCCGATGGAGTGCCGGCCGTTTGATTCCATTGAAACGGCGATGCCAGGCGTGCGCGTCACGGAATTCTTCCCGCGACTGGCGGCGATCTTCGATGAGTTTTCGGTGGTTCGGTCCCTTCATCATGGCGATGGCAGTCACAATCACAGCGTCCACTGGATGCAAACCGGACGTTATCCCGACAAGCTAGTCTTTGGCCAAAATCAGTTTCCCGCCAGTGGCACTGTGATCTCCAAGTATCGGGGAGCCAACGCCCGTGGCCTGCCGCCGAACGTCGCGATTCCCGATGGCTTCTACTACAGCACCGCTGCCTATCTGGGGTCGCGCTACGATCCGCTGGAAATCCCCGATCCGAACAAACCTGATTTCCATGTGCCGAATCTGAAGCCGATTGAGGGCATCACGACCAACCGGCTAGACGATCGGCTGCGGATTCTGCAGGGCTTGGATCGCTACCGTCGCGATGTCGACACGCACGGCCAGTTCGCCGCGATGGATGCCTTTCAGGCCGCGGCGCAGGACATGATTTCCGGCCCGGTCGTGCGGCGCGCTTTCGATATCTCGGGCGAAGACCCGCGGCTGCGCGATCGCTACGGACGAACGCGGCTCGGACAGGGCTGTCTGCTCGCCCGGCGGCTGGTGGAAGCGGGGGTCACCTTCGTCAATGTGAAAGACTACGAGTTTTTTGAATGGGATCTGCACGGAACGGTGGGCGGACCCGGCATTGAGGGGACGAAAACCAAAGGTCCGCATCTCGACATGGCCTTGTCGAGCTTGATTCTGGATCTCAAACAGCGAGGTCTGTTGAATCGAGTGTTGGTGCAGGTGTTTGGCGAGTTCGGTCGTACAACGAATATCAACACGACCGCTGGCCGAGATCACTGGGGGAACGTCTTCACAGCCCTGTTCGCTGGCGGCGGATTGCGTCACGGTCAAGTGATTGGCTCGAGTGATGCCAAGGGTGCGTTGCCGTTGGACCGCCCGCTCGGCCCTGCGGATTTACTGGCCACGATGTACCGCTTTCTGGGGATTTCGACGGACATTTCCGCGACTGATTTCTCCGGCCGACCAATCCCCTTGTTGCCCGGCGGGGAACCGATCCGCGAGATGTTTGGCTGAGCCTTGTCTGGTTCGCTCAGTTGGAACATCAGAAGCCTTCATCTACCGGCACGCTCAACGGCTCAACTCGTGGTGGTGCGCGATGCGAATCGACCAGCATGCGCGTCAGATCACGCTCTCGCTGCGTGATGTCAGGGCGGCCACGGCGAGTCTCATCATTCCCGCCTCGATAGTGTTGTTCGTCGGAGGTGGAATGATGGCTGGTGGATGTCCGAAGGCGGAGCTGATTTTGACGGAGACAGAACGTGCAACGTTGCAGCGATGGTCGCGGCGTCCGAAGAGCAGTCAGTTCTTGGCGCTGCGGTCGCGAATCATTTTGGCCTGTGGCCGGGGTTCGTCGAACACTCAGGTGGCCGAGGAACTGAGCGTGTCGAAGCCCACGGTGGGGAAGTGGCGTTCGCGATTCGTGGTGCGGCGGTTGGACGGATTGCTGGATGAACCCCGCCCCGGTGCGCCGCGAAAGATCAGTGATGCCGACGTGGAACGGGTGGTGACTCAGACCTTGGAAACCAAACCGGTTCATGCCACGCATTGGAGCACACGCGGCATGGCGAAAACGTCGGGCTTGAGTCAAACGGCGGTCTCGCGAATTTGGCGTGCTTTCGCCCTGCAACCCCATCGCACTGAAACCTTCAAGTTGTCGACCGATCCGCTGTTCGTGGACAAAGTGCGGGATGTCGTCGGGCTTTACATGAGTCCGCCCGAGAAGGCCATCGTGTTGTGCGTTGACGAGAAAAGTCAGGTGCAGGCTCTGGACCGCACACAGCCACTGCTGCCTCTGGAACCGGGGCGTCCGGAACGTCACACGCATGATTATGCTCGTCACGGCACGACCTCGTTGTTTGCCGCTTTGAATGTGGCCACCGGTCACGTGATCGGCCGCTGCCACCAACGCCATCGGCAGCAGGAGTTCCTCAAGTTCTTGGACCTGACTGACCAGACGATCCCCACAGAACCGGGAGTCGAAATCCATTTGGTGATGGACAACTACGCGACCCACAAAGCCCCGCGTGTCAAACGCTGGTTCGCCAAGCGGCCTCGCTTCCAGGTGCATTTCACGCCCACCAGCGCGTCCTGGCTCAACCAAGTCGAACGATTCTTTGCGGAAATTACCGAGAAACGAATCCGACGCAGCGCGTTCCGCAGCGTCGCGGCACTCAAGAAAGCCATCCTCGAATACTTGGATCACCACAACTCAAACTCCAAGCCATTTCAATGGACCGCTGATGCGGACTTGATCCTCAGCCGTGTCAAAAAGGTTTGTCAACGAATTAACAACTCAGGACACTAGTGGTCGGCAGTTGTCATGCGCGTTTGCTCTTGAAAGTGGCCAATCGGCGAAGCAGAGGATTGGTAGCAAGCACGAATCCATTGTCTGATTCGCATCGTCGTCGGAGTTGTGTCGAAATGGGCTACACGTATCCGTGGAAGAGTCTGAGCGTCCAATCGGCAGCCAGCAACACGCACAGCAGCAAGACCAGGGAGAAATTGTGCCACAGGTCGAGCGCTTGCCGGCGGACCACGGTTGTTGATGGTCGCGAGTCGGCTCCGATCCAACCATCGGGCAGGCTCGATTCGATCCTGTGGCCGCCGGTGGCTGCTGCCCAGCGTTCGAGAGATGCGTGATCCACCGGCGAGCCATCGGTTTCGTTTCCACGGGAGGCGACCTCGATAACGACGGAGGCTTCCGCCACGTTCTGGCCTTCACTGCGAGCGGTCACTTCGATGCGATATCGACCGGATTGCGGCGGCTCGAATTGCGCGGACGACGCCTCGTTCAACTGTTCGTGGGTTTGCAGCGCGAGAGGCAAGCGGCGTCCATCCGGAAGGACGACTGTGCCGTCCAATGTCGGCGAGGCCGTTTCTTCGCCTGTGGAGATTTCCGTCGCGATCCGGACCGAATCGCCGACTCGATACTGAGTTCGTTCCGGTCGCAGAAACAATTGGCGGCGGGCTGACGTTTGCTCGGTGGGAGCCAACGCTCGGAAGGCGTGCTGCCAGAACGCGGAATGCAGCGTGACGCCGTCATCGGTTCGGGGGCCGTGCGATTGCCAGCGCCACAAGGTGTCCGTGCCGATGAACAAGACGCGCCCGCGTCCGACACTTTGTTCCGCGATGACCACCAGCGGACCATAGGCGTTCTGTTGTCCGGCCGTTTCCAACAACACCGTGGCCAAAGGGCGTTTGCGAAGCACCGGATAGACATGTTCCAACGTTGGCAATGTCACGGTGGCTGCCGAGGTCTTGGCCGCGGCACCTTTTTCCTCCGTCAGCGCGAACCATGACGAAGCTTTCCCTTCCGGCGTGAGTCGCACTTCGACTTGTCCGGAAATTGGAGTGCCCGATTCGCGTGTCAGTTCCACCGGCAACAGGCGCGTCAGTTCGGGAGTGTCAACCCATTCCTCCAGATGCGTCCCGGCCATCACCACCAGAGATTTGCCCCCCTCCGTGACGGCTCCGTAAATATGGCGGGCCAAGCCGCGCGGCCATGTGGCCGGCCGAACGTCGCCCAATACGAGAGTGTCGAAGCCGTCGAGTTCGCTGCGGCTCTGCGGAAATCCCGCCAGCTTGACGCGGCGCTCCGGTTCGCCGAATTGCACGAACGCATTTTCGCCACGCGACAACAAGGCCGTCAGGCTGAAACTCGGATCATCTTCCAGTACGCGGCGGAGGTATTTGAATTCCCAACGCCAACTGTCTTCGAGGATCAGCACATCGTGGCGATCATCGACGGCCTGCACATTGACCGCATATGCCTGATCGACTGGCATTTCACCCTGCATCAATTGGAAACGGTAGCGTTTGAGTCCGGCCTCTTTCGGCCGATGCGTGATCATCGCGAACTGATCCTGTCCGGCAATCAGCCCTGTCAATTCGCGCCGTTGAATTTCCTGGCCATCTTCTTCAACAACAAGCGTCAGCCGATCCAGCACCTGATGCGGACGAACCGTGACTTGAAACGCAGTCTCCGAACCAATGAGCACGCGCTGCGCCGCCTGGACGAGCACGATTTTCGCAGCGGTCGTTGCCGGCTGATCGGGAGCCTTCGTGGGTGCGAGCACGTCGAGCGATAGCCCTAGTTCTATGGCGGTGGCAACCACATCTGCGGAGCTGCGATGCTGTCCGTCACTGACGATCAGCGCCCGGCTCGGCGTGGCGGACGATTCGCGCGACGCATTCAGTAGCCGGACGTAGTTCCAGGCCGACTTCAAACTTGCCGCGACATCGGTTCCCTCGCCGCGAGGCGCGGCTTGATCGAGTGCCGACAGCGTTGTCGGATAAGCTCGCCGGTCGAACGTGAACCAATGCAACGAATGAGTCCGCGCGGCGGCCTGCACTGCCGGACTGCTCGCGAACTGCTGCTTCACATCGTCGAAGCGTGTGCCGTTGACTGCTGCCGACGACATGCTCGCCGACGTATCGACCAGCACCAGCAGGCCGGGAGATTCCGTGATGCTTCGCGGTATCGACAGCACCGGCTGAAACAGGCCCAAGACGAGCAGCACGATCATTCCAATTCGCAGGACGCCCAACTGCACGATCGAGCGTCGTGGAACGTGCTTCTGGACTAAGAGCCGACTACCAATCATCAGCACCGCCAGCAGCGCGAGGCCGATCAGCGCAATCAGCGCGGGATGCAAGATTGGAAAGAACTGCCAAGTCATCTGGGTCCATACTCCGAAGTAAGAGACAACTAACCCGAAGCGTGAGCGAGGGCGAGCGCTCCAACAACCGATGAATTCCAAGTTTCGTGAAGCGTTCGCCCTCGCTCACGCTTCGGGTTAATCAACTCATCAGGGCTCGACTCCTTCCCGCTCGCGCAGCGGAGCCACAAACCCGCGTCGGCGAAGATGCGATGTGCTCAGCGCGGGATTCATCCGCGGGCACAACCAGTGCGTCAGAAACATCTCGGCCAGCAAGCAGAGGCACGCCAAGCTGACGAGCCACGGTTCCAGCGCGAACCGACGATCAACCGACGTTGCTTTCGCGACGGAGGCGGTCGGCTGTTCGATTTTCATTTCGGCCGGAGTCCACCAAGCGTGGAATTTTTCCGGATCGAAGAGTTCCAGACGGCTATCAGCTCGGCCGGGTTGAACAACCAGGATCAAGTCCGATTCCGAACCAACGTGCGGCTTGATGTGATAAAAGCCGGACTCCGTTGTTTCCGACAGTGTGAGCCAAGTGCGATTCGCCACCGCATGCACCGGAGCCGACAAAGTGCGGCCGGTCGGCGAGATCACACGCGGAGGCTGCGTTGAATCAAACGATTCTGGCAACGCCACGGTCATTGTCTCACCGGATATGAATTGACGTCGAATCCCGGCCGATTGCAGATGCAGCAGCAGGCGATCTATCAGAGGCACAAAACTCTTTCGGCGGGGCAGATCGCACCAGCGGTCATCGGCCGAGCCATTGATCACAACCACGCGACCGGCTTCCACACGTCGCGCGATCAACGCCGGCGTTCCGTCTTCCAACGTGGCCAGCACGTCATCCGCCGTCGTCATCGGACCAAACCGATACCACGCTCGCGATTCCGTTCCGGCCAGGTCGCCCACTTCCGGATCGACCAAGCCCGTCAGTAGCGGGTGGCGATCATTCCATTGTTTCCACGGCGAAAGCCCCCCTTGCTTGTCATCGGCCTGAACGCTTCCGGATAATTCACTCGGCAACAGGCTATGAGCTGGAACGAGCGGCTGCACAAAGGCGCGATTGTAGAGTTCCGAGTCCACCGTCGGTCCCAGGAACATGGCCAAGCCGGCCCCACGCCGAACCCGCTCCGAAATCGCCGTGGACAACGCTTCGCTGAGACCGGGGACATCGGCCAGCAGGATCACATCGGCCGAGGCGATCTCCGCGGCCGACACAGTGATCGGCGTGTGGAGGACAAGCTGTCCGTCAGCAGCAATGGAGCCGGTTTCAGCCAGCGAACGGATCGCCGTTTCCAACGCCAGTCCGGGATGTAGGTTGGGACTCTGTCCCGACCGCGTTGGCGTTGAATCGTTCGGAACGGTCGGGACGGAGTCCCAACCTACTCGATTCGGCGTGATGAGCAGCAGCCTCGGATCGCCGGTGCTGTCGAGATCGCAGAAATACACATCGTCATCGGGCAGCTCATCCGACGGCTCGAGTTTCAGCGTGACCAGACTTCCCTTCCGATCAAACGTCGTGGGCAAGGGCAGGTCGAGCGCCGTTCGTCGCCCCGGTTGCAACGTCAGCGGAAACTCCTGTTGCTCGACGCCGGACAAACCGGAAACTCGCAGCGTTCGCTGCATCACGCCATCGCTGGTACACGAAGCCTCCACATGCAGCACGGTTTCCGAATTTCGAGTTCGCAGGCGTGCGGCAGTGAGCCAAGCATTCCGCGGCGCGGGCAATCCGACATCGATCAATCGCAACGAGACTTCTCCGGTAGCTGAAGTCGTGAGACTTCGGTCCGAACTCTCACGAGTTCGGCTACTCGCGATTTCTTGAGCGAACGTCGAGATCTCACTCGTGTTCCAACCATTCGCTGGATTGTCAGTCAAGAAGACGATTTCAACGTGAACTCCCGGACGCCGCTGTGCCAACAACGAGCGGATTGGTTCAAACGCGGAGTCAAGTTGCGTCTCCGCCGATCCCGTTTGCAGGCTGGATAACGACGGCAGATACAGCGTGGCCTCGTTCGTCCACGGAGCCAGCACTTCGGTCGTGCTCCCCGTGAGCAGTACGGCAGCCCGATCACCCGGCAGCGTTTTGCGGATCAGTTGCGAGGCGAGATCGCGGGCCGTCTCCCACGGAGTCGGACGCCCTTCGACACGCCGCCCCATGCTGCGGCTGATGTCGAGTACCACGATGCGATCGAGACCAGTGGCCGTTCCTGTGGGAGACCAGATCGGTCGCGAGAGAGCCAACACCAGCAGCGTCAGAAATCCGGCACGCAACAAAAACAAGAGCACCTGATGCCATTGAATCCGCCGCGCCATCCGCTGTTGAGTCAGATGCAGCCAACGCAAACTGCTGAACGGAGTCTGTCGCACATGCCGAGGCTTGAAGAGATGCACGACAATGGGAATGGTCAGCAAGACCAGACCAAACAGCGCGCCGGAGGACAAGAACGTCATCGTCGCACCTTGCTGCGCCGGTTCAAGTACGCCGACAGCGCCTGATCATAGGGCTGTCGGGTGTTGATCAAGTGGTAGTCGATGCCAGCTTCGGCCAACCCTTTTCGGTAGAACTCACCGCACTGCTGGACTTGTTCGAGATAGCCGTCGCGCACAGCGGCGGGATCGATTTCCAACTCCTCGCCGGTTTCCAGATCACGGAACTGAGTCGCCCCTTGAAATGGAAATTCCAATTCGGCGGCGTCCTGAAGATGGAACACGATCACATCGTGTTTCTGACTGCGCAGTTGCCGGATGGCTCGCAGCGTCTGATCGGGATCGTCGATCAAATCGCTGATGACGACGACCATCCCCCGCCGTTTGAGATTCCGCGCGATCTGCCGCAGACTGCTGGGCATATCGGTCCCTCCGGCCGGCGGATTGTCGATCATCACGCGCATCATCTGACTCAGGTGCGGCCGGCGGCAGCGCGGCTGCACCAACATGCCGGGCTTCGTCCCGAACAACGCCAGTCCGCAGGCATCCTGCTGCCGCAGCACCAAGTACCCCAGGCAACTGGCGAGGAAGCAGGCGTAATCCCATTTGGTCAACAAGCCGGTGCCGAAAGCCATCGACGCGGAACGGTCCAAGAGCAAGTAGCAGCGAAGATTCGTTTCCTCTTCAAACCGTTTGATGTAGTAATGGTCCGTGCGAGCATAAAGATGCCAGTCGAGATACTTCAGATCGTCACCCGCGACGTACTCACGATGATCGGCGAACTCCACGGAGAAGCCGTGAAACGGACTTTTGTGGAGTCCATTCAAAAAACCTTCCACGACCAGTCGCGCCAGCAGAGGCGATAAGCCGATGCGAGCCAGCACTTCAGGTTGCAGATATTTCTCCGACGCGGTCCCAGTCATTCCTTCTGCCAAGACTGGCTGTCCCGATTGCTGTGCCAAAGCCTGATGCAGTTTCTGGATCAGAGTCGAAGCCGCCGGACCAAGCTGCCTCCACCAGGCGGATAGCGGTCCCGGTCGCAGTGGTGGAACACTCTTGGTCGGCGGTGAAAGGCTGAAAGACATCGCGGCGATTCGTTGCATGGGGTGTGAGCGACGGGGCGCTAAATGACCGTGCGTGATCAGTGTTGATGACCGGCATGACTCAATTGCCGTAATTGTTTTTTCTTATCCGTGGGCCTTCCTGAATCCGCGGGGTGAAAAGCTGACACCCCGCGGATTCAGGAAGGCCCGCGGATAAACCACAGGAATTGAAGTTGGTGAAGCATCGACACTCTTCATGCACGGTGATTTAGCCCTCGGTTCTTCAAAGACCGGCGGCTAACGCCGTTCCGCTCAATGACGCGGCATGATTTACTTCTTCCGCTCCGGAACGATTTCGAGTAACCGGCGGACGATGTCGTCCGTGGTCGTCCCTTCGGCCTCGGCGGCAAAGCTGCACGAGATGCGGTGACGCAACACGGGGAGCGCCAAATGACGCACGTCATCGCACGAGACGTTGATCCTTCCGTTCAACGCGGCGAGGCACTTCGCACATAAGATCAGCGCTTGGCTGGCGCGGGGACCGGCTCCCCAGGAAACTTGGTCTTCGATGAAGTCGGGAACGCCCGGTTCGCCTGGTCTTGTTGCTCGGACCAGATCAACGGCGTACTGCGTGACGTGCTTCGAGACGGGAAGACTTCGCACGAGTTTCTGCATGTTGATGACGGCGTCGTGATCGCAGATTGGCTGGAGATCGACGGTCGCGTTCGACGTCGTCCGCTCGACGATCTGTTCTTCCTCTTCCAAGCCGGGGTATTTGATGAACGTGTTGAGCAGGAAGCGGTCTTTCTGAGCTTCAGGCAACGGATATGTCCCTTCCTGGTCGATCGGGTTTTGCGTCGCCAGCACGAAGAACGGTTTCGCGAGCGGGTATGTTTTGCCGCCGGCCGTGACTTCATGCTCTTGCATCGCCTGCAACAGCGCCGCCTGGGTCTTTGGCGGAGTGCGGTTGATTTCGTCGGCGAGCACCAGGTTGGTGAAGATCGGGCCGGCCACGAAGACCGTCACGCGCTTGCCGGTGGTGTGATCATCCTCGATGACATTCGTCCCGACGATATCCGACGGCATCAAGTCGGGCGTGAACTGGATGCGTTTGAAATTCAAAGAGAGCAGTTGCGCCAACGTGTTGATCATCAGTGTCTTGGCCAGTCCGGGGACACCTTCCAAGAGGTTGTGTCCTCCGGCGAAGATCGTGATCAGCAATTCTTCCAGGACGGATCGCTGTCCGACGATCACGCGGGACATGCCGTCCAACATGCGGGTGTGAAGTTCTTTCAATTGCGCTAAGTCACGTTCGATGTCGGCAGGTTCGTTGTTCACGGTGAGTGCTTCGGGTAGGTGAGGAGGTTTGGTGGGAAAGCGGCAGGGAAATCAATAACCCGAAGCGTGAGCGAGGGCGAGCGCTCCAAGTGACTCAGAATCTGTCGGAATCCATGCTGTTTGGAGCGCCCGCCCTCGCTGGCGCTTCGGGTTAGTTTCTTAATGGCTCAACGCGTACGTGATGATGTTCATGACAACTCGTGTGGCATCGTCGGCGGTTAGTCCTTTGGCATAGGCATTGGACTCGTGATTGAGGCCGCTCATCAGATCAAACGGCGAATAGATAACGGCCAGCCGACCGTCGAGAAACAGGCCGTAGAATTCCGGCATCTCCAGTGTTGGATCATCGCGGAGCGCTGGCGGGGTGTATTCCACACGATCCACTGGATTCCAGCCGCTGGCAAACAACGGATGCGTTGCCGGCAGCTTGAGCAACTCTCCTTCGGGAATGACTTTCTTCAGCTCGCGCCGAAAGCCGAGATCGAAAGGCTTCAAGCCAGCCGCTGCGGTTGCGACAACCATCCCGCCTCGTTGCAGATAATGCCGGAACCCTTCGACCTCCTCGCTGGTCAATTGAAAATCGTAGTGGCCGGTCATGAATGTGAGTGGGTAATCGGCGAGTTGCGGATCATCCAGCGACACCGTGACGGGCGAGTAATCGACTTCCAGGCCAGTATTTTCTTTGAGGTTTTGGAGCACGCTATTTTGTAGCGCCGGGTTCACGTCCCAACTGCCGCTGTACGACACCATCCCGAATCGGAACACGTCGCCGGCGGCGGTTCGGCCGTCATAGACCGGGAACTCTTGAGCGAGGAAGCGGCCGTATTCCGTGGCACCCAAGACGTAGGCCACGATGTTGACTCCGAGACGCAAAGCCGATTCGCCCACGAAATGTTTTCCCTGCGGGTGATATGGCTCGCCACTCCAGGCAGCTCCCATGCCGACGGGGACCAGGATCGCGGCGGCTCGCGTGCCGATATCCAGCGTGTAGATCTCCGGAGGCTGCTGAAACTGCACGCCATTCACCAGAGTCATCAACTGTTGCACGCGGTATCGCGAGTTGAACAACGGATGATCCTGCGGCGCTCGCATCAATCGCTTCTGCGGGAAAACCTTCCGCATCTCACGAGCCACGGCTTGCGAGAACTCATCCCGCCCACGAGCGGCGTTGAACAGAATCGTGCCTCCTTCGCTCAGAAACTTTCGGAGATTTTCGACTTCTTGCGGTTTGAACGTGAAGTCGTAATCGCCGGCCATGAAGAGCAACGGGATATCGACCGGATCAAATCCGGGACTGGCGAGCGGCTTCGTGGCGTACTGATAGTTGTTGCCATCGGCCAGCCGCGAGTTGACGGTCGACATCAAGTAGGCACCATCATTCGGAAAGCTTTTCCACTGCTCGAACTTTTGCACGGTGCCGTCGGTGTGAACGTACTCCAGCGTTTCGCCGTATTCGACTTTGTGCATCACCGTGAGATTTGTTGGTGGCGGCGGCGTGCGCGTCTGCGTTTTTCGCTGACCAGGTCCGGGGTCGGGAATGACTCCGGTATCTTCACCGCTGGCCTCCATCTTCTGCGGAGCCTTCACCGGCGGCGGAGGCGGGGCCTCGGCCGGAGGAAAATTGACTCGCCGCTGGGCAAACGCCGATGAGGTCGAAGCAAGTACGGCGAAGAACACACTAACCCGAAGCGCCAGCGAGGGCGAGCGCTCGATACGCATCGCAAATGACAGCATTGAGGAGCGTTCGCCCTCGCTGGCGCTTCGGGTTAGTGTCATGGCAGACTGACCTCGATGGTCGGTTTCTTTTCATTCGGAATGGCACGATACCATCCGACCTCCGGCGTGACTGTCACCGACTTCAAAATTTTCCGCTCCGTGCCCGCGGCTTGGACCGGCCCAACAATGTTGAGCTGATACGCCGGCGCGGGCTGGAGTTTCGCATCCGCATCGAATTGCCAACTCAGGACGATGAGAGGTTCCAGCGATTGCGGCAACGGAGTGAAGCCATTTTTCAACACCGGTGCCGGCGAGTTGCGGATGTTGGGATCCTGCGCGCCGGCCGGTATCGGCATCGCCGGTTGCGCTGTCTTCATCTCGACGGCCAATCCCAATGGAACCTGGCCGCTGACTTGGGCCACCACGAAGTTCAGCATCTGAACCGCCGGCAGGCGAGGCTTTCCCGCGACGACCGGAGTGGGAGTCCAACCCGGCGGGAAGGTGATGTCTTGAGGTGTCACCGGAGAATTGATCAACGTCAACGGGCCAGTCGCCATATAGATTTTGTAACCATTGGGATTGGGCACCATGTCGCGGATCACGAGGTTCGTCATCTGGACCGTCGCGCCGCCGTGATAGTAAGCCGACTGCGCCCCCGTGATCGTGACATCCTCCAATGTCCCCGCGGCGCTGGTGAGCGTCATGCCGTGCGTGCAGTCCTTAATGAGCAACTGCTTGACCATGAATCCGCTGCCGTACCAATACAAGCCCTGAGCGCACTTCTCGATCACGTTGTTGGTCATGATGCACTCAGGCTGGCCGTAGCAGGTGATGCCGCTGGGATAGTTGCCGCGAATCGTGTTGCCTCGGACTTCGATCAAGGGACAGACGGAGATGTAAAGAGCCGGGGTCGGTACGGGAAACGGATCGTCGCGCTCGAAGTGGTTGTCTGCGATGACGGCCGAATCGCACGAAGTCAGATACAGCCGGCTGGTCCCGCTGAATCGGTTCCTGATCACGTTGATTCGTTCGCCGGGCTTGGCACCAGTGTTGTCGATGCCGGTCGGCTGAGCGTAGATGTTGATGAGTTCCGCTCGTTGAATGTCGAACGTCGATCCGGTCGCGGCTTCCAGGATCGCTGTCGGATCGGGTTGAGGCATTCCCGCCGGGACTTCTTTCTTCGGAGGCTGCGAAGTGATCAAGGCGTTCTTGCGTCCCTGAAGTAATCCCAGTCGTCCAGACACGACGAGACCGCCTCCCTTGGCGATCTTGAGCATCCGCTGTTCGGGGTCTTCGGCGACCAGCCGGAATTCCTGCTGATCTTTCGCCGACTTAGAGGCATCCAGACGGATGTAGCCGTAACTCTCCACAAGCCCGTTCGCGCAGAACACGATCGGTCCGGCTCCGATTTTGAATTGCAACACCGCTCGCGGATCGAGCGACAGTTGCTTGCAAGTGATCTGCGCGTCGTCATTGCGGTTGAATGTCACGGTGTCATCGCGGGCGATCACCACGTCGTCTTCCGCCACGGGAACCTTGCCGCCGCGCCATGTCACCGCATCCGACCACTCACCACCGCCGGATGCGTTGGAATAGATTTCGTCAGCGATGCTGGTCGCACAGGCAATCATCAGACACAGCACGGCGAGGATCGTTGTGAGCGGCAAGGCGCTAGCCGCCGGTGTTTCCTGCATACCGGCGGCTAGCGCCGTGCCGCTCACTTGGGTGTCAGTCATCCGATCATTCATGGCCGTTCTCCCGGCGTTGATCCGTCGATGAAATTGCTCAGCCAGTGCAATTCTTCGTCGGAGACGGCGCGCACTTGAAAGGCGTCGATCTCAGCGGCTCCATACATCAGCGAGCTAAACGCGACGCGGCCATCCAACGCTTGCGGCGGGGCGTCGAGCAGGAAGCCGATCTTGCGCCACGCGCCGTACGTCCGCTCCAGAAAGTAAGTGCCGGTCCCTTTCAGCGGGACGGTGTCGGGCCCTTGGCCGTAGAGGCTCAGGTAGACGTGCGAGTTGAATCCTGGAAACGCCGTCAACAAGTCGTCTCGATACCAGCATTCGACCCAGTAATGCCCAGTGGTTGTCAGGTTCGGCAATGGGCGTTCGAGCGTCAGGTATCCGAGATAAACCGGGTGAGCTTCCAGCAGTCCAACGTGCGGACCCGCCAGCCCCATGCCGCGCACGAATTTGAGGTTGGTCGGCTTGCCAAACCACTGCGATTCCTCCGGCTCAAAACCGCTGACGACATCGGCGAACGGCGGCGATTTCGGCGAGCCACCGTCCGTCGCGGGGACCGCACGTGCCAATCGTTCCTCAAACTGCTTCTTGCGATCGGCCAACTTTTCCTTCGCGAAGTATTTGGGAAAAGCTTGTTCCAGTTGAGCGAGCCGTTTCAGCGCTTCGGGAAGCTGGCCCATTCGGACCAGACATTCCGCCATGCCGTGCAGCGTGCGATCTCGATAGCCGGCCCACTGTCTCAGTTGGAGCAAGACTTCGTAGTTCCGCAGCGAGGCGTCGTACTTTCCGGCGACGCGATCCGCTTCGGCTCGCAGAAAGCGATACAAGCCTTCGAGTTTTTGATCCGGGTAATTCAACTCAATCTTATCGAGCAACAGCCGAGTTTCCCGGATGTCACCCGTCCGCAGTTTTTGCTCGGCGACACGCAGCAGCGCCCCGCGTGTCACGGCTTCGGATTGAGCGGTCGCTAAGAAAGCTTCTCCGCCCAACGTGGCCGCCATGCGGTACAGCTCGCCAGCGGCTTTGATCTGGCCGGCTTCGGCAAACAGGTCGCCGCGGTGGATCGCCACAAGTCGCATGTCGGGATGTTCCAGGCGACGATGCTTCTCCAAGAGCGCGTCAAAACGACGAGCCGCTTCTTCGGGGTCTTTGAATTGCCGATGCACGATGTCCGTCGCGGTCAGTTGGATTCCCACTTGCAGCGTCGGCAACTTGCCGAACTCTTGATTGGCCTGTTCGAGCACCTTCTCCATCTCGGCCTTGCGACCGTTGTGTCCCAGAGCGGCGATCAAGGACTTGTACAACTCGGCGCGAAATTGCGGATCGAGTCCCGGTGCCGCCATGCGATGCTTCGCCAATTTCTCCAACAGAGGCCAGCGCTCCGGCGCTTCCGATGACATGAGCAGATCCAAGATTCGATCCTGCCGCTCGGCCGACATTTTTTCGACCGGCGCGTCTGCCGCCGCTAATTCTTGGATGACGTATCGAATGGAAAACGGACTGATCGAACCCGGCGCGGCCCAGACATGCACTCGGCGTTGAAACTGCGGCAACGAGCCGCCGCCGGACAACGTCACCACATAATCCCCAGGAGCAAAGTAAGCATGCCGCACGCTCCGTCCGACCGCTGCCGTGCCGTCGCCGAAATTCCAAGTCAATTTGGAGTCCTCCGGCAAATCCCCTTGAGCTTCAAAGCGGACGAGGTACAGCGTGGAGTCGCCGGACGTCACCAGCGAATCGTCGATGCCGTATCCGAACGACGCGCCCGTATTCGGCCCGGCCACTTCCAGCGCGGCGACATGGGCATAATCGGGATGCACGAACATGTCGCGCGGCACATAGGCCCAGACTTTCGCGCCCGGCGGAACCCACAACAACGAACATCCGCCGTAGGTGCCGGGGCTTTCCTTTAGCACGTGATACATCTCGACGTGATGCACTCCGGCTTTGAGTTCAATCTCCGCACCGATCGACTTCGTGGGAATCGAGCCGGTGAGTCGAGCATTCGATCCCGGCCGGTCGCAGACTTTGAATCCGTCGATGAAGAGAAACGACGCATCCTCGGAGTTCACAAAAAAACGATAGACGCCGTCGGCTTTGATATTCAGAGAACCGCGATACGTCACCGCGTAATCATGCGGATTGGCCGGGCGCACGGGATTGCTATTCTGCACCATCTCCGTGACGAGCCCATTCGCCACGACGGGGTCGCTCTTGGTCAGTCCCTCGCGAACCGCCGTCCAACTGGAGATATCCGTCCCTTTCCAGTCACGAGCTTCCAAAACGATCCCCTCAGGAATCGGCTGAACTGCGGTCGGCGGCGCGGCAGGATTTCTGGCATGAACCCAGTACCAGACATCCGCGCCATGACGCGGAAACTGAATGAGCGTGTCTCCATGAGGAGCATGAGACAGCACGGCAACCGGCAGCGCCGTTCCATCGGCACAAACGACGGCGATGTCCGAACCATCCGCCTTCAACCAGCCGCCGGTCGGCAACCGGGCCACGATCGACTTCGATGTGGACTGGGCCGGACTCAAACCCATCAGTCGGAGCGTGTACCGCAACTGATAACCGTCGAGCCAGGCCGGCTGTTTCTCCGGCAATGCTTCGACAACGTTTTTCTGCGGTTCGACGGCCTGCCCGAAGGCCGCAACTAAGTAACCCGAAGCGTCAGCGAGGGCGAGCGCTCCAATCAGCAGGAATTTTGACAGCATCCGCGTCGCGTATAGCATTCGCCCTCGCTGACGCTTCGGGTTTGTCGAGTACCACTGCATTCCACACCTCATTGCGGTTCGTAGGTGATCCGCAACTTCCAAAGCTTGGCACCATTCCAAAATGGCGAATGCGTGCGGAACCAGCCCATCGCTTCATCTGTCGTGATCTGCCAGCCGAAGTTGGGGACGGTTCCCGAATACCACAACTCGACGTCTTCCGTGACGTTGAATGTATGCTCGCCCGATCCTTGAATTGAAGCAGCGGCCGTCGCCTTGACCGCTCGGTCTTGTCCCAGCCCCAGAGCACCGGGTGTGTGCCATTCCAGACGATTGGGTCGCGTGATGCGATATTGGTGTGAGACACCCGCCCCCCAACCCTGCAAGATCCGGCGGACCTGCACGCGAACGCCGGTCGCGGGATAAACCTGGGAATACGGCACGACCCATTCCGCTTTCGTGATCCGCTGGCCGGGTGGGATTTTCTCGAGCGGATAGCGGATTAGGAACGAAGTCTTGGGAGTCAGATCAATCTGGTGATTGCCATATTCCCCGTTGGCATTCACGACCGCCGCCCAACTCATCCGTGGAGCATCCTCCGAGATCGCAGCCATCTGCTCGCAATCGGCGTCAGTCAGCACGATCGTCTTCGCCGAGGCGGTTGATGCCGCCAACAGGATCAGCAGGAAAAAGTAACCCGAAGCGCGAGCGAGGGCGAACGCATCACGCGACGTGGATTCCGGAAGTATTCGAGTCTTGTGAAGCGTTCGCCCTCGCTCACGCTTCGCGTTAGTGCATTGGTTCACGGCATCTTCTCCACGGGAACATACAGTTTGCCAAACTTTGGCGACCAGGCGATGGCTTCGACCGTCGGATTGTTGACCGTCATCTGCACGGCCGAGGGTTTGAATTTCCCTTCGGCGTCCAAGTCGATCAAACAGACGCGGCCATTGGCTCCGATCGCCAACTGATTGGTTTTTTCTAAGACCAACGGAGTGCTGTAATACACGAAGTGGTCGTTAGTCATGGTCTGCGGAGCCAGAGTCAATTGCCCATCGGCGTGCTCCATCCGATTGATGCGGCCGTCGTAAATGAGCGTTGCGATATAGACCGACGGAGCAGTCGGATGAACGGTGACTCGGTAGCGGTAGGCCACATACGGCTGAAGGTAGAAATAACAGTAGCGACCCAATCGGTCGGACAGCACCCAACTGACCGGACCGGAGTGACCGGCCAGAAAAATGGCATCATCGTTGAAGGGGGCATAGCAGTACGGGGCCGGCGGACTGGAGAACGAGTAGGTGGTCGCTTCCATGTACTTCCGCAAGACGAGCGGTTGTCCGACCGCTTTCGCTTGCTCGATGGCCGCGAGCTTCGCGATCCGAGCCGCATTGGCCGCAGCAGGATCAAGCGGAGGAGGCGGCGCGATTGCCTTCACATCTTCCGGCGGGGCATTTGGTGGAGCAAAGGCCGGCAAGCCGTCGGGATCAAGCACGAACCAACCGATCGTCGTGACCAGTTTCTTCGTGCGATCCAGTTGCTGCATGTTGGGAATGTACAACCTCGTCATCGCAGGGCTCAGCGCGAATCCGCCGGCCAACGCTCCGCAACTGAATTCCGCCCCGCGCGCCGTAGCGAAGATGAGCTTCGGCTGTGGTTCGTCGAGACCGTAGATCAAAAGATGATCGAACTCGGCGGAGACCGCCGGATCGGTCGGCTTGTCATCCGGCAAGGGTTCAACATCCTGCCAGACATAAAGCAGCGGCAGCCGAGGATGACAAAGCAGACCGAGCACATGGTTGGGACGCGCACCGAACGTCGCCGGCTTGGGCAATGTGATCGTCACGGGATCGCCGGGGACGATCTGTCCTTGAGCATCCAAACGAAAGAGCGACACATGCGCCGGCGACTTCGGACGATGCCCCACGGCGAGCACTCCGGCAACATCGTTGACCGCGACATGTCTCGCGGCTGGTGCGACCACGGTGGTCACAAACGGCAACGGAGTTTCCGGCACAGTGCGCACACGAATTTCTCGCTGCGCGAATGTCGGATTGACTGCATTGATCAAGCAGAACGCTACGACCCACTTGATACTTGGCAGAACGATGTGGGCAGAACGATGGGATGAAAATGATCGAGTCACCATGTTTGACTGCATCATTCTTGTTCTCATTGTTCTGCCCCAATTGTTCTGCCAATTCATGGCGTTCGATCTGGGGCGGCCAGCCGTTGGTAGTAGGTCTTCACGGCCTCCTCGTAACCCGGCGGAACGGAGCGGGCCGGGTCGTCCAGAACTTGACCTCGGACATGCTGCTCGCGAGGCAGGCTCGCTTGGAAGCCGGAGTGTGCCTGGTGAAAGACCTGCAATACTCCGCGAACTCGTTCGAGTGTCTGCTGCTGCAACCGAAAAATTTCCGCCGAGGGCCGGTCGTTGAGGCTGTGCAGATTCGCTTGCATCTGATCAATCAATTGATCGAGATGTTCTGTCGGCAGATAAAGATTCTTGAGATCTTTACGGATGGTCTTCAGCCGCTCGATGATCTGCTCTTGCTTGCTGTTCATGTCGCGCATCAATTCGGCGACGCTGGCATCCAACTTCGCTCCTTGGCGTTCGACGATGGAGTTCTTCGCTTGCGGCTTGTCCATCCGACCGATCATGTCGTCAGTCCATTCGCCGACATCACTCAAGCTGAACTTGGCGTCATCCGATTCGACTTTTCGTCCACCGATGCCTGTCGATGTGTCGCTTTGAGGATCGGCGCTCTTGGTTTCTTTGACGGTGTCCTTCTGGTCGGGAACACGATCCTGGCCTTCTTGGACTTTGTCCCGACCGCGGCGATTGATCGATTCATTCCCGACCGCCACGCCATGCGCCCGCGCCCCTTGCCGACCGACTCGCGATGCCCCGCCGACGTTGGTCGTGGGAGGCTTTTGGTTGCCGGTGGCAGCCGAGGCGGCCGTCGAGTTCAAATCGCCGCCCTGCTTGCCGACATCTCCTTTTTCATTGATGTTGAACGCGGCGTTCAGATTGTAAGTCTCATAGTTCTCCTTCATCGCGTCTTCTTCTTCCAGAAGATCGCCGACGAGGTCTTCGAACTTCTCCTGAATGTGCGGCTTGACCTTATTCCCCTTGCGATCGGATTGGTTGGGGAAGCTCGGCTCGCCGCCCGGAGTCTTGGCCAGACTGAGATTCTTAAACTCCTGCCGAATGCCCTTGTCCGCAGCGTTCAATCCCGGCACGGCGCTGTCGGGAAACAGATAGTCGTTCGGTTTGGATTCGTCGTCCCCTTCGCCCTTCTTCTTTTTCTGTTGAGCGACTTCGGCGTGATGGATGATCTCTTCCAGCTTGAGTCCGTTGGGTTCGTCGAGCAGATCTTCGGAGGAACCCTCCTTCAGCTTTCCCAACTCGGCCTGACGTTCTAGCTTGCTCTCATCGTTTTGATTTTTGTCAGCCAGCAGACGACGAGCGGCTTCCGCCAGCGCCTCGCGCAGCTTCTTGTAGATTTCATCGAGCGCCGCCGCCGCCTGAGTTTGCTGCTGAGCGGCGAGCGACCAGTTCTTCGCTTCGATCGCGGACAGTGCCGACTTCTGCAACCCAAGCAATTCCTCTCCGACTAACGCATTGGCGGTTTGAGCAAACGCTTCGCTCAATGGCGACTCAGATTCCGCGGCTCGTTCGGCCAGACCGGAAAACGCGGTGGAGGCCAGTCCACACAGCTCGGCAAGTTTCTGTTGCCGCCGTGATCCGGTCGCCTGTTGTGCCGCCGTCGGTTGAGCCTGTGACGAAATCAGCCGCAGGGCGCTAGCCCCGGTTTGAGTCTGCCGAGAATCACTCGAACCGGGGCTAGCGCCCTGCGGCTGATGTGACATGCTGGCCTCGGCCCAACGAGCGGATTGATCCCGCAGAATCGCCTGTCGATCAGCCAACATTCGCAGGAACGGCGTCATGTGAGCCAATTCCCATTCCTTGCGGAAGTGCATGTATTGCTCGTGAATCTCTCGCAGACTCTGCAACGTCCGAGCCATCGTGGCTCGTGCATCGGCAAACGAAGTGCGGCGACCGGCAGCGTCATCCCGCGTGGGCACACTGTCCAACACTCGAATGGCACGGATCATTTCCGAATCCGCCAGCATCGCGACCGACAGTCGCAAACTGCCGGCCGGCGGTGCCATCTCGCGAGCGATCCGTCCCGCCGTCTGTCGCAGTTGATCCTGCGTCTTGGAATGTTCTGCAGATTCCATGACCAGACCTTTCACACGTTCCGGAACATTCCCATCTGCGGCGGGATCGGCGTCGAGCTTGCGAATCAACACATCGAGCGCCGCGTGCAGCTTCTGCTCGACAGCGATCAAGCCGGCGATCTCCGCTTCGGATTTCAGAATCTGCTCGTAGAGCAACTGCAACTGCGAACCATCACCCGTCACAAGCAGTAAGTGCGTGGTTCCCGTCGTCCACACCTCGGCGCGATCGGGTCGCGAATCCGACGCGCGGGCTGCCAATTCAATCCGCTCACCTTCGGCAACGCCAAAAGCCGTCGGAGTGATCGCGACGGTATTCGTTGCCTGCCGAGCGTTGTCCGATGGCCACGTTTGCAGCGCGATCCAACCGTCATCTTCCATCGGATCGGCGTTGGCCTTGGTCTTCACCTTTCGGAAGAAAAGTCCGGTGCGAGATAGCCCGATGTCATCCAGCGCATCCACCTGCAACACAATCGCCGAGTCGATCGCCAGTTCGCCGGTCGTTGGCAGCCCCAGCAATGTGGGACGCGGAAGTTCGTCGGCAACGGCTCGAATGTTGTACCAAGGACTCTGATACGGCGTTCGATTGGCCCGCTGCGTTTCCAGCGCGTACTCCGTGACGTTTGCCAGCGTCAATTCGCCCGAAAACTCTGTCGCACTGAGTTTCTTCAATTCGACCGCACCGTCCTCAATCAGCCGCGGGGCGTTAGCCCCCGGTTCGGACGTGCGATCCGCGCCAGAACCGGACGTGAAGCGGCGAACCGAGCCAACGCTCCCCCGCCGCCCCGGTTCGGACGTGCGATCCGCGCCGGAACCGGACGCTAGCGCGTTCCGGCTGATCTCGCGAACTAGCAACCGGACACCTTCCACGGGTTGATCGAACACGAATTTCAGTTGTGCTTGGGTTCCTTCGAGCGACTCCAAGTCGCCGCTGGTTTGCGCTGACTTATCGGGCAACCGCGTGTACTCCGGAAAGTGGTAGTTGGCCTCGACCCATTGCAGCCGAGGCAGCGGCGGTACATCGATCCGGTAATAGGGACTTGTGAAATCGCCGCCATGCACGGCATAGGACAGACTCCGCTGAACGTTGCGAAGCGTGTAGACCACCGTCTCGCCTTTGACCGAAACCAACTGCGTGCTCCGACGATTTTGCTCGTCGAGCAGAATCGAGATTTCAGCGGGCAGTTCACCGAGAATCCGCACACGAATTTCGACATCGCCGGACGCTTCGATATTTCCCGGCTCGACTTCCAGGCGTGTCCGATAGACAGGATCAACCGAGGCGAACGGCAGCAGGATCCGCTTGGCGGAACTGGCAAACCGCTGAGGCTGCCACATCCAACCAATCGCCGCGACAAGAGTGAATGTTCCCGCCAAGGCCAACCACATCGCCGCCGGCTGAACTGCGACGGCCGCCGGCAACCGCAGTTGAGAAAGCTGGAGACAATTCTCCTGAACGAGTGCCGGTGCCCAGGCAGAATTGCCCTGCGCCGCCTCACGGCTCAACTGCAACGTATTGATCAGCCGATTCTGAATCCGACCGGCAAACCGCCGTTCCATGGCCAAAGCGACTTCGTCTTCGGTCGCATGCCGTTCCTGCCAGCGCCGTGCCAGACCTCGTCCGAACTTGAATAGGACAGCACATAAACCGCCGGCCGTCCCGACGCGCCCCCACATCGGAAGATGCGCCAGACTATCGACCAGGATGGCCACCAGAAAGTACGCCCAGAGAGCGGACAGCGTCCAACCCAGCGCCTCCAACAGATTCCATCGCTGCCAACGAACTCGTTGAGATTCCACCAACTGTCGCAAGGTATCGATGCGATCCATCATGTGACCTTCGTCAATCACCAGGAGGTCTTTCGGCGAACGCAGCGTTGCCAGACTTCGCTCCGCCAGTGTATTCGTCGGCGAAAAGCTGGTTCAACACCGACAAGTCTGAGCCAATCCGCTCTCTCGTAAAGTGGAAATTGTCCCGCCATCGCCGGACCCACGAGTCGACAGGGAGTTTCACGAAGCCTGTTCGCCAAAGCCAGCGCGCCAAACCGTCAAGTTCAAGCCGTCGTGAATCAGCGAGTTGGTTTCTCGCTTACAGCACCTTGCCGGGATTCATGATTCCGTGTGGATCGAGGGCGGTTTTGATCGCCCGCATCGCATCGACGGCGGGTCCGAACTCGCGCCGCAGAGCAGCACGCTTGCCGAGACCGATGCCGTGCTCACCGGTGCAAGTGCCGTCGAGCGCGAGGGCGTGAGTGATGATCTCGTCGCTGAGACGTTGGACTTCGGCGAGTTCCTCGGCTGAGTTTGGATCAATCGAGAACACGACGTGGAAGTTGCCGTCGCCGACGTGGCCGAACAACGGGGCCGGGATGCGGGTGGTCTTCAGCGTCTCTTTGGATCGGTGGATGCACTCGGCAAGATTCGAGATCGGGACGCAGACGTCAGTGACGTAGCCGGCACCATTGGGACGCAGGGCGAGCGAGGCGTAGTAGCTGTCGTGTCGTGCTTGCCACAATTGTCGTCGGTCGGCCTCGTCGGTCGCCCATTGGAACTCTTCGCTCGTGAATCTGTGAATAATCGCGCGGGCGGCTTCCGTTTGCTCGGCGACGCTCGAGGGACTGCCGTGAAATTCCAAGAAGAGCGTCGGTGACTCGCGATAGTTCAAGACGCTGTAACGATTGACCGCTGCCATTTGTACTTCGTCGAGCAGTTCGAGGCGTGCCATCGGGATGCCGGTGGTGAGAATCGCGATCGCCGCATGCACGGCGGCATCGACATCAGAAAACGCACACACTGCGGCGGACACAGCATCGGGTTTGCGAGCCAATCGCAGCGTCACCTCGGCGATGAGTCCGAGCGTTCCTTCCGAGCCGACGAACAAATGCGTCAGGTCATAGCCGGCTGATGACTTTCGCGCACGCGAGCCGATGCGAATGATTTCTCCGTGTGCCAAGACGACGGTGAGCGCGAGCACTCGGTCGCGCATCGTGCCGTAGCGCACGGCGGCGGAACCGGAGGCTCGTGTCGCGGTCATGCCGCCGAGCGTGCAGTCGGCACCTGGGTCGATTGGGAAATAGAGGTTTGTGCCTGACTCGTCGAGGTATTTGTTGAGCTGTAACCGTGTCACACCGGCTTGCACGGTGACGTCCATGTCGTCGGGACTGAATCGCAGGATGCGATTCATGTGGCTGAGGTCCACGCAAACTCCACCGTGAATCGCGACGACTCCGCCCTCGACCGCCGTGCCCGTGCCGAACGGGATGATCGGCACGCGACTTTTATGGCACAGTGACGCGACGGCGGCGACTTCGTCATTCGACAGTGGGAAGACCACGCAGTCCGGCCGCTGCGGCTTGTGATGCGAGACGTCCTTCGCGTGCTGATCGAGATCGCCAGGCAGAACTGAGCAGCGATCGCCGAGCAAAGTCTGAAGCTGTTGAACGACCCTGTTTCGCTCTTCCGGACTGGCGAAGTTGGCGGTTTTGCTCAGTGATTCGGTTGTATCGAGCATGTCAAACTTTGCGGGTTAGCGAAATTGGTGGGCTGGATGCACTTCCCCAACCTTCATTTTTCGCTCGAACTTGGGGAAACCTTGCCGGAAGTAACAGTCGTGCGGTGTGAAAACCGTTCCTCGCCGCGAGACCGGGAGAATCGAGAGCTTTTCGCTCACGGGACGACACAACGCAACTTACGCTACTGCCACAAACCGGAAAACCAGACTGGTGGTTTTTGTTTCCAAACGATTCGAGACGATTCCGTCTGCCGCCAGAGATACCCCCTCGCTTGGCGACGTGATCCACACCCTTGGGAGATATTTCATGAGAGCCATTCTGTTGGGATTGGTGGCCGTCGCCACCCTCGCCGCCGCGAGCACTGCTCAAGCGGGCGGTTATTGCGGTAGCTGCAACTACGGCAGTTGCCCCACGAACGCTTGCCAGCCGTCGGCGTGTTACACGTCGTGCAAGGTCGAACGCCAGACCTGCTATCGCACCGTGTACGAGACGGTCTACGAACCCGAACAAGTCAACTGCAACAAGACGGTCTATGAGACTGTTTGGGACGAGCAACAAGTCACCTGCAACAGAACGGTCGTCGAGACTGCCTATCGCGAGCAAACCTACACGGTCTGCCGCCAAGTTGCCGAGACCGCCGCTCGCGAAGAACGCTACACGGTCATGAGGCAGATCAACGAGACCTGCGAACAAGAGCGCAGCTACACGGTCTGCAAGCCCGTTTGGGAAGAATCGGTTCGCGAGTGCCGTCGCACCGTCCAGAAGCAAGTCTTTGAAGACAGCTTTCGCGAGTGCCGCCGGACTGTGATGCGTCCCGTGACGGAAACGATCAATCGCGAAGTTTGCCACACGGTCATGCGTCCGGTGACTCGCTGTGCGACAGTGCCGCAAGTCTGCGGCCAATGGGTCTGCAAGCAGGACTGCTACTACGGACTGCCGACACCGAAGTGGCAATGCAATCCGTGCAGCCAGACTCCGACAATGGGCTGGCAGCAAAATGTGCAGCCAATCACTTATCGAGTCTGGCAAACGCAAGTCGTGCAACGCCAAGTCAACTACACGACCTACGAGCCGCAAGTCGTTCGCCAAATCTGCCCGCAACAAGTTTGCCGCTACGTCCCGGAAGTTGTTGTGGATCGCATCCCGGTCCGTACCTGCCGCATGGTCAATGAAGAAGTGGTCGATCGGATTCCGGTCCGAACCGTCAGGTATGTGAACGAGACGGTCACTCAAAAGGTGCCGGTCCAAACTTGCCGCTGGGTTAAGGAAGAGCACGTCCGCAGCGTCCCTTGCACGACGTACAAGAACGTCGAAGAGACCAAGACCTGCCAGATTCCGTACCAAGTCTGCAAGCAAGTGCCGTACACGGTGACTCAGCGAGTCGCTCGTTGCGTCGCCAAGCAAGTGCCGACGACGTACACCCGGATGGTGGCTCGTTGCGTGCCGAAGCAAGTGGCCTACGAAGTCTGCCAGATGGTCCCCGTGACGGTCTGCAATCCGACTCCGACCGGTTGCAGCTCGTGTGGAGTGGCCGCTCCGGCAGGTGACGCTCAAGAGCACAAAGTCTTGAAACCGGAAGCCGAACCGCAGCCAGCGCAGCCGCCCAAGGAAGAAGAGCCGAAGACCGACGCGCCCAAGCCCGCCGAAGATGGCGCACCGAAGGCGTAACGACTTTCAATTCAATCTCGCCTGACCACTGGCCGTTCGAGTGACTTCACTCGAACGGCCTTTTCATTGAACCAAAGCGGTGCTGACACACCGCACTCCAAGGTTCTCGCCAGCCAGATCGCGGTTTACGATCGCGGCAGAGGAGTCTTTTTTCGATGACCGCGCGCATTGTGCAAATCACCGACCTGCATCTGTTGGCTGATCCGCTTGGCGAATTGAAGGGGGTCTGCACTCGCACCAATTTGCAGGCGGTGCTCGACGTCTTGCGGCGAGATTTCGGTTCGGCCGAGCGGCTGATCGTCACCGGCGACTTGGCTCACGATGAACTCCGGGAAACCTACGAAGTGCTCCGCGAACTGCTCGGCGATTGGCTGCCGAAGCTGCGGTTGATCCCTGGCAATCACGAGAATCGCGGTTTCATGCGGCAAGTCTTCGGCGATCGTGTGACTGTCGTGGACGATCGCAACGTCTTCGCGGATGCGATCGGCGGCTGGCGGCTGATCGGACTCGATTCGCAATTGCCCGGTGAAGTGCGCGGTCAATTGGGCGAGTCTCAGCGAGATTGGCTCGCGCGCGAGTTGGCGGCCGAACCGCTCCGGCCGACGGCAGTGTTTTTGCATCACCCGCCGCTGAAGGTCGGCACCGGCTGGCTCGACGAAATCGGACTCGAAGATGCCGAACGGTTGCTGGAATTGCTGCGGCGATCACCGCAGGTGAAGTTCGTCTGCTGCGGGCACATCCATCACGAGATGACGGTCGCCCAAGCGAACGTACTCCTGCTGACGACTCCCTCGACAAGCGTGCAATTCCTTCCGGAAACTGAAATGCTGGTCCCCGATTCCGTCCCACCGGGTTTCCGCATCTTCGACTTGGAGCCGGACGGCTCGTTCCGCACGCGCGTTGTGCGTGTGCCGATTGTCACAAGAGTTCTGCCATGATGTCTTTCGCAGCTCGATGCCTGATGGTCACCGATTCGGAATTCATCCTCTCCGACATGCTGCACGCGAAGTGAGCCGACGACCGCACGTTCGCCGCGCGAGTTTTCTGGTCGCGTCGCCGTGCCGCCGGAATTCAAGGAGTCGGCGGAAGATACTGCAGCAGGGCGAGCACCGCCCACGCCGTTGCGAAGTAGGTGATCGGCTCCAGGTTCTTGGCGGGGCCTTCCTCCGGTCTGTCGGCGCGGGGTCGCGAGGTCATCGACCACGAACCGTCCGGCGTCTGCGCCTTCAGCAGAAAGTCGCGCGCCTTGACGGCCGCGGGATGGTCCGTTCCCACGCTGCGGCGCGAGAGCAGGGCATAGAGCGCGTGGCCCGTCGTTTGGGCATCACTGGCCAGCTCTTTCGTCTGACTCCAACCCCCGTCGGCGTTTTGTCGCTCGAACAGTTGCGCGGCGGCAGACTTCTCCTCGTAACCCGCGAGGATGCTCCAGCAGAGTGCTTGCGGAGTGATCCCTTTGAAGTTCTTGGCGAGCCACTGGTGGGCCTGCGTGCGAGTCCGTTTCGTCTCGGCGTCGGCATCCGCGTCCGAGCCCAGAGTGTAGAGGACGGTCAACGTCATCGACTCCTCGTCATTGGGGCTGTTGGGAGGCCGGCCGCTATGCGGCAACCAGAAGCCGTCGGCTTGCTGCTTGGAACGCAAGTATGCAGTCCAGCGCGGGACGGTTCCATCGGGGTCCGCCGCCGGCGGAACGGGGTACTCGCGAAACGCCATCATCGTGTAGAGCGGGCCCAGCTTCGCGTAGTTCTCGTTGCCTGGCAGCGGCACATCCGGGTTGCTCAGGATGTTCGCGCGATTATCTCCCGCCAGCAAAAAATCCGTGGCCTCTTGCAGGGCGGCCTCATTCACCTTGACTCCCCGTCGCCGCGCCTCTTGCTGCGTCCAGATCATCATCGGCACATGATGGCACGAGGAGCACTTCCGTTCGCGCCTCCAGTCGAGGCCTTTGAGTTCGAGATAGGACATACCGCTGAGAACGCCCGCCTGGACATCACGTTGCGGCTCGGCCGGCGGTGAGGCCAGCGTTGGAGCGAACGGCATGAGGGCAGCGGTTGAAACCAGGAAGGCGAAGAGAGTGGCTTCAACCATTCGCGCAGGGGCGGTTTGAAGATCCATTGATCGCTCGCTTTCGGGCACGACGACTCAGACGATTCAACGGGATACGGTGGATAAGATACGACGGATCAGCGCGCAGTCAACAGCGGTCAAACTCAGGCTCCACCGAGGCCGCCAGCCGCCATGCTTTTTGACTCTGCGTCGCACCGCCATGCTGACGGAGACGTCACTCCGGATTCGCTGCCCCAGGCTATTGGCCCGGACTGTAGCTCAAGATTCCACGACTTCGTGGCCCAATAGGGGCCAAGCTGAGCAGCGACAAAGAGACGAACCGCAGCACCGCCGACAACTCTCGCTATGGCACAAAAATAAATTTCGCACTTCTTATTTTTGTGCTGAAATATGTGTGCTTCAGATTCTGCTCCCAGAAAGTGGAGTATTCCGATTGATTGCGAAATCCAACAATCTCGAATTGGACGTCCAATCCTAGATGCGCCGCTTTGTACCATAAGTTGAATTGTCGCGCTTCCTCCTCGCCAACTGGTATCGAAAACGTCAAATAGCGGTTTCCCAAAAGATTGACGTACTCCTCTGCCGACAGGTTGGTACCTGCGAGTTCGACAGTCGCTACTACCGAAAAAACGCCATTCTTGAAGTCATATTCCATCTTGTTGATAAACATGTGCCCAAGTTCAATTGAAGGGTCTTTGTTGTCTCTCGATAGATTCGCTTTCGTTCGCGCAAATCGACATCGGATCGACTTCTTATTCAGATCATGCGCAAAGAATTCATCTTCTTGAAATTTTGCGAGCAATTGCTCTAGTTCCTCAGCGACAAGTTTGGGTTCTTTGAGTTTGGTTTCCCAAGGGGGTACGTCGGGTTGGACTTTTGCTTTCTCAGCAATTTCTTCTTTCGGCTTCTCAGCAATCGCGGCTTCGGCGATCTCGACTTCACGATCGCGGTTGCCCCTCCGCCCGTGAAGTTGTTTCTTCACCGGCACTTTTTCGAGTGCCGGGTTAGGCTCCTCTCCATTGGCGTCCGCTAACTCTTCGGGTGTGGCGGATGCGGCACCATCTTTTGCTCGCCGAGCCAGGTCTTCCGCTGGATTTGTTCGCGGCATAAGGGCGAGGAACACGAGCATGGCGATCACTACTCCACCAGCGAGTGCCGACCAGCGAAGAATTGGCGGAAGTCTTTGAAAGCGGCCAAAGACGGTCGTTACCAGATTCGGCTTTGGTTCATGTTGCGGCGTGACAGAAACTCGTGGTCTGACCGCATCAATGTCCAATCCCGCCGACTCGGTTGGGCGAATCGCGACAGGCTGATGACATTTCGGGCATGGGCGCGTGGATCCGGCAAGCCGTTCTTCGACACGGAGTTTCGAGCAACAATGCGGGCAGTTCATCGTGATCGTCATTGCCAGACCCTTGCAAATCGAGAGCAGCCAAAAGCTATGTCGTGGCAAACAGATTCCGAACGCAATTCTTCGAGAAGAGCTTTGCGCTTTCAAGCCTGTGCGAGTCCTTGCGATACCCTGCCGCGTTGAGATTAGACTCCGTAGCCGCCGCCGAGCGGTGTCTGAATCGAAACTCTCGCTGTGTAATGCGACTTGGTGATGCCGTGACGGATAGCGTTGTTGATCGAATTCGGAGCCATGTCGAACAGATCATCGAATCTGAACAGCTTCTTTTTTACTCCAACAATTGGGTCGACCCGGCGAAAGCCGATGAATTACCTCGTGAAGTCTGGGAAGAAACGCGACGCAATCGCGTTGAACAAATCGCAGAGTTGGAACGTCTTGGCAAAGCGTGCATTGCCGAGGCAGGTAACATTAACTTTGATGCCGTTGCCGTCACTCGTGCGTTGGACGAACTCTATTCTGTCGTTTATGCACTCGGAAATTGGGCGGAACGAGACGACGACTTAGCGAACGGACGGAACGTGAGGCGACTCGGAGTTCGTGCGCATCGGAACGCCACCGAGGCCACAATTCGGCTTCCAATCAAACCTCCGATTGCCGAGCAGCCATCGAGTCCGAGTGAACCGCCAATCCAAGTCGTTGGTCGCGAACTGTGTCTCTTTTCGGAAATCGGACGAATCCAGAAATCTTTAGCCGCTCCCGCGCTCGTCGCGTTGGCTGTACGACTCGAATCGTTGCAGTCAAAAGGCAAAGAGAATTGTTCGGTGAAGCTCGGCGGCAATCCGCTGAGCGGTGAGCAGCAACCGCCAGGCACCGCGAAAAAGGGACCGCTCACGTCCATGCCCGCGACGTCCGTTGTTTTTTCCAAGCTCGCGGATGATTTGGCGGATGTCGCTGCATCGAATCAATCACCCAACGACGCACTGGCCGGCTTGCAACTCAGCACGCAGGCACTCGAACAGATACTTGAAGGCCACATGCACACCATCTGCGGTGAGGCGAACGCGATCTTCCGTGATCTAACCAAAGCCGATAACGGCATCGACGGTGAGTTGGAGTTCCGGGACAAAGACGGCAACGCGAGTGGCCGCAAGATCTACGTGCAGCTCAGGAGCGGTGACTCACATCTGCGTCTGCGACAAGTAGATGGCAAGCTGATTTTCGACGTGAAGAAGCATCGACACCTCCACTATTGGCAAAGCCAACCGTGCGATGTGTGGTTGGTCATTCGCGACGGACACGGAACCATCTGTTGGATGAATCTCACGCAATATCTCCGCAACCGCCCGAACAAGGCGTGTCTTCAAATCGAGTTCGATGGCTCGCCCCTGACCGCGTCTGCCATTCGATTGCTGGGTGAGGCCGTCATCCCACCATCAAACCGCTGATCTCGCGAAACAAAGTTGGGCCAGGAGACCCGCGCACAGCGCGCCTGGAATTGCCAGCCAACGTAAGCGCGTGAACATCGCGCCACAAGCCGACACGGCAACGCGGGTCGGGTGTGCGACACCAGCACGACGCGCAAGCGAGTGGTCTTTGTCAACGCTCGGCCGGTTGCCGTTTCGGCGTGGCCATGCGGCGCAGGCGTTTGAGCCAGTAGTCGCGGTCGGCGCGAATCTCGTCGAGGAAGCGGCAGGCCATGTCGCAGGGGGTGCTTTGACCTTGCTCCCATGATTGCACGGTCTTCGCGGTCACTCCCAAGAACCGCGCGAAGATGCTTTGGCTGGCTCCCAACAGCTTGCGGACTTTCTTGACCGAGGCCGCGTCGTACTGCGTCGGCTGGAAGTCCAAGACAATCGTGTGGCAAGTGAACTTGGCCGATCCGCCTCCTGCGGATTCCTTTCGCTTGAGCAAGTCGGACAGTTCTCGCAGCCCGCCGATCAGTTCTTTTCCAAGACGACTCCTGTCGCTGTCACCAATTCGCCCGTGCGCGTCGTGGTGGTGCGTCAATCTGCTGGTGGGAACAGTCCGAAGAGTTGCTCGGCTTGTCGGATTCGCAGACGGCGTTCGTGATTGAGATGTAAAGCCAGAATCGTCGCGCGGCCAATGGGCGTCAAACCGAGGAGGCGGAAACCGTCCCAAGCGAAATGGTCGGACCAAGCGTGTGCTCGCGGGTGGAACAGCGGCACGGATTCGCCGGTGTCGGCGGCCGTGACTTCCGTGCGATCTGACTTGTGGAGATTGCATCCGGGGCAAGCCCAAGCCAAGTTGGACAACGTCGAGGAACCACCCTGCACCGTTGGCACGATGTGCTCGACATGGAACGTCGCGCCTTGCAGCGACTGGTGCATCCGACAGTATTCGCATCGTCCCGCCGCGCGCTGCTCCACTTCAGCCACGATCAGCGACCAACTCATGCGGGTTGCTCTCCCAGCAAACGCAACGCGCGGGCACGCAGCAGTGACAGCGACTCGCTCCATTCCACCAACGACGCCAATTGCTCACGCTCCGCAGCGGTCAGCGAACCGTTGGTGTTGGCATCCATCAATTCTTGAAGCCGAGAGTCCTCTTTGGGCGGCAGTCGCAAATGAGCCACCGATTCGACAAGATCGACAGGAGCTTCGATAGTTGCAGACATGATTCGCCTTCTGGTTGTGTGTGGCGGTGAGTTTATCGCATGGGCTACAGCAACACACCTGAAAAAGTCCGCCGGTTTCACGGAACGCCAGGCGGCATAGTGGTTGCGACACGTCCGAAGAAAGATATTCTGCGGGGGACTCTGCGGAGCATCTTCAAACAAGCGGGCAAACGAATCAACATTACTCTGCCAGAGCGTGTGCTGGACGCCATTGATCGCTTTGCGGATGCCAACGGTCAATCGAGATCAGGACTGCTGGCGCGAGCGGCCACCGAATACATCGGCCGAGCGGGTGACAAGGCTCTGCCGTCTGCCAAGCGAGGACGCAAGAAACCCAGGACCGCGAAACCGTAGACGCGGTGGAAAGATCGAACACACTCACCTGGAAACCTGAAACCCGAATCTGCGGCACAGCACGAAATCGACATCACTGAATAGCCGAGGCGGGAATCGAACCCGCACGCCCCTTTCGGAACCCAGGATTTTAAGTCCTGTGCGTCTGCCTATTTCGCCACTCGGCCAAGGAATTCTCGCGGAGATTGATTCACGCTGATGGGCGATCTCCTGCCCGGTTACTCCAACGTCAAGACATCAACCTCGCCTTCTTGCGTCGGAGGTTCTCCCCAAAAGAACCAGTGGCTGATCACTTCCAGGAGGTGAATGGCGCGATCCCAGTACTCTTCGTCGGGACGATGAAAATCATCTTGCTGAGTCCAAGCGCGGACGAATGCGGGGACGTAGAAAAAACCGTGAGCCATCCAACGATCGAGTTGTTCGTCGTCCGCACAGCGGACGCAGCAGTCACGCATGGCTTCGATCAGTTCCCGGAACACGGCCTTGTCCCAACGCCGCTCGTTTTGGGCAATCTCCAGGAAGCTGCCCTCTTCGGCCTGAAACTCGTGCCGGAGTGTTTCTCGCCAATCGTCGAGAGCTGATAGCGTCATCGCCTGAATCCCTATGTTCGATGCGCGAGTCGAATGAGCACTTCCACACCACGTTCCAATGTCCGATTGTCAGCAGCATACGAAATTCGAAAGTGTGTGTCTTGGGAACTGAAGACATTGCCAGGAATCATCAGCAAATCATGGCGGATGGCCTCTGTGACGAATTCGGTAGCGGTCCCCCAGGGAGCTTTCAGGAACAGATAAAACGCTCCGCCTGCCGGAGCGATTTCGTAGTGCGGACTGAGTTCCTTCAACAAATAGTCCCGTTTGCCGCGGTATTCGGCGACCGAGCCGGAAATGTCCACATCCAACGCGGACAGGCCCGCCCACTGCACGGGATGCGGAGCACAAACGAATGAGAACTGTTGCAGCTTCGACATCTGCTGCATGAGTTGTTCTGGTCCATGCACCCAACCAAGCCGCCAGCCGGTCATCGAATGCGACTTGCTGAAGCCGTCGATCACGATGGTCTGCGGATTGAATTGAGCCGGACTGACGAATGGGGCGTCGTAGCAGAAGGCTCGATAGATTTCGTCACTGATGAGTGCGATGTCGTGCTCCGCCGCCAACTCGGCCAATTCGCGGAGTTCCGATTCGGAGGCGACGTAGCCAGTCGGATTGCACGGGCTATTGCACAGGATGACTTTCGTGCGCGGAGTGATGGCCGCCCGAACTTTGGCCACGTTCAGCCGAAAGTCCGGGTAAGTGTTGATCGGCACGATCTTGCCACCGGCGACCGTTGTCAGATGCTTGTACATGACGAAATACGGATCGAAGGCGATGACCTCGTCACCGGGGTTGACCAGAGCCAGCAATGCCAACATTAGACCGCCGCTGGTTCCGCTGGTGACGAAGATCTTTCGATCCGGGTGATTGAAGTCGGCATCAATCTGGGCTTGTAGCTTTTGAATCAACGGCGCGATGCCTTGAGTCTGGCAGTAAGCGTTCTTCCCCGCGAGCACCGCCGAAATCAGGCTCTCTTTGATCGCCGTGGGAGTGTCCATGTGCGGCTGTCCGATGCTGAGATTGATCGGATCCTGCATTTTTGCAGCAAGGTCGAAGACCTTTCGAATTCCCGAAGCGTCAATGAGATGCATCCGGTCAGCGATCCAGCGTTCAGACATTTGAGTTTCCAAGATCACAAAGAGAATCAGGTCGGATGGGTGGCAAGTATGACCTTCCGAACTACGAAACCATTCGCCGCAAACAGCGGTTTTTTGCCACTCGCCGAGTATCCGCCAATCGACGTCATTCGCCAAGAGTTGGTCATGGTGCCTGCGGACTTCTTGCGGTCGTACGTGACACCAGAAAAACGAGGTACGTCACCGAAACTGTCATGTCGCTCCTGAGGCCGCTAAAACAAGTCGGCTTTTGCTTGTCGGTTGCCACGGATGCCATCGAAACAACCACTCGTCTCATTCCATCAAGCCAGCAACATGCCCGCACAAACTCCCGCACCACAGCTTCTCGACCTGGAAGTCAAAGACGTCCGGGTCATTTTTGCACCGATCTGGGAAGACCTCGAAGAAGAGGTCGGACAAGAGAACCTGCGATTTCCAAAAGAGATCATCCTCCTGGGGGGTGCTCCCGGAGCCGGCAAGGGAACGCACACGCGCTTCATCATGTCGGCTCGCGGATTGACCTGCCCGCCGATTGTGATCAGCGATCTGCTGACGACGCCCGAAGCGGAGAAGATCAAGGTGCAAGGGGGCATGGTCGGTGACAAAGAAGTGATTGGTCTGCTGCTCCGCAAGTTGCTCGAACCGCAGTTTCGCGATGGTGTCGTGCTCGATGGCTTTCCGAGAACTCAGGTGCAGGTCGAGTGTCTCAAGCTGCTGGTCGACAAAATCAGCCAACTTCACAACGACTATGCCAATACGCCGCTGGCGATTCATTTTCGGCGTCCGACCATTCACGCGATGGTGCTGTTCGTCAGCGAGAACACCAGCATCGCGCGTCAGGTCAATCGCGGCCGCGAGATCACTGAACACAATCGCAAAGTGGCCGAGACGGGCGTCGGAAGGCTCATCGAACAACGCGCGACGGACATGTCCGAAGAAACCGTGCGCCGCCGATATCGCGTCTTCAAAGAACAAACGTGGAACGCGCTGACTTCTCTGAAGCAGCTTTACCACTACCACTTCATCAACGCCGAAGGCCCGATCGAAGAGGTCGAGGAGAACATCCTCAAAGAGTTGCAGTATCAAAGCTCGCTGGAGTTGGACCCACGCACTTTCGAGCGTTTGCGAACGTTGCCGCTCGCGGACGAAATCACGCTGCATGCTCGGCAAGAACTCGTGCGGCGTCTCGACAGCTACGAATTGGAGCACGTCGCACTGCTGACTCGAATGGTGGAACTCATCAGAACGAAGTTCCTCCCGATCATTACCCGCCACGCGCTGTCGGGCCGAGCTCATGTGAATTCCGAAGACCGGATCTTCGAAGACCCGCTGGCAATCTCGATGCTGATCGACATCTTCTCCGAGCGAGGCTTTCACGCCGTCGTCGACAAACACGTCCGCGAGGTTCCGGAGCGTGTCGATCTCGTCACCGGTCAAATCCACTCTCGAACGAAGTTCATCTACCGCATTCAAATCCACTTCAAAGGCTCGAAAATCCGCAGAGGGTGAGAGACAAACAATCCGAGGCGAAGTCCAATGATTCACGAACCTCTCTCGCGTCGCAGCTTGTTGTCCGTTGGCGTGGCTGCGATGAGTTCGTTGTTGGTTCGCAACTCGGCCAGCGCCGACGAAGTTGAGCCGGCCGATCCGCCGGCGTTCAAGCACGCGCGAGTGACCGATGCCTGGGAGGCCTACCGGGACAAGCTCACGTTTGGAAAAGGCCAAACGCTGGCACTGCTCGACGACGGCTGCAAGTTGTCGATGCCCGAATGGTCACAATCGGATGGCGACGTGCCGAAGGTGCTCGTGTCGTACGACAGTGTCGATGGCGACGACGACCCGAAGCACGAAGGCCGCGGCTACCACGGATCGACAATCGGTATTCCGTCCTCCGTGAACTACAAGGGGAAGCGCGGAGTCGCCTTCAACAACCAAGTCGCCGTCGTCCGCGCTTTGGAGTGCTGTCACTGCCACGTTGCCGACAGCAAGACTCTCGCCGCCGGCCTGCAGTGGGTGATCGAGCATCACAAACAGCATCGCATTACCGCGATCAATCTGGCTCCGGTGGACGACCTCGAACACGCCGAGCCGGTCCCCACCGAGATCGATGCCAAGCTCAAGCGGCTTCGCGAGCTAAACATCTGGGTGAGTGCGCCGGCCGGCAATCACGCCTTCACGAACGGCATCTCTTGGCCCGCATGCCAGCCAAATTGTTTCGCGATCGGTGCGGTCCGGCCGGGCAAAGACGAAGTCTATCTCGATCGACACGCGAAGATCGATCTGGTCGTTCCAGCCGCCGCGACGTCCTCCTCGAACGCAATCGTTTGCGGAGCCGTTCTGTTGCTGCGTGAGGCCATCGACAAGTCCGGCTACGACTGGAAACAGGCCGGACCAAATTTGCCCGACGCGATGTTGGCCATCTTCAAACTCACCGGCCCAGCAGTCGAAGACCCCGGCAGCAAGCTCACGTTCCGACGCCTCGACCTGAAGGCGGCGCTCGATGAAGTCTTTTCGTAGGTCAGCCGTACAGCGCCGCCAATTCTCGATCGTACTTCGCGAGAATGTGCCGGCGACGGACTTTCATCGTCGCGGTCAATTCATCCGCAGCCAGTTGGAACGGCTTGTCGAGCAACAAACAGCGTTTGACTCGTTCCGGTTGGCTGACCACTTCCATGACGGCGTCGATTCTCGATTGCATGAAATCGACCAGAACCGCCGTCGTCACGAATCCGTCGGTGACGTTCCAGTCGCATCCGAGTTTTGTGGCTTCGGCTTTCAATGACGCTTCGTTCGGCACGATCAACGCGCTGATGAAGTGCCGGCCGTCACCGTAGACGACCGCCTGGTCGATGAACGGATCGCTGGTCAGCAGCCGTTCCAATTCGCTGGGAGCGATGTTCTTTCCGGCGGACGTGACGAAGAGATCTTTCTTCCGATCGGTGATCGACAGAAAGCCTTCGTCGTCGAGCTTGCCGACATCGCCGGTGAACAGCCAACCGTCGCGAATCGTTTCGGCGGTTGCGGTCGGATTCTTCCAATAGCCCTGCATCACGTGCGGGCCGCGCGTCAGGATCTCGCCGTCTTCAGCGATGCGCACCTCGACGTTTTCGATCGCTTGTCCCACCGAGCCGATCTTGAACGACTGGGAGTTGTTGAACGAAATCACCGGCGAGCTTTCCGTCAGTCCATAGCCTTCCAGCAACGGCAATCCCGCCGCGTGAAACGCGCGGCAAACGTGTTGAGGCAATGGTGCTCCCCCCGATGTGAGCTGTCTGATTCGCGGCCCAAACAGCGTTCGTAACCGGTCGTCACGTTCTGGCGGAACCAACTCGGCGACGCTGTTCCACACCTTTTCGTAAAAGCGAGGCACCGCCGTCAGCCACATCGGCTGAACGGCCTCCAAATCGGAAATGAGCGTTTCAATCGACTCCGCCAGTGCGACGGTAATGCCGGCCCAGGTCGTCAAATAATGATCGACCGTCCGCGCATAAATGTGGCTGTACGGCAGCCAACTCAACAACACGTCGTCTGGTTCCATAAACGAAATCTTCCCAGTGCCCACCGCATTGGTCAGCAAGTTATCGTGCGACAACATGACCCCCTTGGGATTCCCGGTCGTGCCGCTCGTGTAGATGATCGTCGCCAAGTTGCCGCCACTGATCGCGGCCTCGCGCCGAGCAATCTCTTGGCGACCAGCGGCACCCATTTGCCAACCGCGATGCTTCAGTCCGTCCCAAGTCAACAGCTTGAGCCGGCAGTCCGGTGGCGAAATGATCGGCTCAAATGAGACGAGGAATTCGAGCAGCGGCAACGCATCCAACACGGCGAACACTTTGTCTGCTTGACACTGCCCGCTCACAACAATTCCGCGCGACTCACTGTGCCCGACTTGGTACTCCACTTGAGCTGCGGCCAACGGTGCATGCAGCGGAACATCGGCCGCTCCGCAACTCAAAATCGCATGATCGGCGATCAACCATTCCCACCGGTTCTCGCTCAGAATTGCGATGCGATCGCCAATTCGAATTCCTTGCGAGTTGAACCCTGCGGCTGCGTCGTCCGCCTGTCGCCGGTAGTCCGCCCAAGACAGATCGCAGAATTGTCCGGCCTGTTTGTGCCGCAACGCCACTCGCGGCCCCAACCGCTCCGCAGTACGCCGGTGCAATTCGCAAAGATTCTGAGTGCCCATGCTCGCCGGATCCTCCTTCGGTCGGGCAAACAATATGCACTACGACGGTTGACCGCTAGAAGCCACTCGACAATCCATTCCTGCTCCGCTCACCAAAGAACGAAGGTCAAATTCTGGTTCGCGAGTTTGGCGGCAATCTCCCGCGGGAACCCAAAGAAACGGCTGGGAACAGAGTGCTGGCTTGAGTGGAGTTGGTCGATTGCCGAATGCAATCGCTCCGCGCGTCGGGGCTGCATACACGAATCGAAGTTCTCGGCCCCATCCTGACGTTTCTGCTTCTCTACGGAGTCAATTGAACGGCATCGCGACCATTCGTACTCTGGCCAGCGTTCAGGGGATCTGTGCAACCGATTGGTGATGGGCGACGAAATGACCGCACCGCTGCATGGCAAAGCTGCTGAGTTCCGAAGGATTGGTCTGTTTTCAGGCGTCCAACATTTTTCCGAACTTGAGCGGCGAATCGAAGCGTTAGCCGACGAGAAGCAGAAGGGTGACGCTTTCGAGGTGTTCGCGGAGGCGTATCTTGCCACGCAGCGTGTCGGAATGGCCAAGTACGTTTGGCCGGACAAGGCCATCCCGCCTTCGTTGCGCAAACGGTTGCGACTGTCGGCTCGTGATGTCGGTGCGGACGGCGTGATCAAAACGGTTTCTGGGAAGTGCCGGGCTTATCAAGTGAAGTTCCGCAGTGGGCGTGCGCCGCTGACTTGGAGCGACACGGCCACGTTCTTTGGAGTCACGGACCACTGCGACGACCGGTTGCTGTTCACCAATTCGGAAGATGTGTCCAAGGTCGCTGAGCAGCGAAAAGATTTTTCGAGCATTCGTGGCACCGACCTCGATTCGTTGACCGCCGAAGACTTCGACACGATAGACGCTTGGCTTGCCGGAAAGATCGTGACGCGGAAGAAGAGTTCGCCTCGGCCGTATCAGCAGCGAACGCTCGATGCGATTCTGCCGGCCCTGAATCAACAGGATCGAGCCACGGCCGTCATGGCGTGTGGCACAGGGAAGACATTCGTCGCGCTGTGGGTGGCCGAGGCCATCGCCAAGCGGACGGTCTTGGTGCTCGTTCCCTCGCTGGCGTTGCTGAGGCAGACGCTGCGCGAATGGGTCAAGAACACGGCGTGGGAGCCGTTCGACTACCTCTGCGTCTGCTCGGACCCGACCGTGAGCCAAGGGGACGACGAATTGGTCATGCGGCCCACGGAGTTAGAGTTCTCGGTAAGCACCCAGCCGGAGCAGGTCCGAGAATTTCTGGCTCACTCATTCGCTGGCGTGAAGATCATTTTTTCGACGTACCAATCGGCGGATGTTGTCGCGCGCGGGATGCATCGCAATTTGCGATTCGACATCGGCATCTTCGATGAAGCTCACAAGACCGCTGGCCGAGAGGGAGCCAAGTTCAGCTTCACGCTCAAGGACGACAACTTGCCGATTCGCAAGCGGCTGTTCCTGACGGCGACGCCTCGGCATTACGACTTGAAGCGACGCGATGCCGAGGGCGAACCGATCGAAGTCTATTCGATGAATCGGCCGGAGATTTACGGCCCCGTCGTCCACACGCTGTCGTTCGCCGAGGCAGCGAAACAGAAGATCATTTGCAACTACAAGGTGGTGATCTCGGTCGTCACCTCGAACATGCTGACCCGCTCGGCGTGCGAAAATCCCAGGCGAGCCGGAGGGCGTCAGCCCCCGGACCGTCCGAGATCGCCGAGCCAACCGAATCTCCAAGACCGTCCGAGGGCTAACGCCCATCGGCTCGCCAGTTCCGTTGTTGAGGGCGATTTTCAAAACGCGATGCGGCACGGCACCGTGCTCATCAACGGCGAAGAAGTGAAAGCACAGCAAGTCGCCAATCAAATCGCATTGGCTCAGGCCGTCACCGAACATCAGCTCAAGAAAATCTTCACATTCCATCGCAACGTGGCCTCGGCGAGATCATTCACCAGCGAGGGGAGCGAAGGGATTGGGACTCACCTTCCCGAATTCGCCGCGTTGCATGTCAACGGAGCCATGTCCACGGCGGCTCGCGACGGCTTGATGACCGAGTTCAAAGCGGCTCGGCAGGTCCGCCGCGGCGGATCGAACGCGCGCTGCCTGACGGAAGGGATCGACGTGCCGACCGTGGACATGGTCGCCTTCCTGACTCCCAAGCGGAGCAAGGTGGACATCGTGCAGGCCGTCGGCCGAGCGATGCGGAACGCACCGGGCAAGACGACCGGCGACATCCTGGTTCCGCTGTACGTGGAACAGGCGGCGGGCGAATCGTTGGACGCCGCCGTCGCGCGGGCCGAGTTCGACGAAGTCTGGGCCGTGTTGCAGGCCCTGCAAGAACAGGACGAAGTGCTCGACGACCTCATCCACCAGATGCAGGCCGAGCGTCG